>CANQYV010000047.1 GCA_947628165.1 uncultured Clostridia bacterium | reverse complement strand
TTGCTCCTTTTGAAGCGGTCCATGCTTCAAAATCGGCGACCCGGTCTCCCGCGTACTGTTCCGGGGTCCCGTCGTTTACGCCTACGCTTTGTTCGCCGGCTGATTTGGCTCTCGATACAGTGTTCCTTGATTTCTGTGCGGCAGATCTAACGCCCCTAATTCCACGCGACGCCGTGCGCGCTGTTTTGTGGCCGGCCTTTATTGCGGAGATTACGCGTCCGCTGCGGCGAGGCGCGGAGGCGCTTTTCTTTTTCTTTACCGTATATTTCTTGGCAGCAGGTTCGCTTTTTTCTGCGCCGCTGTCACCGTTCCGAGAGGTGCTGACCTCTGCTTCTTCAGAGCGGCGTTCACTTACGTCCGCGTTCTTTTTGGATTTGTCGCCGTGTCCCCCGTGGCTGTCCGCCCGCGCGCGGCGTTCATTTACGTCCGCGTTCTTTTTAGGCGGTACTGTCTTGACCTTATCGTCCCGGCGCACTGTTTTTATATCGTTCCGTCGGTCCAAGATGTGTATCGGAGCACCGGTCGGGTAACTGTGAGAGGCGAATTCCATGCCCGGCGCAGGGGTTGAAACGTGCTCTGAAAAAGGGTTGTCTTCCTCATCCTGCTTTGATGCGGGTATCTCGTGGATATCGCTTTCATAGCGGTCTGCCGAGCTTGTGCGCTCTTTGTGCATGTTAAACGGGGGCGCGTGCCTTATTTCGGCGCCCCCGATTTCGTTGTCGTTTTCAGACTGTGCAGTCTTTATTTTGCTGTCCTTATCGACCGCCTTAATCTTTTCTTTCTCCATGTTCTGAGCCTCCGAAAACTCCCTCGCCCGGCTTTGTGGTTATGAGCCGGTATATTTCTGTGCCTGCCGGGAAATAGCTGCTAAACGGGACAAACGTCCCGCCGTATTTGAGAAGGCCGCTTCCTGCGGCAGCTGCTGTCACATAGTTCATCTCCTGCTCGGATATTCCGAGCAGGGTCTGGAGCCTGTCTCGGTCTGATGCTGCCTGGTTGAGCATTACAAGGATCTCCGAATTGGAAAGCATTGTTGATGCGTCCGTTGAGTCGAGCAGATATTCTACGTTCTGCGTTATGGCGCACGGATAGGTATTTCTCTTTCGAAACTGTTTCCATGCAGACGTGAAGAATTTCGCGCTGTACTCGCTATCGAAAACGTAATGAAACTCATCGATAAAGATGTGCGTCCACTTGCCGTTCCTCCAGTTTTTTGAGACACGGTTTCGTATCGCGTCAGTTATAACGAGAAGTCCTGCGGGCTTGAGCTGAGGTCCGAGGTCATGAATGTCGAATGAAATCAACCTGTTGGACATATCGACGTTTGTTTCGTGAGCGAAAATGTTGAGGCTGCCGGTCGTATAGAGTTCCAGCGCAAGAGCGAGGTCGCGTGCCTCCGGCTCCGGCTGTTCGAGCAATTTCTCGCGTAAGGATATGAGCGTTGCCACATTGCCGCTCGCTTTCGCTTCTTTGAACACGATATCGGCACATCGGTCGATAATCGACTTGTGATGAGCTCCGACGCCGGCTCTGTCCATCTGTTCGATTAGAGACATGAGAAATTCGGACTTTTCGACGAGCGGATTGTTATCGCCGTAGCCGTCTGTCATATCCATAGCGTTTATGTAGTCGTTCCCACTTGCCGATATGCGTATGACGGAACCGCCGAGTGCCTCAACGAGAGCCGTATACTCTCCCTCCGGGTCGCATATGAGTACGTCTTCGTTCGTGGACAGCATGATAATCGTCGTGAAGAGCTTCGCCCAAAACGATTTTCCCGAGCCGGGAACGCCGAGCGTTATCATTGATTGGTTGAGGAGATTTCGCATGTTGCAAAGAATTAGATTGTGTGATATCGCGTTCTCGCCCATGTATATGCCGCCGCTCTCTTGTATTTCCTGCACACGAAAAGGAATGAAGGCCGCAAGCCCCTCAGATGTAAGCGTTCTTTCTGTGTCTATCAGCTTTGTGCCGAACGGCAATACTGTGTTGAGCCCGTCGAACTGCTGAAAGCGCAGCGTTGCCAACTGGCACATTCTTTCGAGCGCGGCTGTTTTGACGGCGTCTGTCGTGAGCTCCAATTCCTCTTTCGTGTCGGCAGTGAGCACCACGGTCACTACCGCGTAAATCATTCTTTGGTCGCGGTTCGTGAGGTCGTCAAGGAATTCTCGTGCAGACGCGCGCTGCTGCTCCATGTCGAACGGGACGATGGCGCTCCAATTGTTATTCTGATTCTGCCTGCGCTGCCAATTGGATATGTTCGTCTCTACTCCCAGCAGCACGCGCTGAATATCCTGTACGGCAGCGTCTGTCGGAACGGTCTGAAAGTCTATTGAGAGCATCATGTTGCGCTTGAAATTTGAGAGCACAGCAACAATGTCGTCCTTGATGGCGTTCGCATAGTCCTTGAGGTAAAGCACGCGTGCAAACTTATCCCCGATAAGCATATAGTCAGAGTGCCTTTCAACTCCGTCCGGGCAAATGTAGTCTCGGAAATCGTGACCTTTCCTCATCATTTCTTTCATGTCAAAACGGAAAGCGTTTTCCTCCCCCTGCCTGTAAAAGTCATGGAATATACGCAGTCTTTCGACGGCGTTTAGCTCTGTGCAGCGTGAACCGAGAGACGTAAGCCTCGACATAATATTCGAGCCTATTCGTGCGAAATATGCACGCGCTTCCTCGACCGTTTTCTTTTCGACCGTGAGCGTGAGATACTTCTCCTGAATTATGCCGTTCGCCATTGCCGCTTTCTCGCGCAGCGCGTCGTTGTACTCGCTGCGGTATTTGTCGTATTTGTCACCGGTAAGCGGCATGAGAACATTAGTTTCAAAATCACGCTTGTTCTGCGTTCGGTTATTTACCGTGAGCTTTGCACTGCACGCGCTGTCGATACTGCCTATAAGCGAGGAATAGGCCAAAAAGACAGACCTTTGGTCCTCGTCTGAAAGCGCATAGTAATTGATATCCGAAAACCTGTATGTCTTAGAATACCGATTGCTGCCAACGAGAAATATCCCGTCATTCCAAATCTTTTGTACCGGGATGATGTCGCGGACGCTGCGCGGTACGACGTAACGCTCACTCTTATTCTTTCGTTTCGTCTTCATGACGTTCGTACTCCTCTCTCTTTGATTTTTCTATTGTCGGACGCTGCGCCTCATAATAGATGTTGTTCGCCCGGAAGCCGAGCCTTTTCGGCTCGATGACCTCGGAGCGGAGCCATGCCCACAAAAGTTTTTCTGCCGTCATTCCGTGATATTTAACGAAGCCGAGCGCCGCAAAAGGCGCGGCCGCACATATGCAGACATACACAGCCACCTCGCCGCCGACGATGTGTTTGAGAGTTAAATATCCAACCGCGGACACAACGACAGCCAGGACAGAGCAGACACACTGCCTCAGCGAGAGCCCCCAAAAGACGGACTCCTTATAGTCTTTGATTTCTTTGTTGATTCGTATTTCCAATGTTCTTATTCTCTCCTTTCACTGACCCATCATTTCTTTGACGATACGGTCGCACATTTTCACGGAGCCTACGAGAACAAGCAGATTAAGCACAAGCTCAATGAGATATCCCCAAACGATTGTCGACGGAGACGCCGATGCGTCAAATGTCACCGGAGCAAGAGACGAATATACGGTGAATATCGCAAACGCAAGGAGTATCACAAGACCCTCCATGCATACGGCGATGAAGTTTTTGAGAAACCCTTTGCCGACATTCTGCGTCGGTTCCCCCGCAAAGGTCGACATCATGAGCGGCGACACGGCGATATACATGTAGATTTTAAAGAATCTGCCATATATCGTGAGCAGCATTATAAACGAAAGAGCAATGACTAAAAGTCCGCCGATAAATGTCAGCAGCCAAAGACCGATAGAATTCCAAAAGCCGAGCCCTTCGTGGACGGCGCTCACGACTTCTCCCGGCAAAGTTATCTCTGTCGGAGATGTTACGCCGGCATAATGCATTGCACGGTCTGTCACCTCTCTGAGACTTGTACCTATAACAGCTTGTGTGAAATCGATGAGATTTACGAGAAGTTCTTTTCCGTTTGTTATTGCGAGCTTTGCAAGCGCAAATCGGACAAACAGCTTTGCGATAATTTCGGGGCGCTTCACGTCTGTGTATGTACTGCTCGTCTTAACAACTCCGATTAAGAAAAACAGAACGAGCAATCCTACGCCGATGCCGGTCAGAGTATCGTATGCATACTCTGTAAGCATCCAAAGAAAGCTGTTCCCGCCGCCCGTATTCTTGAATTGCTTTGGTGAAGTGGTCAGTAGATTCCACATTTTCAGAAAATACTCGTTCCAGTTCGAGAGCATTCGATTTAGATTGTCAATGATGGCGTCTTCCATCAATACCGCCTCCTTTCATGCGGGGGCAGAAATTATTCCGCCCCCGCTGTATAGATTTCTTTGCTCCGAGCCTCAATCAGACCGTGCCGGGCGCGATGAAGTTGATAACAAATCTGATGCAGAACAGGAGCACACCACCGCCAAAAACGAGGCCGCCCTGTAATTTCTGCGACGGATCATGCCCCTGCATCGCCATTACAAACTGGACGACGCCGAAAATAATCATGAGAATACCGATGGCGGAAATGACCGAGAATATCAGCGAGGTGAAATTCGTGAGGATTTGAAACGGGTCCGCGTCGTCGGAAGGCACCGCCGTTGTCTCTGCCGCAAATGCGCTTGTGATGAAGCAAAAGGCCATTATGACCGAGAACGCGGCGGCGAGAAAGGCGCGGAAGCGTTTTCTCATGCCGACTTTTGCTGTGTTGAGGGATACGATGGTTTTTGAGTTTTTCATTTTTAATTCTCCTTTTCAAGTAAAAGAGCCTCTAACTCGTCGTCGGTCAGAAGCTCATAGATTTGATGTTTTTCATCTTCTTCGGTTTTTGCCGGTGGATTTTTCACAGCCCCGGCGAGCTGTGACAGGGAGAGCGACACTGTAGCTTTGGCGCGTTCTGTGCCGCCGTGCTGATACGGTTTTGCACCACCGTCAGCTGACAGCGCCACATTAGGATGCTTGAGAATATTATATTTCTCGTCCATGATAGGGCGCTCTCCGCGTATGAGGAGTATTGCATACCTGTTGTCAAGCAATCTGACCTCTGCGGGGTCAATGAGGTCGCGTCCGCTGTTCTGATAATTTGTCGAATAGCTTCCGTTGCGGCCTCGCTGCCGACCGAAAGAGTTGGTGTCTATCGTTTCTTTTCCGAGCAGCTCTGAGATATATTTGTGTGTGCTCTGCTCGTTGCCGCCGAGATAGAGCAGCTCGTCGCAGTTTCCGAGTATTGACTCCCACTGCTTTTCAAACAGTGCTTTGAGCTGCGAAATATTTTGCAGAATGATTGACACGAAGATGTTGCGCGAGCGCATAGTCGCCAATATCTTGTCGAAATCGTCAGGCAGGCTCACATTGGCGAATTCGTCCATCAAGAAGTGGACGGGAACGGGAAGACTGCCTCCGTACACGTTATCGGCCAAACGGAAAAGCTGTTGGAACAGCTGCGTATACAGTATCGACACTAAGAAGTTGAAGCTCGTATCGTTATCGGGAATGAGCGCAAAAATAGCGACTTTCCTTTCTCCGACAGAACGAAGGTCGAGCTCATCTGTAATAGTGAGCGCCGAGAGCTCGGGAAGATTGAATTTCTCAAGCCGAGAAGCCAACGTGATTTGAATGGATTTCAAAGTCCGTCCGGCTCCTTTTCGGTACAGCCGATAGTATTTGAGGGCGATATGACCCGGCTTTTCCCGTTCAAGCTCGTTGAAGAGCTCGTCGAGCGGCGAAAGGTATGTATCGTCGTCTTCCGATACTTCGGCAGCCCGCAGCATTTCCATCACCATCGGGAAATTCTGCTCGTCTTCCGGGGCCTCATATTTCAAAAAGAAAATGAGGGCCAAAAGAAGCATGTTTGCGGCGTTATCCCAAAAAGGGTCTTGTGTCTGTGCACCTTTTGGCGTCGTTGACTTGAACAGGTTCGTCGCAAGCCGCTGCACATCGTTATCGGTCTCAAGGTATACGAACGGGTTGTAGCAGTGGCTTTTCTCCATGTTTAGAAGGTCAAGCACACGCACCTCGTATCCCTTTTTGATGAGCAGCTCTCCCGAGTCTCTTAAAAGCTCACCTTTCGGGTCTGTTACAATGAAAGATGTGTTGGCTTGGTACAGATTCGGTTTTGCGTAAAACCTTGTTTTACCCGAACCGGATCCGCCAACGACAACAGACAGCTTGTTTCGATGATGCTTTCTCTCGTTCAAGTCCATGCGGAAGTTCTGCGTAAAGAGCTTGTTGTCTATATAATGCTTCTTTTCTGCATACCGGCTGTTGAGGGAAAAAACATTTCCCCACTTAGCGGAACCGTGTTCTTCACGGTGCCGATAGTTATGCCGGCTGTAAATCAGAAGAGATACGCTCAAGCCGTATACCATGAGCAAAACGAGAACAGTCGAAAGACTGTCCTCGCAAAGCGAAATATCAAACGGCTTTTGCATAGCTTCCGGGAGCCGTGCGGCAACGAGAGGGAGCCCGCCGCCCACGAACGGAGCGGTCAAAAGCGCGAACCACACAACAGCGGCGGCACCGACGATGCCGAGCGCGATAAATGTGCGTGGGTCGCTACCTCGCCGCATGTTCTACCTCCCGTGCCTTTGCGAACAAGACCTTTTGCAGTACATCTCCTGCCACGTCGGCTATTTTTCCGGCAGAAAGGAGATCCGAGCGGTATTCCGTGACAGCGCGTATCAGCTCATACCGTTCAGCCTTGCTCACAAACAGCTCGAATTTGGGGCTGCCGAGACAAAACCGTCGCTGTGCAGGCGTATCGGATATCCTGTCAAGCATGGCGTCTATCGTCTCGGTTGAGAGGTCTTCTGCTTCGCGCCCGCGCTTTTTATCGGTAAGCGACTGTATGACGGTGTTGAGCTCGCTCTTGTCCAAATTCAGCACATATTTTTTCATGGGCATCGCCTCATCTTTCATCGGGTATACGGTCTCCGGTGCTTTTGGCGGTTTTCTGCTGTATCATACGCTCATGCGCTTTCTCAATCGTCTGCGCGATAGATTTGGCAATGCCCCGGATGTCCGAAAGCGTCCCTCGAATTTCCCGCGAATTCTCGCTTTCGGCGAGATGTGCCGCTGTCTGTGTGAGGTCATATTTCGAGGTATCAAGTCCGAACCGCCGCGAGATTATGTATGACACACACGTCGCTATATCAGACGCGGACTCCCGCACATATTCTTCGTTCCCGATTGCGAGTGTCGCGTGAGCCATTTCCGCGAGAAATTCGCGGAGGGCTGTGTTCACGTCGGAATTGCGTTTAACAAGTATCGACTCGTTCTCGGGCGAATAGAAAGCGCACATATTGTTCGGGAGATTGTCCGACGCTATCGCTTTCACAGGCGGGTTTTCAAGCAGGCAGCGCATCACAAGCTCCGGGTCAAGCCGTATCTCGGTTTTTGCCTTTTCTTCGGAGGTGGTCTGCGAGATATCGTACACCTTTTTCACGTCCCAGGACGTACCTTTGGAGCCGTCGTTTCTCGTGTACTCTTTTCCGGGCATGATGAGCCGTATCTTTACCTTCTCGCCCTTTTTGACTGAAACGCCTGCTGCTTTCCAGTCATCAAACGACCTCAGCATAGAGGCATTCGGCATCTGCGCCGTAATGAGAAGCGCATTAGTGGCCGAGTAGAGGAAAAACCGAGCCTGCACATCGAGATACTCTTCCAGTTTTTCGGGACCGGAGCAGACCTCAAGCGCCGCAGTATCGGCGAGCTCGAACATTTCCGCGCGTTCTTCCGCTTTCTTCTTCAGATACTCTTCGCGGTCATAGGTGTTTGCCTGTTTTTCCGTTCCGGCAGCCGACGTCGAACGGAAAATGTCGTCAACAGTAGTCATTTTGAATTCTTCCTTTCATCATTTTTGAGGGCGGTCAGCGCCCTTTGTTTTTATTCTTTTTTGGACGGGACGCTGAGCGTGATTCTCCCGAACGACCGCGATTTTTCTCTCTCGACTTCGCGGTCCTCGCGTTTTCCTGGCGCTCTTTTATCTCCGCGAGTCTCGCTCTGACCGAACGGCGCGGGGCTGTTTTGGCGTCTGCCTCTTTCTGCTGCTGATCCATAACAGGCGCACTCGGTGCCTGTTCGCGGTTGTTCAGAGCCTCATTTTCTTTTTCGGGGGTAGGCGCGACACTGTTCAAGGTAGGCTCGGACGGAGCGCCTTCCGCCCGAGCCTCCGTGGGGTTTGCACTGCCTGCGGGTTCGTCCACCGCTTCCGCTGCGTTGTCGCGCGCTGCGTTCTTTTCGTCTAAGAAGCGCTCGGCATTCTGCAAGTTCAGCTCGTCCATGAGTGTTTCCACGTCGCCGCGCTCGGTGTCGGGCTCTGATTTATCGGCTTCCGCGAGTTCTGTTTCGCGCGTCGCGTTTGTAACAGAGGTTGACGGTCTGACCGCAGAGAGGCCAAAGCGTTCCACAAGCCTGTTTATCCTCCCGGCGTCGGCCTCACGAACGATTATGTCGATATCATGATCAGACTTGTCCTCTCGATTTCGGATAGCGCAGTATGATATGCCATACCTTTTTGCCTCTCGCGTAAACTTCGCGGCGTCCTTCTGCGGGAGGGTAAACACCTTTACGTCGGTTCCCGCCGAAAGCTCCTGTGCGAGCCAACGCTTTCCTTTTGAGCTCGTTTTGGCATGATTGCTTGCAACGGCAATCAGTGCTGCGGCGATCTCCTTTGCGGAGTCGCCTGTCAAACGCAGCACCATCTCTGTACCTTCAAGAGATATTTTAATGAGTTCTTCTGCTGCATCGCCTGAATTCATAGTTCCTTGATTCCTTTCTCTCTTTGTTTGTCTTGCTGTTCTTTTTCGTCTGAAATCACTGTGCGGAGCTTCTCTTTAAGGGTCGAAGTCCGCTTTTTTATGTCGCGGCATAGCTTAACCTCCCGTTTGAGCTTTTTTATTTCGTCGGACGTCAGAGACAGTTCTTCTTGCAACCGCGAGTGCCTTTTGCCGCTTGATGCGTCCGGGGCTCGTTCTGTGCACATGAGCTCACATCTTCTTTCCATAAGAAGCTGTATCTTATACAGCGCCGCCGCTGCATATCTGTCAAGCTCATCTTCCGTCTCGATATGATGCCGTGAGAGGAGCTTTGCCTCGTCCGATATTGCATCAAGTCTGTTAAGGTCTTGTTTCAGCGCCCAGTGCTTTGGCTGTTTTCTTCTTGGGTTTTTCTTTGGAAAAATACCGAGCAGATAACAGTACCGATAATATAGGGCGCGGAAGCCTTTGACCTTTCGACTGCGCTTTGTGCTGCCTCTCACCGTCGCACGCCTGCGGTGAGCCGTATACGGTCGCTTTGCTTTTGCGTTCGCCGGCTTATCCGATACGCTCTCTTTGATTGGAGCGGTGAGCCTTGCGGAGATGCGTTCGTTCGTATACTCGTCTCCCAAACGGTCTATACGCATTCGCTGTCCCCAGTCCTCGCCCTGTATGGTCCAATGGACCCTGTTGGGATTGAGGTCTACGGAGTAACCCATAAGCCGCAGCGCTTCCGCGAAACCGTCAAGCGTATCGGTCAAGCGTATCGCCTCGTCGATAGCTTCTTTGGCGGACCGGCTTCGGGCAATGCGCTTGCCGCCGTGCGGAACAGGTTCCTTGCTGAGTTCTTTGTCCCGGTTTGAGAGCCGCTCTTCGGGGGAAAGCGCAAGACGCTCCTCAATGCGCTGATTTGTATAGTCGTCGCCGAGCCGGTACATCCGCATACTGCGTCCCCAATCATCGCCCTTGATTGTCCAGTAGGTGCGCTTCGGCGAAAGCTCCACGGAGTAGCCTTTGATTGACAACTCGTATTTGAACTGTTCCAAAGACGTCGACTTGTCTATGGCTTCGTCGATAGCCTCCTTTGCTTTTTTCTTCCGCTCGGGCAGCTCCTCGATAACGGACAGCCCGTATTCTCGGCAGAGCTCATCTGACGTCTCGCGCATAAGCTTATAGTCCTGCGGAGTTCGTCGAAACTTTATTCCATCAACAAACGATACCGTGTTGATAACGAAATGATTGTGAATGTGATTTGCCTTGTCCAGATGGGTGGCGACGACCACCTGATAACTGTCACCCCAAAGCCGGGCGGCAAGCTCGACTCCGATTTCATGAGCGACTTCGGGGGAGCACTCCCAACCCGAAAAGGACTGGTATCCGTGATATGCTACCGTGCCGTCCGTTTTTCCGAAGCGTTCTTTGACAGCGTTCATTTCTCCCGTCGCTGAAATTCCTGCGGAACAGTTGATACCCGAAACGTATTTGCGCCTGTCTCCACCGACCTCCGGTTCTTCTCCCGTTGTCTTTGAATATTTTTTAACATATTCGAGCACGTTCCCGATTTCGGTTTTTTCGGGATTGATCGCATAGTCTATGACATCATATAGTTTTCGTCCCGACGAAACACGCCATAGTGATGTAGTAGCCACGGACTATCACTCGCTCTCTTCGTCATCTTCGGAGAAGTCGTCGAAGAGATCCTCGGAAGTGTCCGTCTCGGTCCCGCCGTCGCTGAGCTTGTGTCCGAAAATATCCTCGAAGGTTACGGTTCCGTTTGTCGCCGGCTCGTCATCGACTGACACGTCGTTCCTGTCATCTGCGCCGTCGTTCTCATTGAATGTTGCCTCACGCATCGGCTGCGGAGACACAACCGCTCGAACGAGAGCTGCTGTCACCTCCGAGAGCATTCGCACATTGGCGTCGTACTGCTGCACATCCATCACATTCAGACGGTGCGCTTTCTGAGCAATCTGATTAAGATTGTTTCCGATAGAGGAAAGCTGCCGCATTACTTCCTCGAACGCCTCCGGCGGAGCCGCCCTCGGCACATATCCTTTGATGAGGTGTCGGAGATACGCCTGTCGCGTCAGTCCGCTGCGTTGCACACGGACATCGAGCATTGCGAGTTCTTCCTCGTTGAGTCGGAGTATCACCGAGCAGTTTCTTGTTCTCAAATTTCGTTCCTCCTTTTCAGATGGTTTTGGGGTCTTAGGGGCTTGCCCCTAAAACGGGGTCTTAGGGGGTGTCCCCATAACAAGCGCGTGGCGCTCGGATATCCATTTGGATATCCGAGCGTGGATATCCGCACCGTTTTTCGGTGTGGATATCCAAACGCGATGCTTGCAAGCGTATGCGCGACCGTGGATATCCACGGCCTCGGACATACGCCCGACCGCGCGGGCGGCGCGCGACCTTCCCGAAAAGAGGACATAATCGTGCCGCGCGTGCCCATCATGTGCTCACCTCCGCTTCATTTTCATCTGTTTTTCGCCCGATTTCATCGTTACGAGCGCCTGTTTTTTCTGTGCTGACGCTCGGAATGAGGTCGATTTTTCTCTCAACATTGTCCAATCTGCGTTCCGTATCGGCGACTCTCTGTTCGATTTCGGCGTTCATTTCATCATGCTTTTTGATGATTTCTTCGCCGAAACTGACGGTATCAGACACGTTTTTTTCGATTTTCTTGAGCAGACGGACGCCTTTTTTGCACGCCCGACGGCGGAAAATTACCTCAACTATCACGCCTTTTCTCTCCTTTCGGTGTGTTTTTTTCTTCTCGCGGTGCGCGGAAAATATATTCATCGAACGCAATTATCTGACCGGGAGACGAATATTTCTCTCTGTATTTCTCCGCTTCCTCGGGGGTGAGACCTGTAATACCGGAGCTTTCGGTTTTGCATATCATTGCCGCGCCGTAAATTATTTGTCTGCGGCCTGTTTTGTCGGCTATCATGCGGTTGACGGATGCGCCTTTGATGCCGAAAATACAGACGATATCATCATCAAGAATAACGATGGAAGTCCTGTTCGGGTCAAGCATATCGAGCGATATATCGACGCAGCATATGCGTGCATCGCGTTCGGGTTCGAGGCTGACTATCCTTATCGGCGCGTCCCGGCGCTCGCTGCTTTTGAGCAAGTGCTCAAAATCTCCCGCGTATTTGCACAGTCGCGTCATAACAACGTCGCTTTCTGTCAACGACATGAGGCTGTGCTTTTCTTCCCAAAGCTCCTCTGCGATTGACATAGCTTCCTCGACCGTATCAGCTTCAATTCGTACACGTCGCTGTCGTGTTTCGGACAGCATAAAATCATAGAATTCTATTTTAATCACCTCCCGGTTTTTATTTTTCGGCATGAAAAAAGCGCCCCTTTCGGAACGCTTTTTTGAGTTTATTGGGTGTTATCTCTCGATATTTCTTTCTCGTTTGCAGGGCTGTTTCTCAGACTGTACCGGGATATCGAGCAGCTGCTGCACTCTCTCGGATAAAATATGTTCAAGCTGTGTGAGAAAAGCCTCGGGAAGATTTAGGCTCGGATGCCGTTTGAACTTGAAGTTTATCATTCGCCGCAGTTGTTCTTTCTGCCTCGGTCCCATAACGGCGGCACATTGCGCTTCAAATGTACCTCTCGTTGCGGGCCTGCAACGCGCCGCATATGATTTCAAATTATTGATATCCTCATTGCCTACATAGCAGCATAACGAGAGCCCGTTATCAAAAATGGGGGCAGGCGCAATGATTTTTCCGCTTTTATTATCCCGCAGAACCCCGAAATTCCCGAAATGTCTGTCCTCGTTATATATAAGCGCGTCAAAAACGAGCATACTTCGTATCTGCTCGCCGAAATCTTCTCCGAGATTGTCATAATAATCAACGCAGGCTTCGAGCCCGCCGGTCGTTACAATACGTCCTATCGGGATATATGACGTATCAATATCAGTGAAAAGAGCACATTTGGACGCCACGATGCCTTTCCAGTTTTCGAGGTCATAATGCACGGCGTTGAGCTGCATTGTCTCTGCGACCTGGGACGCATAATATTCACAGTAGGGCTCACGTCCGCCGTTTGAAAAGCCTGTTGTGCCGCCTTTGTAGAGATATATTCCGTCGCCCTCTATAAAACGCCACGCCTTCGGCAGCATTCCGGAGGTCGTCAGTTCGGGGGAAGTGGTGAACGCCTCTTTGCCGCCGCCGGCACCGGTATACGCAACGAGTGCCAATATCTCCGAAAATCGATTTTCGTAAAGGTTATATTGAGCAAATTTACCCTCAAAGCCATACGGCACAACCCAATAGCTGTCGTTTAAAGAAAGACCTCGGCAGACATCTATAATACCCTTTGTGTCATCGTGTTCCAAGCCGAGCGTTCTCAGTATCTCATCGACAAACGTTCGGTTTTTAGGGATTATTCTTGCGTTCAGCCACTGCAAAAGTCCCTTGTTGTCACATGACATTTCGAGCGGAAGAAGGTACTTTTTATCTTCGTTCACATCTAATATATCAACGACAGGCTCGCCGAAAGTATTGACTCCCATATGAAAAGACAACAGCTCAGTATCATAAATTCTGAGGCTGTACTTGTCAAAGCCGTTCATATCGGTTCCACCTCCCTTGTTATTTTATCAAATCTATTTCAATTATACATTGTTCGGGCAGCATTTGCAAGTGTCATCTGACTGCTTCTGTTGTTTTTCGGTCCGGTACACTGTCGGCAGCCGGCGCAGCTTCTTCTTTTGCCGCTTTCTTATCGTGCGGCTGACGGTGAGTTATCGGAAGTCCTTTTAATATGCACAGATAGTCGTTGAAGTCTTTTCCTTTCGGTACAGTCATCTGTGCTGACGTCATATTGCGTTTGGACAAGATGGTACACACTGCATCGGCCGCTGCGCGTCCGACTTCATCATTGTCGAAACCTGTTATCACTTTGCTGATATTGGGATGGTCTTTGAGATACTGTTCGAGGGCGCGCGGGAGTTCGGTCGCCTCGACATTTGGCTTATACACACCGGAAAGGGACAGCATATTGACCTTGTGCCAGTCATAACCGTACATATTAAGCAACGAGGCATAGGAAAGGAGGTCTATCGGGCTTTCAAAAACGCGCAGGATACAAGAGTTATTTGTCGAAGGCACACAAAAAGCATATCTTTTGTCGCTGCTTTCGACATCGCCGATGAAGTCGGTTCCGCACCCGCGCTGCATCGCATAGCGAGCCTTGCCGGATGTATCATAGCCGACGAATACAGCGTTGTGCCGCGGGTACGACTCAAACAGCAGATTGTTTTTCAGACAGTAATCAATGACGGCTCTGTCAATGCCGCGATTCCCGAGATACTGTCTCACTCGGTTTGATGTGTAGCTTACCTTTGGCAGCTCAAAAGGCTTTTTTTCTTTTACATGCACGGGGACATATATGGGCGGCCTTTCGGCAGCGCGCCCGAGAATTAACTCGACTGCGTTGGTAAAATTCATTTCCTTGACTTTCACGAGATAATCAAGAGCCGTGCGTCCTCCGATATTCTGCGTCCACCAGTACCACATTCCGTTTGAAATTTTGAGACTGTCGTGTTCTCTCGTGCAGTAGACATCATTTCCTATTCTTACGAGATTGTCCGGCTCGTAGGTCTGTAAGTACGTCAACAGATTCATCTGTCGAGCTTCTTCAACAATTTCTTTTGCAATATATGCCATCGTATTTTCTCCTTTCTCTCGACGTTATCGTGCATCTCTATCGCTTTTGGCGTTTTCAAATGTAACTCGTATTCCTTTTTCGGTTTGTAAAAACTTTTCCGGGGAGCGGAACATATTCAAATATTTTTTCACCTGGTCTGACGTGAGGCTTGAAAAGTCTTCATCTTCCGGACGTGCACCCACAACGAAGAAGTCTCCGCATATGACATCAACGATGTTTTTTCGCTTATCGTAAAGAGCTCTGTTCGGCGGCAGGTCGAATATCTTTGCCTCTTCGTTGCAGACTATTGCTGTTCCGTCATTGTAAGGGGATATGACCTCGATGTAGCCGGCTACAATCTGCTGCATTGTTTCAAGGTCGGGGCGTATGTATACCTCTTTGGGTGGCTCGTTCGGCTTCACAAGCACTACTCTCAGACGGGCATCTGCTTCGGTCTGAGGACCGTCCGAAAAAAGGGTGTTTCGCCCGCATTTTTCGGGGTCAAAGCTGATGAGAGTAAAGCCTACCCTGTCGCAGTAGTAGAACTTAGGCTCCGCGCCGTCTCCGTCCCCAATCTCCACAACGTCGGATACGGACATAGACCGCCCGATGTAACCGTCCGGCAGATGATAATTGAACATGACGAATATGTTTTCGAGCGACTCGAAGTTTACGTTGCCCTCGTAAACCAAGTCATATATGCTGCTGTCCACCTCATCGGAGCCTGTGAGCTTTTTAAGGCTCTCACGGTCCAAGAACATAAGACGCTTGTCGTCCTTCATTGCGTCTATCTGATAGAGCTTGATTTTTGGCATGATATTTCCTCCTTAAAAATAAAAAAGCCGGCGATTTTCGCTCGGCTGTATAGAACTGACGGCGGGTGTTGTCCCGCCGTCGCTATTTATCTTTCGCAGTCGTACTCTCTTTCGGGGACGTCTGCTTCCGCTTTTTCGGCATCGTCGCCGACGAGCTCGTTCTCTCGTTTATCGAGATTAAGAAGAGCGTTCAGCTCGTTCAATCGGGCCAGCTTGGCATTGAGTTCGTCTTCTTTTGCAAAAGGCTTTTCAACCTCGTTTTTGGCCGTCTCAAACTGCTTTTTCGTGTTCTCAAGCTCCACTTCTGCCTGCTCCAAATGACTTGGAAGCGCCTCAAGCGCGTTGTCAAGTCTTGTGACGCTGCCGCGAGCATCTGTCCCGAGTGATACCGTATAGCTTATCGCGCCTCTTAAACGTATCTTGCAGGCATTCTCGAATACATCGTAGAAGAGATCCAGCGAAAAACCACGGTATTCACCAAGCGGCTCCGAAGAAGACTTCTTCATCTCTTTGCAAGCGGCAAGAATTGCTTCGCCCGCTTTTGTCCTGTCGGGGTATCTTATTCCTCTGACCGTCATGCCGGGGAATTCGTCGCCGGTGCCTTTGGGATTCGCCTCGGCGGTAAGTATATCCTTTTTCAGTCCGTCTCTGAGCTCCGTCTTGCGCGCTATCTCTCGGGGGTAATGCTTGATGATACGGTCCTGCAAGTCGTATTTTTCGGAAAGAAAATTGGATTTCAGCAGCTTCAGCTTCTGTACCTGTATGTCAAGGTCCATCTTCTCCTTGATGTACGGATTACCGGTAGCGAGCATTTTTATCTCGGCATAGGACAACGCTGTTTCATCAATGTCCTCTGCGGAACGGACCGGAGATTTGCTCGTCATTATCTGACTTGCGAATTTCTGTTTGCCCTCCACGAGCTGATACAAATATGCGTCGAAGGTTTCCTCCGTAACGAAACGGAACACATCGACCTCGGCATTTGCGTTGCCTTGCCGAATGCTTCTTCCGAGCCGCTGTTCGAGGTCTGATGGCCGCCACGGGCAGTCAAGGTCGAAAGAAGCTGCGAGCTTGTCCTGTACGTTTGTTCCTGCGCCCATCTTTTGAGTGCTGCCCATAAGGATACGGACGTCGCCTCGGCGAACTTTTTTGAAGAGCTCCAGCTTCTTTGCCTCGGTGTCTGCTTCATGAATGTATTTTATTTCTTCGGCAGGTACTCCTTTCTCAATCAGTTTTTTTCGGATGTCGTCATAGACGGAAAAATTACCGTCGTTTTTCGGGGTGGAAAGGTCACAGAAGAACAGCTGTGTCAGTCTCTCCGCTTTGCCCTTTTCCCACGTCTTGAACATCTCGTTCACACAAGCGTTCAGCTTGCTGCCCTCGTAGTCGGGCAGAGCGGGATTTATAAGGCGCTGGTCAAGCGCGAGCTTGCGTCCGTCGTTGGTGATTTTCAGCATATTGTCAACGCTTGCGTCCACCAGTCCGCTGTGTACTTTTTCGGCCCGTTCGGCGAGCGCCTTTACCATCTCTTTTTGGATGTCCGAGGGCTTCACGGCGATATTATGAAAGATCACTTTCGGCACCGGAAGGTCAAGCATATCGGCGGTTTTTATGTCTGCCACTTCCTTAAACATTGTCATGAGTTCGGGAAGATTATAGAACCTCGCAAACCGCGTCTTGGCTCGATAGCCTGTGCCCTCGGGGAACGGTTTGTCAAGAGGTTTTTGCGAGATTGTCTAAATTAAATTTTTGAGCGGTGGAAGTGCCGC
>CANQYV010000046.1 GCA_947628165.1 uncultured Clostridia bacterium | reverse complement strand
CATGGTGGACTGCGTCGGTTATCTCGTTCCGGGCGCGCTCGGAGACACCGAGGACGGCAGCGTCCGCATGGTATCGACGCCGTGGCAGCCCGAGCCGATGCCGTTCGCTGAGGCGGCGGAGACGGGGACGCGCCGCGTTATAAACGAGCACTCGACGATAGGAATGCTCGTCACGACGGACGGCAGCTTCGGAGACATACCGCGCGAGGATTATATTGAGGCGGAGGAGAGGGTCGCCGAGGAGATGAAGAGGATAGGCAAGCCGTTCGCCGTTATCCTCAATTCCGCAGACCCTGAGGGCGAGTCGGCGATCGCGCTCGCACGGGAGCTTGAGGAGAAATACCGCGCGCCCGTCGCGCTCGTTTCCTGCCTCTCCATGAATGCGGACGACATCACGCACATCCTCGAGCTCGTGCTTTACGAGTTCCCGATAAGGGAGATAAGCATCTCGGCTCCCGGATGGCTGCGCGCGCTCGACATGACGCATCCGCTCCGCTCAGGCCTTGTCGAGGGGATACGCTCGTGCGCGGGAAGAGTGTCAAGAATGGGAGACGTCATGGGCTGCGGCGTGTTCGGCGAGCTGTCGGGCTGTGACTTCGTTTCTGAGGTGAGATATCTCGATTCCGACCTCGGAACGGGGCGCGCGGAGCTCTCGGTCTCTATCCCGGACGAGATATATTATCGCACGATAGGGGAGCTTACGGGCTTCAACATTCGCGACGAGGAGGAGCTCATCTCGCTTTTGAAGGAGCTTTCGGACGTCAAGCGCGAGTACGACAAGGTCTCGGAGGCGCTGCGAGACGTTTCCGAGCGCGGTTACGGCATCGTCATGCCCGAGGTGGAGGATCTGACGCTCGCGGAGCCGGAGATAGTCCGCCAGCAGGGCGGCTACGGCGTCCGCCTGCGCGCGTCGGCGCCGTCCGTACACATGATAAAGGCGACTATCGAGACGGAGATAAATCCTATCGTCGGCACGGAGGCGCAGTCGGAAGAGATGGTGCGCTATCTCATGCGCGAGTTCGAGGACGACAAGAGCTCCATCTGGCAGTCGAATATGTTCGGCAAGACGCTCTATGAGCTCGTAAACGACGGGCTCCACTCAAAGCTCGAGCACATGCCCGAGGACGCGAGAGCGAAGCTGTCCGACACGCTCGGCCGCATCATAAACGAGGGCAGCGGCGGGCTGATTTGTATCATACTGTGAAATAATAGTGCGGGGGAAAAACTTTTCACAGAAAAGTTTTTCCCCCGGACCCCTTTTTCAAAAGCTTTTATTAAAAGGGTAAATAAGGCTTGCACTTCGGAATGCAGAAGATCGTTTTTTTATAAAACAACTTATTTTTGCAAAATCTCTTTAAAATATTGCGTGGATGTGGTAGAATAAGCTCGCATAACGAAACCGTGGAGATAAAAAATGAAACTGAAACGGAGCGCCGCCGCGCGCTTTTGCGCTGCGATAATTCTGATTTCTGCTCTAATTTCGCTTTTGTCATGCGCCAATTATGATGAGACTGTTATAACGGACGTCGGTGAATACGACGAGTTGTGGGAACTGCCGGAGCTGAGGACAGTCGAGCGGCCTGCCGTTTTCCCGGAGACGCTCGACGGAATGAATGTCGAAAAATTCAGCGGCACGCACACGACGTATTTCCCGCTTGGGACCGGGTGGCAGGTGGAGCTTTGCGCCGCGTTTGACGAGGACGGAATTAAGGACGAGGAGGCGAGACTTGAAAAGATTTGCGCCGGTTCGCCTGTCTGCGGGGAGTCGGATTATTTTGAAATGCCCGCTTTCGCGTCGGTGTGGAACGAAAACTACTGCTTTGCTTACGCTGTCGTCAACGAGGATGAGGGAGAGGTGACATACGTCTACCTCCAACTCATAGAAGAAGGCGACTTGACGATAAGCGATTACGCGGTGCCGAAAAATTACGAGATGGAAATGGAAACGGCGAAATAAAAAGTGTCGGCGAAACGATGTGCAAATATACGGTTTCGCAAGAAAGACAGTAATTGAAAGTTCTGAAGGCAGGTGTGGGAGGAAACTCTTTCAAGAGTTCCCTCCCACAAAAATTACCCGTTATAAATCTCTCTGAACTGCTTTATCGTGTCGGCGAAGTCGGAGATGGCGTCCTCAATGACGGCGGGGTCGGACATATCTATGCCGGCGACCTTTAAGCTGTCGAGGGGAGACTTTGAGCCGCCGCAGCGCAGGAAATCTATATACTGCGGGATATAGGCGGCGCCCTCGTTTTCAATGCGCTTGACTATCGAGGAGGCGGCGGAGATGCACGTCGCGTACTTGTAGACGTAGAAGAACATATAGAAGTGGGGGATACGCATCCACTCGCAGGCGATCTCCTCGTCGCAGACGACGGCGGGTCCGAAATATTTCTTGACGATCGCGTAATATTTTTCGCAGAGCAGGTCCTTCGTCAGCGTTTCGCCGGCTTCGGAGAGGGCGTGAATGTCGCGCTCGAACTCGGCGAACATCGTCTGACGGAAGAGGGTGCCCTTGTAGGTCTCGAGCAGCTGGTCAAGAACGGAGAGCTTTTCCTCGCGGCTACCGGACTCGCGGAGCATCTTGTGCGAGAAGAGCAGCTCGTTTACGGTCGAGGCGACCTCGGCGACGAATATCGTGTATTCCGAATCCTGCGGCGTGTTCGCCTTCCGCGAGAAATACGAGTGCATCGAATGCCCGGACTCGTGCGCGAGCGTCGAGACATCGTCGAGCGTGTCGGTGTAGTTGAGGAGCATATAAGGCTCGGTGTCGTAGCAGCCGGAGCTGTAAGCGCCGCCGCGCTTGCCGCGGTTCGGGTAGACGTCTATCCACTTTTTATTGCGGATGCCTGCCTCGAGCGTGTCGTGATACTCGTCACCGAATATCTTCACGGTGTCGAGCACCATGTCGACGGCTTCCTCATACGAATATTTCTTGGCGCATGAGGCGATGAGGGGCGTGTAGATGTCGTAGAGGTGATATTTCGAGAGACCGAGCACCTCTTTTTTGAGCTTGTAGTAATCGTAAATGACGGGCAGATTGCGGTTCACGGTCTCGACGAGGGTGTTGTAAATGTCGGGCGTGACCTCGTCCGCAAAGACGGAGCACTGAAGGCTCGAGTCGTACCCGCGCTGGCGGGAGACGGTCGTGCGCTCCTTGACGTATGCGTTCATGAGCGCGGCAAACGTGTTGCCGAACTGCTTATACGTCGCGTACAGCTTTTTGAAGGCGGCGCGGCGGACACGGCGATCTGTGCCCATAAGGAACGGAACGTAGTTTGTGTCGGTGAGATGTACCTTTTTGCCGTCCTCGCCCGTGATATAGCCGAAGTCGATGTCGGCGTTCGCGAATACCGAGCGGATGGAAGAATGGCTCCCCATGCCGCGGCGAAGACCCGAGAGCAGCTTTTCGTTCTCGTCGGAGAGCGTGTATTTTTTATATCTGCGGCTTCCGAAGATCGTGCGTTCGTAAGCCCTCAGCGCGGGCAGCTCCGCGTACCAGCGTTCGAGCACCTTGTCTTCTATCCTGATGAGAGCGGGGGAGACAAAGTAGGAGGCGACGCCCGCGGCGTTCGCAAGCTCCATCACTTTGCCTGTCAGGGCAAGATATTTGTTGTCCGACGTGTCAAGGTCTGAGGCGAGCTGCGCGTATGTGAACAGCTTTGAAATGACGCGTTCGAGCGCCGTCGAGTCCTCGAGCGCGGAGTAGAGGCCCTCGGCGGACTTTGTCATTGTCGTCTCGTGCGCGGGGAAGCGGGCGATCAGCTCCTTTGCACGGGCGCAGTCAGCGTCGAACGCGGCTTCATCGGCGTAGATCGCCGTGAGGTCCCACTTATATTTTTCCGGAATTTCGGCTCTGTTTTCAGTCATATATCAAAGGTCCCTTTCGTATAAATTTTCTTTTTTGTATTTTACCACGCGCGGGGGAGCCGTGTCAACAAAAGCGCGTCTCAAATTTGACGCAAAGTATAAATTATGATACAATAAAGGCGTCATTGCGGCATAACTCGGAGGGGACAATGGAGCTCACGGAAAAGACAAAAAAGAAAGAATACATATATCGCGGCAAAATACTGAACCTGAGGCGCGATATCGCACAGCTCCCGAACGGGACGGAAGCTGTGCGTGAGGTCGTCGAGCATCACGGCGGAGTCACGATAGCGGCGCTGACGGATGAGGATGAGCTTTTGTTCGTGCGGCAGTTTCGATATCCGCAGGGCGAGCTTCTGCTCGAGCTCCCGGCGGGAAAGCTCGAGGCGGGCGAGGATCCGCTGTCCGCCGCCGTGCGCGAGCTCAGGGAGGAGACGGGAGCCCGGGCCGGAAAAATATATTCGCTCGGATGGTTTTATGTCTCGCCTGGGTATACGACCGAAAAGCTGTATCTTTACGCGGCGGACAACCTTTCGTTCGGCGAGCAGGCGCTCGACGAGGACGAGTTTTTGTCCGTCGAGAAGATAAAGTTCGACGACGCGCTGGCAGCCGCCCTTAACGAGGGCTTCCACGACGCCAAGACGGACGCGGCGATACTGAAGCTTTCCCACCTGAGAACGCGCGGAATGCCCGATCCCGTAATCGACAATACATGACGGGAAAGGTGACATTTCGACAATTGCAGAACTGATTTATGCAGATGCATAAATTTAAGCACGGATAAAAGAAAAATGCCCGAAAAGCCATGCTTTTCGGGCATTTGTTTTGCTTTTTTACCTTTCGTCGAGGGCGTTTACCTTGTTGACGCGGCGGACGTGGCGCTCGCCCTCGGAGAAGGGGGTCGAGATAAAGAGATCCACCATCTCGCAGGCGGTGTGCTCGCCGACGATGAACGCGCCGAGGCAGAGGACGTTTGCGTTGTTGTGGCTGCGCGTCAGCGCGACACTGACTGTCTCGGAGCAGCAGGCGGCGCGGATACCGCGGTGCTTGTTCGCCGCCATCGACATGCCGAGGCCTGTCGAGCAGACGAGCACGCCGAGGTCGCATTCGCCTGAGGCGACGGCGCGGCAAAGCGGGTCTGCGTAGTCGGGATAATCGCAGGAGTCGGGGGAGTTCGTTCCGAAGTCGACGGTCTCGATACCCTTTTCACGGAGATGAGAGACGAGAGCGTCCTTGAGCTTGTACCCGCCGTGGTCGGCGGCAAATGCAACTTTCATGGTTTCTTCCTTTCTTTTTATCATCGCGGGCACAAAGCCCGCCTTTTTTATGTGGTTTTTATCATCGCGGGCATCAGAGCCCGCCGTTTTTATGCTTTTCGTTGTATTCACGCTCCGCCTGAGACGGGCGCAGGTATGTGGGAGATATCGTCTCCGCGTCGACGGGGACGAGAGTGCCCGTCAGTATGCCTCGGCGCGCGGCTTTGGCGACGGATACGGCGGAGTGAGAGCGCAGGAAAAGGGGAGTATCGGCGACGCCGCAAAGCCTTTCGGCGATGACGTCGTGAACGACGTCGTAGCCGTCGCCGACAAAATATATCTTCTTTCCTGCGGCGCGCTGAGATAGAAGCTCGCAGAGCTCGTTCGCGGACATCGCAAAATCGTCGGTAAGCCTTGTGACAGCCCCTCCCGACACGTCGAATAAAGCGGTGTAAACCTGACCGCGGCGCGCGTCCATAACGGGAACGGCATATGCATCGACCCCGATGACGGAAATATTCCCGGCGAGCGCCTCAAGTGTGTCGACGGCGGCGCAGCAGTTTCCTCTCCCGAACGCGAGCCCCTTTACGGTGGCGGCGCCTATCCTGACGCCGGTGAACGAGCCGGGACCGACGGCGCACGCGAAGACGTCGACGTCGTTCACCGTCAGCCTTGATGCGCGGAGCAGAAATTCAACTGACGGGAGCAGCGTCTCGCTGTGAGTATATCCCGAGTTAAGCGTGACCTCTCCTATCACATCGTCGTCGTCGAGCAGCGCCGCGGCGCACGTTTTCGCCGTTGAGTCAAGAGCAAGCGTTATCATTTTTTTATTACCTCTTTGTATGAAACGGTGACGTTCCGCTCGTCCGCGCCGGTCTTCGTTATTTCGACCTCAAAGCGCGGCGACGGCAGCTCGTCCCCCGCGTTCTCCGCCCATTCGGCGACGGAGATGCCGCGGTCGAGATATTCGTGATATCCGACGGACCAAAGGTCGTCGGGACCCGTTATGCGGTAGAGGTCGAAGTGATAAAGCGGGAGCGGACCTGCGGAATATTCGTTTACGACGGTGTATGTCGGCGAGCGGACGGCACTTCCGGGAGAAAGCACGCGCGCCATCCCGCGCACGAAAGCGGTCTTTCCCGCGCCGAGCTCGCCCCGGATCGCGACAAACGCGCCGCGCTGCCCGAAGAGCGTGCGCGCGAGACGTTCACCGAGCGCCTCCGTCTCCGCCTCTCCGTGCGACGTGAAGCTGCCGCATATTTCGCCGTAGTTTTTGTCCATAAGAAAGCTCCCCCGCACAAATTCTCGCCTTAAATATACCATATCCGAGCGAAAAAATCAACCTCTTGCGCCGGCTGTCCGCTCTCTTTTTCCCGTGATGCCGTTTTGATGCACGCGGTATTCTTTTTTGTGCCTCGGCGAGGACTTTTTTGATGCCGGTATGTGAAAAAATATGGAGCAGTCATATGGAGGGCTTTATGAGGATAGCGGAGAACGAAAGGGAAAAAGACGCCGCGTGGGAGTTTGAGGCGGCGCACGCAAAGGCGCATTTCATGCAGTCCCGCGAGTGGGCGGCGGTCAAATCAAACTGGCAGAACGAGATCATAACTGCCGACGACGGGAGAGGCTCGATAACGGGAATGATGAGCGTTTTCGTAAGGCGGATACCCGTCTTCGGAAATCTCATCTACTGCCCGAGGGGACCCGTCGTCGACGGATGGAACATCGACGCTTTGGCGCAGCTCACCGAGGGCGCGCGCGAGCTGATAAAGAAATATTCCGCCGTAGGCATTCGCGCGGAACCTGATTTCGAGGAGGGAGACGGAAACTTCATACGCCGCATGGGAGAGCTCGGATGGAGGACTTTTCCGTGCAAAGACGCGCACGACATGATACAGCCGCGGAGCCTGTTCAGGCTGGACCTGGCGGGGAGGACGGAAGAGGAGGTAATTTCGGGATTTCACAAAAAGCTGAGATACAACGCGGGACTCGCAGCAAGGCGCGGCGTCAGGATCGTTCCCGGTGTAAGAGAGGATCTCGACGCGTTTTGCCGCATAATGGATGTGACGGCAAAAAGGGACGGCTTTGTTCCGAGAACAAAGGAATATTATTACCGCATATTTGACAGCTTCCCCGCGCGTTCGTGCGAGCTTCTGCTCGCCGAGTACGAGGGAGATGTGATTGCCGGCGGTATCTTTATAAATCACGGGGGCAGGACGTGCTACCTTTACGGCGCGAGCTCCGACGAACACCGCTCACTGATGCCGTGCCACCTCATGCACCTGGAGGCAATAAGGCGCGCGCTTTCGCGCGGGGACGACGTCTATGACCTGCGGGGCTTTCTCGAATGTACCGACGATGACGGTCCCGGCGCGGGGCTCTACCGCTTTAAAAAGCAGTTCGGCGGGCGGCTCGTGAGGCTCGTCGGCGAGATGTATCTGACGGAGAGGCGGGAAAAGTACAGTCTCTACCGCCGCACGGAGCGCATATACCGCCGCGCCGTGCCGCTTTTGGCGAAGGCGAGGGACGCTTTCGGACAATAGTTTTTCATATCGGGCGCGCTTTTGGCATATGCTTTTTACGAACGGAGAAATTCGGAGGGCATTTATATGAACGGCGCGTCGGCACCCGGAGCAAGGGCAAAAACGGTAATAAAATTCATAGCTTTAACGGTCGTCGCGGCGCTTGTGTGCGCCGCGCTCGGCAGGCTGTCGCTGATGTTCGAGAGACGTCGCGGCGTCGCCTCGTCGGCGGGTTCCGTTCCCGTGCTCGTGGTTATAGACGCGGGGCACGGCGGCGAGGACGGCGGAACGTCGGGCGCCGACGGCACGCGGGAAAAGGACGTCAATCTCGCCGTTGCAAAAAGCGTTTTCGATATGCTCAGCGCGTCGGGCGTCGGGTGCGTCATGACGCGGACGGAGGATAAGCTCTTATACGACGAATACGGCGACCTTTCCGACTACACGGGAAAGAAAAAGGTCTATGACCTGAAAAACAGACTGCGGCGCGCGGAGGAGAACGGGGACGCCGTATTGGTGAGCATACATATGAACGCGTTCTCGTCGAAGAAATATTCGGGGCTCCAGGTCTATTATTCGCCGAATGCGTCAGGCTCCGCCGTGCTTGCAAATCTCGTCCAGACGACGGTAAGGACGTATCTTCAGCCCGAAAACGACCGCGAGACGAAGCGGGCGGGCAAGAGCATTTATCTGCTCGACAGGATAAAGACGCCGGGAATTCTCATAGAGTGCGGGTTTCTTTCAAACGACGAGGAATGCGGAAAGCTCAACGACCAGGGCTACCGTCAGAAGCTGGCGCTCACGATATCCTCGGCGATATGGGAGTATCTCGCCGCAAACGGAAAATGAAAGAAGCCGATATCCGCGCCCGCGCCCCCTACACGGGGGCGCTTTTCGCGCTGCGCCGAAACTTGAGGTTGAAAAAGACGGCAGGATATATTATAATCAATATGAAATTATAATCACCGACCCATTTACAAAAGCTGACGCGGAGGCGCCCTCATGAAACAGAAAACCGTATACGTCTGCACGAAGTGCGATTATCAATATCCGAAGCTGCTCGGCAGATGCCCGCAGTGCGGGGCGTTCGGCTCCTTTGTCGAGGAAAAATACGAGGAGCCCGCGCCGACGGATAAGGCGGCGGGCGGGAAGGCTGTGCGCCGTGGCGTCCGCTCCGAGGCGGCAAAGCCGATAGGGGATATCTCCGTCGAACCCGTGCCGCGCTCGCAGACGGGATACGGTGAGCTTGACCGCGTGCTCGGCGGCGGGCTCGTCTCGGGCTCCGTCGTGCTTTTGTCCGGCGAGCCGGGCATAGGAAAGTCGACGCTGCTTTTGCAGATATCGGGCGTCCTTTCCGGGACGAGGCGCGTGCTCTACGTTTCGGGCGAGGAGTCGTCTGGTCAGCTGCGCCTTCGCGCGGACAGGCTCGGCGTCTCGTCGGACGAGCTCTATATCTACACGGAGACGGACACGGGACGCATCATATCCGAATGCGAGCGCGTGAAGCCCGAGGTGCTTATCGTAGACTCGATACAGACGCTGTATTCAGAGTCGGCGCAGTCTCAGCCGGGCTCCGTCTCGCAGGTGAGGGAGTGCGCCGGCGAGCTTTCGTCCCTCGCGAAAAATTACGGTGTTTCCGTCATAATCGTAGGTCACGTCAACAAAGAGGGCGGCATCGCGGGGCCGAAGGTGCTCGAGCACATGGTCGACGCCGTGCTGTACTTCGAGGGCGAACGCCACCAGAATTTCCGCATAATACGCGCGGTTAAAAACAGATACGGGGCGACGAATGAGATCGGCGTCTTTGAAATGACGGATACGGGGCTCCGCGAGGTCGAAAACCCGTCCGCTATGCTGCTCTCCGGCAGACCGCGCGGCGTTTCCGGCAGCGCGACCGTCTGCTGCATGGAGGGCACACGCCCCATGATCGCGGAGATACAGGCGCTGACGGTGAAAACGACGTTTCCGTCGCCGAAGCGGACGGCGGACGGTTTTGACTACGGACGCCTCTGTCTTCTGCTCGCGGTGCTCGAGCGCAGGCTCGGCATGCGCTTTTCGGACATAGACGTGTATCTGAACGTCGTCGGCGGTCTGAGGCTCGACGAGCCCGCGTGCGACCTCGCGGCTGCGGCGGCGCTCGTCTCGGCGCTGCGCGATATGCCGGTGCCGGCCGATCTCGTCGTCGTCGGCGAGCTCGGTCTTGCGGGCGAGGTAAGGGGAGTGTCCGCGACGGCGGACAGGGTACGCGAGGCGGCACGCCTCGGATTCGAGCGCATCGTCGTGCCCAAGCGCGGCATCGATACGAGCCTTCTTCCCGACGGGATAAGAGTTATTCCGATAAGGAGCGTATACGAGCTTCTGCCCCTGCTCGAGGGCGGGCAAAAGCGCGAGGGGTAACCGGGATGGAGATATTGTCGGGATACAAAAAAGCCGCCGTCGGCGCTTTTCGCGAATACCGCTGCGTCATCATCCCCTCGCTCATCTCGGCACTTCTGTCCTACGGATTTGCCATGACGAACATGATAGTCAATTGGGACGGGGCGCGGATGCTCGAAGGGCTTTACGGCGCGGGCATAGGCTCCGGCAGATGGCTCTTGTGGCTGATGGGAGAGGTGTCCTCACGCCTGTGGGGCGGCTGCACGCTCCCGCTTCTGAACGGGGCTCTGGCGTCGCTGCTGCTTACGCTTTCGGCGTGCGTTCTTGTGCGGACGCTCGGAATAAAAAACGGGCTGCTCGCGGCTGCGGTCGGCGCCGTGTTCGTCACGTTCCCGGCGGCGGGCGGAATGATGCTTTATATGTATACGGCGCACTATTACGCGCTTTCGGTGCTGGTGGCGCTTTCGGGCGCGCGCTGCGCCGAGAGGCTCGGATGGCGCGGGGTTTTGCCGGGGGCGGTTCTCATCGCGTGCTCGCTCGGGATATATCAGGCATATCTTCCGCTCGCGGCGGCGGTTTTGGTGCTTTCGCTGCTTCGACGCTCTTTTGAAGCGGGGGAGAAAACGCGCGCGGTCGGCTCGCGCGCCGGGTCGTATGCCGTCACGCTTTTGCTCGGCATTCTGATATACACGGCAATTCTTTGGGCGCTTTTACTCGTCTCGGGCAGATCCCTCACGGATTATCAGGGGATAGGCTCGGCGGGGGCGTCTCTGACGGAGCTGCCACGGCTTTTTATAAAGGCATACGGAAGCATTCTTCTGCTTCCGTTCAGGGCAAGGTACGGGGTAAACGACACCGTCTTTATCCGCGCGGCGATCTTCGGCGCGTTCGTGCTGTCACTGCTGCTTTTTACCGTGCTGTTTTTATTCTGCCGTGCGGGCGCGGGGCGGCGCGCGCTTCAGGCGGTCATTTTCGCGCTCCTGCCGCCTGTTTTCGGCTCTGTTGAGCTTTTGTCATCCGGCACATACGTCCACACGCTGATGACATATGCCTCGGTGGGCGTGTTTGCCGCGCCAGTCATGCTTTCGGACATCATGCTTGACGAAAAGACAGTGTTGTCGCTTTCATTGCCGAAATCGCTCGGGAGCCGCCGCGCCGCCGAATGCGCGGGAGTCGCTGCCGCCGTTCTCGTCTTTCTGTCGGCGGCGAATTATATATGTCAGTCGAACGGGAACTACCTCGAAGCGTATTATGCGGACGAGCAGGCAAAGGAATATTTTACGACGCTCATAACGCGCATCAAATCCGTGGACGGCTTTGACGACGACAAAAAGCTCGCTGTCATTGGCGGGACGATAGACGACGGGACATACGAAAACGCGATCTACGCCGGGCTCCCGTTCCGATACTCCGGCACGCCGAACTCGCTTCTGAACAGCTATTCGAGGGACTATTTCATGCTCCACTACCACGGCTTTTCTATGGAATGCGCGACTGAAGAGGAGCTTATCATGCTTTCGGCGCTCGACGAGGTGAGAAGCATGCCATGTTATCCCGACGATGGCTCGATCTCTGTCATAGGCGATTTTGTTGTCCTCAAGCTCGAGGAGCCGTAAGGCTGCGGACGGCGTTTACGGAAGCTTTTGCATAAAGGAGGTGGGTAAAATGAAAAAGACCGTATCGCTCATTCTAGCGGCGCTTTTCGCGCTGGCGCCCATTTTTTCGGCGTCGTGCGGAAAAAAGTCCGGCGGTGAGACGCAGGAAACAGGCGTCGCGACAGGACAAGGCGACGGGGTAGAGATACCCATTTCCGAAGGAGAGGAAGGCGAGACCGCGCACACGTTTTTGAAGCTCGAAAACGACAGGGCGGATCTTGCGACGATAGAGAGGATCATAATCGGCTTCGAGAAGGGTGACTGCGAGTGCGAGGTCGAAGTGACGGGCAGCGGCACGCTGTCGTCCGATATCGAAGATACCTCGGGGCACAAGTCGATGATAATATACGACGGCAGGTTCGTTTTCATCCCGCAGGCGGAGGAGGCGGGGGAGCACGAGCCGTCGCTTTCTTATATCACGGCGGTGTTCCGCGAGAAGAAGAGAAAGGAAAACCGCGGCCTTGCGTTCATATCGGTGGAAAATGACGGCTGGGGAGTATCGACGGCGAAGATACTTTATCAGTGCGCGTTTACACAGGAGGCGGATATCTCCGACTACTATGTCGAGCGCCGCTTTGTGGAGCTTTCGGCGCAGGCGCGGCGGGAGCATGAGGCGCTTCCTGAGGCGCCGGAAGAGGACATTCGGGCGCGCGCGGAGGTCTTGCCCGCATACGCCTTCCTTTACATTGATTCTGTCAACTCACAGGGCGTGCATGTTCCCGACAGCGATAAAGGGTATGAAAGAATTCTATTCCGCTTTGACGGCGGCACGGGAGTTTTTTGCAGGTTTTCGGACGGGGAGTTTCGGGACGCGCTGGCGCCGTCTTATGAGGCGGAGGGTGAGCTTGCCCCGGGCGGGCGCGTTATCAGGCGGGCGGTTTCGGACAATAACGAGTTTTTCTATGCGGTGTTTTACGACAAAGAAGGCATCGTCGGCTTCGCGGTGAAGCTGCCGAACGGGAAGCTCGCGCAGAGGCTGTTCCCGCTCGTCGACGGCGGGCGGCAGGCGGTGACGGAGGAATACGTCGCGCGCCGCGCGCGGGAGATATACGATGGTGGAGACACGGTCGACATAAAAGCGGAATTCCGCGAGCTTTCGCCAGACGGGAGAGGCGCGCCCGACATTTTTTCGGTTGTCGAGACTAAGGGCAGCTCGGACGGCGTTTCCTTCCGCCTTGTCGGAGACAGGATTTTTGACAACTACGACTACCCCGAGATCAGGGAGGCGGTGTCGCCGATGATACCTTCACGACATCTCGATACGTTGAATGAGACGTCGTCTGCGATCTCTGCCCAAAGCCTGATAACACAACTTTCTCCGTCGTGCACCGCATTTTGCGACGTGGGAGACATCTCTTACGGGTCGGGGACGCTTTTGTGGAAGCCCTCGCCCGCGGCGGAGCAAAACGGGCGCGCGCGGGTCGCCGTCGTCTTCCGACTCTGCGGGATACCCGTCTCGGTCTCGATAGCGGAGCTTTTTAAAAAGGACGGGGCATGGCACGCGGAGAGGACGTATATCGTCGTTTTCCCGCGCTCGGACGACGGGAGCCTCTGCCATGTCACGGACGAAATTACAGACGAAATCCTCGCGTCAACGCGCGGATGAAAGCGGCTCCTTGCGCGAAAAAACGCAAAATCGGCGCTCCGGGGTTTTCATACGGAGCAATTTGTGGTACAATATCAAACGTAAAAAACGCATGACGGAAAAAAGATATGTTTATAGATAAGGTAACGATACACGTTAAGGCGGGAGACGGCGGCGGCGGATGCGTCTCGTTCCATCGGGAAAAATACGTCGCCAAAGGCGGTCCCGACGGCGGCGACGGAGGCAGAGGCGGCAACGTCGTCTTCACCATCGACAAGGGGACGAACACGCTTCTTTCGTTCAGATACAGAAAAAAATTCATTGCCGAAAACGGCGAGGCGGGAAAGCCCGGCAAAATGCACGGCGCCTCCGCCGACGATCTTCTGATACCGGTGCCCGAGGGAACGCTCCTCCGCGACGCCGAAACGGGCAGGATAATACACGATATGTCGGACGGGGAGGATTTCGTCCTCTGCCGCGGCGGCAGGGGAGGCTGGGGCAACCGCCATTTCGCGACGCCGACAAGGCAGATACCGCGTTTTGCCAAGAACGGCACGAAGGGCGAGGAGAGGGACGTCACGCTTGAGCTCAAGATGATAGCGGACGTCGGTCTTGTCGGGCTGCCGAGCGTCGGCAAATCCTCGATCCTCGCGGCGATATCTGCGGCGAGACCGAAGATCGCGGACTACCATTTCACGACGCTGTCGCCGAATCTCGGCGTCGTCGCTTACGGCGACGGAGGTTTTGTTGCAGCGGACATTCCGGGACTTATCGAGGGCGCAGCCGATGGGGCGGGCCTCGGACACGAATTTCTGCGCCATGTCGACCGCTGCCGCATGCTCGTCCACGTCGTCGACGTCGCCTCCGTAGAGGGGCGCGACCCGATAGAGGATATAAAGACCATAAATTCCGAACTCGAGCGGTATTCGCCCGAGCTTGCGTCGCGCCCGATGATGATTGCGGCGAACAAATTCGACGCAATAGATGAGGGCACGTTCGACAGGGAGAGATTTGAAAGTTTCGTCCGTGAAAACGGATGGGAGCTCATATATATATCCGCCGCGACAGGATACAACATGAAGGAATTCGTCGATACCGTAGGCAAGCGGCTCGAGAGCCTGCCGCCGATCACGGTATACGAGCCCGAGACCGAGCCGGAACCCGTTATACAAAAGAGCGTCGAGACGACCGTGCGCCGCGAAGGGGACGTCTTTGTCGTCGAGGGAGAATGGCTCTTCGACCTGCTCGGACACGTCAACCTCTCGGACAGGGAGTCGCTGTCGTATTTCGGACGGATACTTACGAAATACGGCGTCATAGATATGCTCGAGGAGAACGGATGCGTTGACGGCGACACCGTGTCCATATACGATTTTGAATTTGACTTTGTTAAGTGACGGGAAAATGGAGAGAGACGAACGCTTCGGCGAAATGATAGACCTGCTCGAGCTTCAGAAGGAGTTCATACTTCGGCATCTCGGGGAGGGAGGCATCGCCGTGGATTTTACGGCGGGAAACGGACACGACACCTCATTTCTTTCGCGCACGGTGGGAAGCGCGGGGCGCGTCTACGCTTTTGACATACAGCCGCAGGCGCTGGCGTCCGCGAGGGCGACGCTTCTTTCGGACGGCTGTCCCGACAACGTGACGCTTATCCTCGACTCGCACTCAAACGTCTCCCGGTATGTTCACGAAAAGATAAACGCGGGGATGTTCAACCTCGGCTTTCTCCCCGGAGGGGACAGGACCAAAACAACGATGAGGGAAACGACGCTGCCCGCGGTGCGCGCGGCGATCGAGCTTTTGGCTCCGGGCGGGATACTTTCGGTCGCGGTCTATCCCGGGCACGAGGAAGGGGACGCCGAGGGGCGCGAGCTGCGGCAGTATTACGAAACGCTTGACAGAAGGCTCCTTTGCGCAACGGAGATACATATCGTAAATTCACCGACGTCGCCGTATTTTACGATAATAGAGAAGCGAAAGGAAAAAGTGAAGGGGTGACGACGCATGAACAATAACGGACGCGGCATGAGCCCGCGCGACAGATATTACGCCGAGATGAGGGCTGCCGAGGAAAGGCGCGCAGAGGCGGCGAGACAGGCGGAGGCGGAAAGGCGCCGCCGCGCGGCGGCTGAGGCAAGAAGACGGCAGGAGGAGCAGTACAGACGGATACGTCAGCGCGAGGCGATAAGGAAAAAGAAGCGCCGCCAGGCATATGCCGGCAGGTTTGTGCTCTTCATCGCCTGCTTCGCCGTGATCGCAGTATTCGCTGCGCTCTGCGTGCTCGTCTCGTTCTTCGTGAGAAAGCCGACGCTGCCTGATACATCGACGTACACCCTCGTCTACGGCGAGGAGAGCGTGAAGGTCGCGGCGGACAAGCTGACGCGGGACGGCGTGAGATACGCGGATTTTTCCAAGCTGTCGGAGTATCTTTCGATGACGGTGACGGGAGGCGCGGGGCAGTACCGCTTCGTCGCGGGTGAGCTCGGAGAGGAGGCGTCGCTTTCGGACGGCTCCGATGAGGCGGTCGTCAACGGTCAGCCGTACAGGATGGAGAGGAAGGCCATCGTCGAGGACGGTCACATCTGGGTCCCGTTCTCGTTTATCACCGACTGCGTCAAGGGTGTGACATACGAAGAAAACGAGAAAAAGCGAGAGATAACGTTCTCGGTCGCGGGCACGCTCGGCTTCACGATAAAGGACTCGGGTCCGCTTGAACCGATACCTGAGACGGGCGATACTTCGGGGCCGGATGAGACGGAGCCTCCGTTTGAGGAGGAGACGCCGACTCCCGAGTTTACGGCGGATCTTTCGGAATTTGAAAAGTACATGAACCCGACCGGGGCGGAGAGGGACGCTTATCTGACTTTGGTAAACACGACGCATCCGCTCGGCGAGAAGGACGACCCCGACGACCTTGTGGACTGCGTTTACAGGGCGGCAGACGGACGGCAGCTGCGCTTCATTGCGGAGAAGGCAGTTGAGGCGCTCATAAAGGAAATATACGCCTGCGGCTACGACAAGCCGGGGCCCTCGGGTCACGCGCTGCTCGTCCAGAGCGCGTACAGGTCATATTCCTATCAGACTTGGCTCTTCAACAAATATATCGATGACGAAATGAAGAAGGACAAGACACTGACAAAGGACCAGGCGCGCGACATCGTCGCGACATATTCCGCGCCTCCCGGAACGAGCGAGCATCAGACGGGACTTGCCGTTGACATCACGAACGCGGGCGTCGACGAGAGCTTTGCGGAGCAGCCCGAATACGACTGGCTCGTAGAGAACGCGTGGAAGTTCGGATTTATCCTGAGGTTTCCGGCGGATAAGGTCGAGATCACGGGATATAAGTTCGAGGCGTGGCACTTCCGTTTCGTCGGGAGATATCACGCATACAGGATATGGAAGCTCGGAATGTGCCTTGAGGAATATACGGAATATCTTAAGACGCATCCGCTCGACACTCCGAAGTGAGAATAACAGGCGCGGGCAGGCAAATGTCTGCCCGCGCCGATTTCATTCGGGTCCGTTTCGCGAAAAAAAGTATTGACACACCGCCCGGGCTTGTGGTACAATAGCGGAGTAAGAAATCACGCGGGTGTATTTCAATGGCAGAAAACCGGCTTCCCAAGCCGAGAACGCGGGTTCGATTCCCGTCACCCGCTTTCAATACACAGGTGAGACTGATACATTCCGGGGTGTGGCCCAGCTGGTAGGGCACTTGGTTTGGGACCAAGACGCCGCGAGTTCGAGTCTCGCCACTCCGAATACGGGGGCGTAGCTCAGTTGGGAGAGCGGTGCGTTCGCAACGCACAGGTCAAGGGTTCGAGTCCCTCCGTCTCCATAGGAAAAGGGCATCCAAAGGATGCCCTTTTCCTATGGAGACGGAGCGTGTGACGAGTACCCTTCGGGAGAATGTGCGCCGCGCGCACATTCTCTCGCGGTTCGGAAAGCCGCGAAACGCGGCTCGTCCGCGAAGCGGACAAATTCCGAACCGCACGGGTTCGAGTCCGGCAGAGGCGATGTGCCGTCGGGGACAAAGTCCGGCAGAGGCGATGTGCC
>CANQYV010000045.1 GCA_947628165.1 uncultured Clostridia bacterium | reverse complement strand
TTGAACGCCTTGCAGACGAGCGGGTGCAGCTTTATCGCCTTGCCCTCGACGAGCACGGGCTCGAACGCCTGTATCGAAAGCCTGTGGAGCGTCGGCGCGCGGTTGAGCAGCACCGGATGCTCCTTTATGACGTTTTCGAGCGCGTCCCAAACCTCGGGATACACCTTGTCGACCTTTTTCTTCGCTTCCTTTATGTTTGAAGCCTTCTGCGTCTCTACAAGGCGCTTCATGACGAACGGCTTGAAGAGCTCGAGCGCCATTTCCTTCGGCAGACCGCACTGATAAATCTTGAGGTTCGGTCCGACGACGATGACGGAACGGCCCGAATAGTCGACGCGCTTGCCGAGCAGGTTCTGGCGGAAGCGCCCCTGCTTGCCGCGCAGCATCTCGGAAAGGCTCTTGAGCGGCCTGTTCGACGGACCGGTCACGGGCTTGCCGCGCCTGCCGTTGTCGATGAGGGCGTCGACCGCCTCCTGGAGCATACGCTTCTCGTTGCGCACGATTATGTCGGGCGTATGCATCTCAAGCAGCTTTTTCAAGCGGTTGTTCCTGTTGAGGACGCGGCGGTAGAGATCGTTCAGGTCGGACGACGCGAACGCGCCTCCGTCGAGCGGCACCATCGGGCGTATCTCGGGCGGGATGACGGGGATGACGTCGAGTATCATCCACTCGGGGCGGTTGCCCGACTTGCGGAATGCCTCGACGACCTCAAGGCGCTTTATGATGCGGACCTTCTTCTGCCCGCTCGCCGTCGCGAGCTCACTCTTGAGCTCCTCGGACAGCGCCTCGATATCTATCTCGGACAAAAGCTCCTTTATCGCCTCGGCGCCCATGCCGACGCGGAAGTCGTTCTCGTACTTCTCGTAGTACTCGTGGTACTTTACGTCGGAGAGTATCTCGCCCTTTTCGAGCGGCGTCGTGCCGGGGTCGATGACTATATAGCTTGCGAAATAGAGCACCTTCTCAAGGTTGTGAGGGGTGATGTCGAGCAAAAGTCCCATGCGTGAGGGGATCGCGCGGAAGTACCAGATGTGGGACACGGGAGCGGCGAGCTCGATATGGCCCATGCGCTCGCGGCGCACCTTCTTCGTCGTGACCTCGACGCCGCACTTCTCGCATATCTTTCCCTTGTAGCGGATGCGCTTGTACTTTCCGCAGAGGCATTCCCAGTCCTTTGTCGGCCCGAATATACGCTCGCAGAAAAGACCGTCGCGTTCCGCCTTGAGCGTGCGGTAATTTATCGTTTCGGGTTTTTTGACCTCGCCGTAAGACCAGCTTCTTATCATCTCCGGCGAGGCAAGCCCGATCTTTATGGAGTCAAACGTATTACGTTCCATTATATGATTTACCCTTTTACCCTTCTCTTTTTTCAGTTAGATAGCGGTCTTTCGTCAAATGAAGTCCTCGTCGTCGCCGAAGTCCGTCTCCTGCTCGGCGGTCTCCTCGGAAAAGATGTCGTCGTCTATATTATCCTCCGACTTCTCAACAAAGGAATCCGAGTAGTCGTCGGTAACGACGCCTTCGCCGAGGTCGCTCTCGTTGACGTCGGAAACGACGTTCGGGGGCTCGAGCTCGTCGTCGAGCGATGAGAGCTCTATCTCGTTGCCGTCCTTGTCAAGTACCTTGACGTCGAGTGCCAGCGACTGGAGCTCCTTGACGAGCACCTTGAACGATTCGGGCACGCCGGGAGTCGGGATGTTCTGTCCCTTGACGATAGCCTCGTAGGTCTTGACTCTTCCGACAACGTCGTCGCTCTTGACCGTGAGGATCTCCTGAAGGGTGTACGCGGCGCCGTATGCCTCGAGCGCCCAAACCTCCATCTCGCCGAAGCGCTGACCGCCGAACTGCGCCTTGCCTCCGAGCGGCTGCTGCGTGATGAGGGAGTACGGACCCGTCGAACGCGCGTGTATCTTATCGTCAACGAGGTGATGGAGCTTGAGGTAGTACATGATGCCGACGGTGACGGGGTTGTCGAAGGGCTCGCCCGTTCTTCCGTCGTAAAGCACCGTCTTGCCGTCCACTATGCGGAGTGTTCCCGCCTCGATGAGCTTGTTCTGATATTCGGTATCTGCCTTCTCTTCCGCCGTGAGGGGACGCAGGTCTTCCTTTCCGTCCTCCTTTACGCCGACAGCCTCGTAGAGCGGCTTGCCGTCGTAATTCTCATTTGCAAACGGAGCTCTGCCGAGTCCCGCCATGGCGAGGCATTCGGTGATGTCCTTTTCGGTCGCGCCGTCAAAGACAGGCGTCATTATCTTCCAGCCGAGCTTCTTTGCCGCCATGCCGAGATGGACCTCGAGCACCTGACCTATATTCATTCGGGAAGGAACGCCAAGCGGGTTCAGAACGATGTCGAGCGGCGTGCCGTCCGGCAGGAAAGGCATATCCTCGGGCGGGAGTATGCGGGATACGACGCCCTTGTTTCCGTGGCGGCCCGCCATCTTGTCGCCGACCGAGATCTTTCTCTTCTGCGCGATGTAGACGCGCACGACCTTTGTGACTCCCGGCGAGAGGTCGTCGTTGTTCTCGCGGGAGAACACCTTGACGTCGATGACTATGCCGGTCTCGCCGTGAGGCAGACGGAGAGAGGTGTCCCTGACCTCGCGCGCCTTCTCGCCGAAGATCGCGCGGAGCAGTCTTTCCTCCGCCGTCAGCTCGGTCTCGCCCTTCGGGGTGACCTTGCCGACGAGTATGTCGCCGGCCCTGACCTCGGTGCCTATCTTTACAATGCCCTCAGCCGTCAGATCCTTGAGCGCGTCCTCACCGACGTTCGGTATCTCGCGCGTTATCTCTTCCGGCCCGAGCTTCGTCTCGCGCGCCTCGTGGGAATATTCCTCGACGTGTATCGACGTGTAGACGTCGTCGCGGACGAGGCGCTCGTTCAGAAGGACGGCGTCCTCGTAGTTGTAGCCCTCCCAGCTCATGAAGCCGATAAGAGCGTTCTTGCCGAGCGAGATCTCGCCGTTCGACGTCGCCTGTCCGTCCGCGATGCACTCGCCTGCCTCGACCCTGTCGCCCACGTTTACGATGGGGCGCTGGTTTATGCACGTTCCCTGGTTGGAACGCTTGAACTTTTCAAGGTGATACGTTTTCTTTACGCCGCTGTCGGAGCGAACCGTTATGTCGTCGGCGGTTACGCGCTCGACATAACCGCCCTCGTCGGCGAGTATGACGACGCCGGAGTCCATTGCCGCCTTGTATTCCATACCCGTTCCGACTATCGGAGACTCCGTCGTCAGAAGCGGCACCGCCTGCTTCTGCATGTTGGAGCCCATGAGGGCGCGGGAGTTGTCGTCGTTTTCAAGGAACGGTATCATCGCCGTCGCGACGGACACGACCATCTTCGGCGATACGTCCATGAAGTCGACGCGCTCTCTCGGGACCTCTATTATCTCCGCGCGGTCGCGCGCCGCGACGCGGCGGTTGACGAAGCGGTGCTCCTCGTCGAGCGGCTCGTTTGCCTGCGCGACGATGTAGTTGTCCTCAACGTCGGCAGTCATATACACGATCTCGTCCGTAACAACGCCCGTCTCCTTGTCGACGCGGCGGTACGGCGCCTCGATGAAGCCGTAGTCGCTGATGCGCGCGTATGTCGCAAGGTAGGAGATAAGTCCTATGTTCGGACCTTCCGGCGTCTCTATCGGGCACATGCGGCCGTAATGAGTGTAGTGGACGTCGCGGACGTCGAACGAGGCGCGGTCACGGGACAGACCGCCGGGACCGAGCGCCGACAAACGGCGCTTGTGCGTCAGCTCTGCGAGAGGGTTTGCCTGATCCATGAACTGCGAGAGCGGAGATGATCCGAAGAACTCGCGAATCGCCGTCGTCACGGGGCGGATGTTGATCAGCTGCTGAGGCGTCACCGTCTCGTTGTCCTGTATCGACATCTTTTCCTTGATGTTCTTGTCCATCCTCGAAAGACCGATGCGGAACTGGTTCTGCAAAAGCTCGCCGACCGAACGCAGACGGCGGTTGCCGAGATGGTCTATATCGTCCGTCGAGCCTATGTCATGCGAGAGGCAGAGCAGGTAGTTTACGGACGCGAAGATATCGTCCTTCGTTATGTGCTTCGGGCAGAGCTCAGCGATGCGGCGCTTTGCCTGCGCCTTTATCTCTTCGGCGTCCCCGCCGGCAGCCTCGATTATCTCCGAAAGCACGGGGTAGGAGCACTTCTCGTTGACGCCGCAGTCGCGAAGGTCATATCCGAGCACCCATTCGGGGAATACTGTGTTGTTGGAGAATACCTTGACCTCGGCGCCGTCCTCGGCTGTGACCCAGACCTCGTTGACGCACGACGCCTCTATGGCGTGCGCGCGCTCCGCGGTGAGCACCTCGCCGGGCTCGGCGACGACCTCGCCTGTGACCGGGCTCACGACGGGACGGGAGAGCTTATGGCCCTTGATCCTCGCGGAGAGCTCGAGCTTCTTGTCGTACTTGTATCTTCCGACGGGAGCGAGATCGTATCTCTTCGGGTCGAAGAAGGAATTGTTTATGAGTATCTGGGCGCTCTCGACGATGGCGGGCTCGCCCGGACGGAGACGCTTGTATATCTCCTTGAGGGCCTCCTCGCCGGCGGTCGTGTGGTTCTCCGCCGCCTGACGCTCAAGCTCGTCCTTCTCGGCGGATTCGAGCAGCAGCTTCTCCTCGCCGAAGAAGTCCGCTATCTCGCGCTCCGTCTCGACGCCGAGCGCGCGGATGAGCGCCGTCACGGGGAGCTTTCTGTTCTTGTCTATCTTGACGTAGAAAACGTCGTTGACGTCGGTCTCATATTCGAGCCATGCGCCGCGGTACGGGATGACCTGCGCCGTGAAAATGCGCTTGCCCGTCTTGTCGATCGTGGAATCGTAGTACATTCCGGGGGAGCGGACTATCTGAGAAACGATAACGCGCTCCGCGCCGTTGATGATAAACGTGCCCCTGTCCGTCATGAGCGGAAAATCGCCCATGAATATCTCGGACTGCTTGACCTCTCCCGTCTGCTTGTTCGTCAGTCTTACGTCGACCTTGAGAGGAGCCGCGTAGTTGGCGTCGTGATCCTTGCACTCCTCTATCGTGTACTTGGGTTTTGAGTCGAGGTTGTAGGACACAAAATCGATAAGCAGGTTGCCCGAGTAGTTCGATATCGGGGAGATGTCGCGGAACACCTCCATAAGACCCTCGTCGATGAGCCATCTGTACGACTTCTTCTGCACCTCAATGAGGTTTGGCATCTCGAGCGCTTCGTCTATCTTCGAGAAACTCATGCGCACGTTTCTGCCGAGCTTGTGGGGTTTTACCATCTTGGTCTGTCACTCCTTCGTCTTTTAGGCTTTCGGTATAAATTAAAATATAAGTAGGTTTGAACGCGAAACCAATGCAGTTTATAATTTTATCATCAGTGCCTTTGATTGTCAATAAAGATATGCGAAAAAGTCTTCCAATCGGACGGATTTTTTCACCTTCGGGCATTTCCTTAATCCAAAGTTTACAGAATATTTACATGTTAATTTTCTGTAAACTTTTTTGACCCGCGTTTTCCTTCCTTAGTCTCTTCGTATCCTCTCATCCGCGCAATTTTTCTCCGGCAGCAAAAAAACTTCTTCTCACGGGTGAAATATTCCGTCTTTTTTCATTTTGGCTATTGCTATTTTTCCATGTTCGTGATATTATAAGTTGTTCATATGCTGAAAACGGCGTCGCTCCCTCTCAGGCAACGCTGTCGATACTCATGATACCATTCCGCTAAAGAAGGAGGTGGCAGCATCAATGCCTAACATCAAGTCAGCGAAAAAGCGCGTTCTCGTTTCCAAGAAAAAGAATCTTCAGAACAGGATGTACAAGTCGGCTCTTCATACTTCGATCCGCAAGTACAACGCCGCGCTCGAGGCGGGCGACCGCGAGGCTGCGTCGGCTATTTACCGCGAAACGGTAAAGAAGCTCGATCAGGGCGTTGCGAAGGGACGTATCCACAAGAACACCGCCGCACGCAAGAAGAGCCAGTTCACAAAGGCTCTCTCCAAGCTCGCGTAAGCATATTGCGCTCAAGAGAAAAACAAAACAGCAAAACGGCGCGGATGCCATCGCTCACATGGCATCCGCGCTTTTTTTGTTTTGTTTCTTCAGCTGAAGAAGGCTATTCCGTCGATAGTGAAGCAGTACTTGCGGCTGCCCCAGTTCTTTCCGGCGCTCGCGTTCCTGAAATACCGTATGCTCTTGTCGTAGGCATTGCCGTCAAGCGCGGACTTTGCCGCGCGATAGCACGACGACGTCGGCGAGACTTTGTCTATGCGCCCGGTCGCGAACTGGTTCGGCGCGTAAATGGCGTCGTGTATCGTGATCCCGCTCGCTCGTGCGCGGTTGACGACGACCGTCGCCACGGCGAGCATCGCGTCGTATGATTCGCCGCCCGCCTCGATATAGACGAGGCGCGCCAGAAGCTCATACTCCTCGTCCGTATGCGGATACGGTCCGCCGGCAGACGCATCGGGCAGTCTGTCTCCCGTCGTCGCGCCGCAGACGGTGCACGTCTTGGGCGCCTTCGTCGTCGCATCTTTCCACTGATGTCCGAGCGCCTTTCCGCTCGTTTTGCCGCACCTCGTGCACTTCTTTGCCTCCGTGCACGTCGCGTCGCGCCACTTGTGACCGAGAGGCTCGCCTTCGGTCGCGCCGCACACCGAGCACGTCTTGGGTTTCGTGCACGTCGCATCACGCCAGTCGTGCTTATCTGATATTTCACCCTCCTGCTCGCCGCAGCGCTTGCAGGTCTTTGCCGATACGCAGTTTGCCTCGCGCCAGTCGTGGCCGAGAGGCTCGCCCTCGGTCTCCCCGCAGACGGTACACGTCCTGGGCTTCGTGCACGTCGCCTCGTGCCATTTATGACCGAGAGGCGGAGCACCGAAGCTCTCGCCGCATATGAGACAGTACGATCTCTCCGTGCACGTCCTCTTCGTCAGGATGTGATCGTGAAATTTTCCTTCCGGGTCGTTGAGGAAAATGTGATCCTCCGGAAGCTGCTCTCCCGGCGCCTCGGGCTCCATAGGCGCTGCGGGCGTCTCCGGCTCCGCGGTATCCGCGGCCGCCGTATCGTCCGTTATGTTCGCCTCTCCCGTGACGTCGCCGTCCGTCTCGGCTGCCGGCGTATCGGTCGGAGCGTCCGCCGTTGTGTCGTCCGCCGTATCGGGTACGATATCGAACGATATGTAGACCTTGAAATCCGTATCGGCGCCTGTATCCTCCGCCTCGTCAGGTGCGTCGGTCCCGGGCGCGTCCACGGTCTCGGCATCATCGTATTCCGTGCCGGGGTCCGCCGCGCCGCCGCCTGCGGCGCCTCCGTTTCCGTCGGGCATTTTTCCCGACGCGGGACTTATCTGTGCCCCTATAAAGTAGACTGTGACCATAACGACAGCGATAATACATATCACCGTCATCGCGAGCCTGACGCCCGCTCCGTCGTCCCTATTTGTACTGCCTTTTGCCCGCTTCAACCTTGCTGCCGGCTTAAAAGGCTTGCTCGGCATAATAGGTTTTACCGATCTCTGCTTTCCGTCCATTACGGTCACCTCCTTTCATTTTTTTGGGGTCGGGATCTTTCCCGTTTTTGCATTCCCTGTATCTATATGCGGACCTTATGTGCTTATATTCCGAAAAAGCGCCTTGAGGCCTCCGCCGCCCGAAACGCCGCCTCGTCGGCATCCGTGCCGAAAAGCGAACCGAGCACGCCGGCCGTATATACCATATACGCCGACGTGTTTATCTTTCCTCTGTGAGGTGTGGGCGCAAGATACGGCGCATCCGTCTCGAGCATCAGAAGCTCGCGCGGCACAGCCCTTGCCGCCTCGCGCGTCTTTTCGGCGTTTTTGAACGTGAGCACGCCTCCGAACGACATGAACACGCCGAGCGAGCCGTACTGCCTCGCCATCTCCGCGCTCCCCGAATAGCTGTGGAGCACGGTTTTTACGTTCGGGTGCGCACGAACGATATCGAAAACGTCTCCGTGCGCCTCCCTGTCGTGAATGACGACCGGAAGCGAAAGCTCCTCCGCGAGCCCGTACTGCGCGTCGAAAAATGAAAGCTGCGTCTCCCTGTCCGTGTCGGGATAGTGATAGTCGAGCCCTATCTCCCCTATCGCGACGACTCTTTTTTCTCCCGCGAGCGCACGCACACCGTCTAGCGCCTCGTTCATTGACCTGTATCTGCCCGTCTCTGTCGGGTGGATGCCGACGGAGGCGTATATCTCCGGCAGCTCGCCGCCCCCGCGCGACGCGAGAGAAACGCTCGCGCGCGACGTCTCAAGGTCAGCCCCCGAGTTCACGACGCACAAAACTCCCGCTGTCTTCGCGTCACGGAGCGCGGCGAAAGCGCCGCCCTCGTACTCTTTTTCAAATCTTCCGTCGTCGTAGTGGGCGTGCGAATCTATCAGGAGCATTATCTGACGCGCTCTCCGTTCGGCGTGTCGGGCGAAAGGAACACGACCCTGACCTCATCCTCGCCGGAGGCGAGTATCATGCCGCGGCTCTCGACGCTGCAGAGCACCGCGGGCTTCAGGTTCGCCACGACGACGACCTTTTTCCCCACGAGGTCCTCGGGAGAATACCACTTCGCAATGCCGGAAACGACCTGCCTGCGCTCGTATCCGAGGTCAAGCTCGAGGCGCAGCAGCTTCTTCGCCTTCGGTACAGGCTCGCAGGCTACGACCTCCGCCGTCCTGAGCTCCACGTTCTTGAAGTCGTCTATCGTTATCTCGGCAACTCCCTCGGGGCGCTCGGGCACATCCTCCGCTTTTTTCTTTTCCGCCTCAGCCGCGGCCTTTTCCGCCTCTATTTCTTCCATAAACTTCTTTTCGTCTATGCGCGCGAAGAGGGGCGCCGCCTCGGAAACCTTCGTCCCGGGGACGAGCCCGCCGAAGGTCTCGAGCGCGTCGTAATCGCGCTCGTCAGTCCCGAGCGACGCGATGATGGCGTCAGACGTCGCAGGAATGAAGGGATAGAGCAGTATCGCCGAGATGCGTATTGTCTCGAGCAGGTTGTAGATGACCGTACCGAGCCGCGCCTTTTCCGCGTCGCCGCCCTTTGCGAGCGTCCACGGAGTCGTCTCGTCTATATACTTGTTCGCGCGGCGCAGCACGGAGAATACGCATTCGAGCGCGTCCGAGACGTGGTACGTCATCATGTTGTCGTAGACGCCGTCGACCGCCGCCGAGACGGACGCCTTGAGCTCGCGGTCGAGCTCCGTCTCCTCGTCGGGAGAAGGGACGCTTCCGTCAAAGTACTTTTTCGCCATCGCGACAGTGCGCGAGACGAGATTTCCGAGGTTGTTCGCAAGGTCCGTGTTGTACCTCGTCACGACGGACTCCCACGTTATGCTGCCGTCGTTTGCATACGGCATCTCCGAGAGCGCGTAGTAGCGCACGCCGTCGACGCCGACGCGCTTTGCCATATCGTCGGCGTAAATTATGTTGCCCTTCGATTTCGACATCTTGTCGGCGCCGAAGTTGAACCACGGGTGGCAGAACACCTTTTTCGGCAGCGGGAGCCCCTGCGACATCAGGAAGATGGGCCAGTAAATCGTATGGAATCTCGCTATGTCCTTGCCTATTATGTGGACGTCAGCAGGCCAGTACTTTTTGAACTTATCCGGCTGCGCCTCTCCGTTTTCGGGGTCGTAGCCGAGAGCGGTCACATAGTTTGAGAGCGCGTCGAGCCACACATATACGACGTGGTCGCTGTCAAACGTGACGGGAATGCCCCACTTGAACGAGGTGCGCGACACGCAGAGGTCCTGGAGCCCGGCGTAAAGGAAATTGTTCAGCATCTCCTTTTTTCTGGACTCCGGCTCGATGAAGCCCGGAGTTTCTTCTATATATTTTATAAGCGCCGGCGCGTACTTGCTCATTTTGAAGTAGTACGCCTCCTCGCGTTTGCGCTCGACGGGCCGCCCGCAGTCGGGGCAGACGCCGCCCTCAGCCTGCGTATCTGTCAGGAAGCTTTCGCACGGGACGCAGTACCAGCCCTCATAGTAGCCCTTGTAGATGTCGCCGCGCTCGTACATTTCCTTGAACATGTGCTGCACCGCGGCTTCATGGTATCCGTCCGTCGTGCGGATGAAGTGGTCGTAGCTCGTGTTCATCAGGTCCCAGAGCGACTTGACCTCGCCCGCGACACTGTCGACGAGCTGCTTCGGCGTGATGCCTTCCTCGCGCGCGAGATTCTCTATCTTCTCGCCGTGCTCGTCGGTGCCGGTGCAGAAGAACACGTCCTCGCCGAGCTGACGGCGGAAACGCGCCACCGCGTCCGTCATTATGACCTCATATGTGTTTCCGAAATGAGGCTTGCGCGACGCGTAAGCTATTGCCGTCGTAACGTAAAATTTCTTATCCTTGTGCTCGCTGTAATGCTCTCTCAACTCTGTCTGCCTCCGGGTCGGTTTCCGATTTAAATGCCTGCGTTTCGGCATAAGACGGATACAACATTTCTCCATCATACAGACGGATTATAGCACTCCTTTCACCTCTTTGCAAGCGTTTTTCGGTTTTTTCACGGATTTTGAACCCTTATATCGCCGTTTTTCACGTCTATAAGCAGAGTTTTCACCCCACCGAAGCGCCAAAACAGCCCTCCGTCCGTGTAGATGAGCTCTAGCTCTCGCCCCTCGACGCCGACTGCAGACGCCGCCTTTTCCCTTCCGAACGATACCGTCTCGTCGCCGTATGTGACGGGCTTGTTTTTGTAATACTCCGAGGCGTCGAAAAGTCGAACGACGCCGCCCGCGCGGCAGACGCCGACCCTTATCACCTCGTCGGGGCAGAGCACGCGCTCCTGCCCGAGCCTATGCGCGGCGCAGAAGATGAAATTGTACCCCTCCGCGTCCTCGTCTAACGAAACGGCGGCGGCGTCCCTGATCCCTGCGCGGCGCAGAAATTCCTCCGCCGCCTCGCGGCACGCCTCTTCCCCTCTCTCCTTCGCCGTGCCGTGCCTGTAAGCGTAAAGGCGCAGGAGCCTGCCGCCGGCGCGCGTCACGTCGACCGCCGCATTTTTGCAGCTGAAGGTATAAACGGGCGGAAAACCGCGGTTCTCCGCTGCCGAAAGCGAGCTTTTGTCGATCCCGAGCGCGTCGGCGGCCGTTTTCAGCGCCTCCTGCTGCCCGACCTCGTCGACACCTCGCAAAACCGCCCAGCCTCCCGCCTCCGTCGGCTCCTCGCGGAGTCTCCGCACCGTACCTTCGGCCTCCGCGTCCGCCCTTTTTACCGCGTCCGACAGCCTTGTCATAACATCTCCCCGGTCCGACAGCTCCAATTTTTCTATTATGTCACTCATATCGGTCCCCGCCGCGTCGGAAATTATCGCCGCGCGCAGCGAGTCTGCGGTACAGCCGGAAAACAGCTCGAATCTCGACAGCGCCTCGGCCGCCGCCGTACTCTCCCCCCTCATCATGTCGCCGAGCAAGCTGACATATGCCTCATAAGCGCATCTCTCGCGCAGGCGGAGCATCTCCTCCTCCTCCGACTTGACATATGTGTAGAATCCCCACGACGCCGCGATTACTGCCGCCGTCACCATCAACGAGAGCGCAAGACACACCTTTACGAGCGGGTGCGTCCTGTATCCTTCGTTATCACGTTCTCTTCTCATATCTTTATTTTGTCTCCCGCAAAGCAAAAGAACCTCTGCAATTTATGGCTGGCGAGATAAATAAAGGCGTGCTTTTTCTTTTGCCTTCGCGCACGCTGCCGCGGGACTTGCGGCAGTCCGATTCGCCGTAAGTCTTTACAACCGCACGGAGTTGTGATATACTGCTTTTACTGCTTTTACTATATGTACTATATGAAAATCGCGCGAAATGTGTTAAAATGCGGGAAAGGACATGCTCTTGAATACGGAAAAAATACTGCCCTACAAGGCTTCGCCGACGGCGGCCGTCGTCACGCTCGGCTGCAAGGTGAACCAATACGAAAGCGAGGCAATATCCGAGCGCCTTTCCGCCCTCGGGTTTGAGCTGTTACCTTCCGACGCGCCCGAAGGTGCTGACGTCGTTATCGTCAACACCTGCGCCGTTACGGCCGAAGCAGAGCGCAAATGCAGAAACATTATCCGCCGCGCCGCACGACACGCGGGCGCCGTCATCGTCTGCGGCTGCCTCTCGCAGTCCGTGCCCGAGACCGTCGCCTCCCTCGGCGGGGTCGCCTGCGTCATCGGCAACGTCTCAAAGCTCCGCGCCGCCGACGAAGCGCTCGACATTGTCAAAAACGGCGCGCCCGAAAGCCCCCGCATTCTCGTTTCGCCCAACGATATCGCCTCCGCCGGCACGGTCGAGGAAATGTCCGTTTCGTCATCCCCGAGAACGCGCGCATACGTCAAGATATGCGACGGCTGCGACGGGAGGTGTGCCTACTGCCTCATCCCCTCGATGCGCGGACACGTCCGCTCGAGGCGCACCGACGACATAATAAAGGAGGTCGGCGCCCTCGCCGGAAACGGCATATGCGAGGTCGTCCTGACGGGCATCGAGACTGCCTCCTTCGGGCGAGACACGGGCGAGTCGCTCCCCTCCCTCATACGCGCCGTCTCACGCGTTTCCGGCATCGCGCGCATTCGCCTCGGCTCGCTCGAGCCGACCGTCATAACGGACGAATTTCTGCGCGCCGCCGCCGACATACCCGCGCTCGTCCCTCACTATCACCTCTCGCTCCAGAGCGGCTGCACCCGCGTGCTTAACGCAATGCGCCGCAAGTACAGCGCCGAGCGGGCGATGGAGAAGCTCGAGGCGCTGCGCGCCGCGATCCCCGGCGTCATGTTCACGACGGACATCATCGTCGGCTTTCCGGGCGAAACGGAAGAGGATTTTCTCGAAACGCTCGAATTTGTGCGGAAGGCAAAGTTTCTTAAGCTGCACGTCTTCCCGTTCTCCCCCCGCCGCGGCACTGCCGCCGAAAATATGCCCTGCCAGGTTCCCGAAAACGTGAAGCACGAGCGCTCCGCCCGCCTCATCGGCGAGGGCGAGCGCATCCGAAATGAAGTCGTCAAAGAATATATCGCGCAAAATCCGACCGACACCGTCCTCTTCGAGGCGGACACGAACGGTATGCACTCGGGGCACACCGCCAACTATATCGAGGTGAAAACACCTCTCGCCGGCGTATCCCCCGGCACACTGCACACCGTCCGCTTCACATGCGTAAAGGACGGCACGGCATACGGGGATGTCGTCTCATAAAAAACCACCGGCAATGCCGGGATTTCATAAGGATAAAGTTCAAAACATACAGTGAAACCGGCATTGCAGGATAGCGAGCGGGTACCGGCTTCTTCAACTTGCCGTTTATACTTTCTGTACTGAAAAGCGAAGGTAAAAAAAGACAGCGGGAGCAAAAACGCTCCCGCTTCTTTTCGCTGCACGATCACAGAGAAAAGACCGTTCGGATATTCAAAAGGTTAAACAGCCCAAAAAACGGATATTCTTAATGAGCAGTGTATTTATAGTCGTCATACAAATACCTCGGTACACTCTAAAACACGGCAGGAAACAAGTTCCTATCGTGAAATATATCATGCCTTTCCCGCTTTTATGGTGACACCTTCTCGTTTGCTATTGAATTTTGTATTCAGTCGAATTAATTATCAGGCGCTCATCATCTTTCCAATAGATTTGCATATTATTGAACTCGCCCCAATCGCCGGAATAAACCCTTTGCGGTTTCTTTTCCATTTTAAAAAGAATGGTATGGATCCCGCTTTTTTCATACACATCAACGAGAGTATCTCCGCCAAGCGCACCTTGGTCGCTGTCAATTACTTGAGCATAATACTTGCCGCTTGGAGATTCGATAGTTTGGACGACCGTATTTTGACCGATATTACCGAAAATCAAAAAGATAAAACTAATAAATCCAATCGGCAATACCATCAAGCCGGACAATGTTAAGGCAATTTTTTTCAGAGCCGGCGGTTCCCCATATTCGGCCGTCAAATAACAACAACATCCCGCGGAGATCGATACGCCTGCAATCACCAATATTTTAGGGCAGGCAAAAATATAGAGAACCGCGTTAATCAGTGAAAAAGGCAGGATGACAGCCGATAAAATTCGTACTCCTTTCTTTTCGAGCGTATTCTTATAAACGCAGTCGCAGACAACGATGCCTGCGGACAATACAGCAATAATGGCAGCGAGGGCGGAAATACTCATCAATTCAAAATCATATCCAAACCATGAAGTCATCAGAACGCCGGAAGGATACAGTATTGTCAGTATGAATAACAACCACATTAAAATAGACGCAGCCTTTTTCATACGGTGCACCTCACTCTTTTCCCAGCATTTTCGCGTATTGATCGGAAAGCGTTTTGGACAGGATGCAAAACACAACCGTCAATATGATTCCGAGCCCGTTAAGCAGCAGCATTGCTCGCAGCACATGAAAAACCTCCGCAAAACTAAGCCCGGAAAACAACGCCGACAAATCCATCTCATAGTGAAAACCTGACCAGATATATGCACACAATGTAACAGCGAGAGTGGTAATCAAAGAAAAAGAGGAAAATCTTTTTCTGTCTTTATAAACCCGCACAAAATACCAGTTCACCATCGACAGCATAAAACCGGTTGCCGGAACAACAAGATTCATTGCCCAAAAGCCATTCATTAACCCTGCTCCCGTTCCGGCCTCCAGCGATACCCCGATAGTGACCAATCCAAAGGAAAGGAACAGCAAAACGGACTGTAAAACAGAAGCTTTCCACTCGCTGAGTTTGCTAAGCTTCGCCGGTGCTTCCGATACAGAAACCACATTAGTGGGCGTGCCCATATCTTCAAGAAGTTTTTTACACGCAGCGCAGCCTTCGATATGTTCTTTGACTGCAATCGCACTTTCCTCACTGCAGCATCCGTCCATGTACAGCGGGATCAAGTCCCTTACAACATGACAATTCATATGATTACCTCATTCTTTCTAATAGTTTTTGTTTGGCACGGTAAAATGTAACTCGCGCCCAACTCTCGCTTTTTCCGAAAAGTGAACTGATATCTTTTAATGAAAATCCGGCAAAAACAGAAAGCATAAATACTTCCTTATACGGCTCTTCCAAGTCGTGCAGGCATCGCAGCGCTTTTGAAGACAACTCTTTTTGAACAAAGGCGTCTTCAATACTTTCATCCGTAACTGCTGTTTCAAGAACATCAAGAGATGTTTTTTTCTTATGCTCGTTATACCACGCAAAATATGTATTTTTAGCAATTTGACAGAGCCAGACAGATACTTTTTCTTTGTTCCTCAGCGAAGCGTAGTTCATATATGCACGGAAAAAGGTTTCCTGTGTCAGTTCCTCGGATAACGAGGAGTCGCGTGTCATCTTCATAAGATATTTGAAAATAAACTCACGATTTTCATTGAAAAGCTCTTCAAATTCAGTCACATTTTCACCGTCCTTTCAACTGTTAGATTGCGAAGATGCTGAAACGTTACAATCATTATAACATATTTTTTTGAACATTCCATCATTCATTAAAAACGGCGGCAAGGATGTCTTTACTTGACGAATGTGCAATTTGAATTTGAGCATAGCTGACGGGAGGCGAACTTCACCGCTCCACGCGGGCGCTTTCCTTAGCCCGCGTTTAGTGCTTCGCAGTTTTCGGCGCCGTATCATCGTTCGGGCAAGGAGAATGCCAAGGGTATCGACACAGCACGGGCGTTGATACGTCGTCGAAAACCGGTGATGGTTCGCCTCCCGGCAGCTATAAAGAACGGCAGCACAAAAAGCATTTCTGCTCTCTGCGCCGCCGTTGCCTTTGCTAACGCCTATTCGGCTGTATTTGAATGATGTTTTCAAATTACTTTCTTATGCGTCGGTGAGCTATTTTTTATGGCCTTATAGACCGCAAGCCTCTCTCGGCGCAAAAAGAGGTCATATGACAAAATGGGGGCATAAGCCCCCATTTTTCTCTATGCTCAATAACGCCTGCCGTATCCGCCGGCGCCGCCGTTCGCGCCGTTATTCTTCGACTTCTTGAGTATGCTCATAAGGTCGTCGAAGTCGTCGTCGGAAAGAACGCCGTCTCCGCCTGATTCGACAAACGAAGCGTCGTTCTTCTGCTCCTTCTCCTTCGGCTCGGATGCGCCGCCGGGATATGTGTCGTCGCTCTTGAAGAAGTCTCCCTCATCGACTTCGGGAACCTGCTCCTTTTTCTCCTCGGGCTTGCGCTCGGGCGCGCCGACCGACGAGGTGGGCGAGACGTGGCGCTGGACCTTCGGATCGTCGCGCTTCGCAAAGCCCGTGGCGATGATAGTCACCTTCATCTTGTCCTCGAGCTCGGGATCAAAGTTGACGCCCCATATGATGTTTGCCTCGGGATGGGCCTCTGCCGCAACCATGTCGGACGCCTGAGTGACCTCTTCGAGTCCGATGTCGGGGGAAGCCGTGATGCTGAGCAGGATGCCCGTTGCGCCGGAGATCGACGTCTCGAGCAGGGGCGAGCTGATGGCGGCCTTTGCCGCGAGCTCCGCCTTGTCCTTGCCCGTCGCCTCGCCGACGCCCATGTGTGCAAGACCCGCGTTCTTCATTATCGCCTTGACGTCCGCAAAGTCGGAGTTGACGATGCCGGTGACGTTTACAATTTCCGATATGCTCTGAACGCCGCGGCGCAGCACGTCGTCCGCTATCTCAAACGCGTTCATCAGCGTGATGCGCGTATCGGCGACCTGATTCAAACGCTCGTTCGGTATAACGACGAGTGAGTCCACATACTGGGCGAGATTCTCGATTCCCGCCTCGGCCTGCGCCATCCTGCGCTTGCCTTCAAATGCGAACGGCTTCGTCACGATGCCGACCGTAAGTATATCCATATCCTTCGCGATGCGTGCGACGACGGGAGCCGCTCCGGTGCCCGTGCCGCCGCCCATGCCGGCGGTGATGAACACCATGTCGGCATCCGTGAGGGCATTCTTGATCTCTTCGAGATTTTCCTCGGCAGCCTGAGCTCCCACCTCGGGATTCGCGCCTGCGCCGTGACCCTTCGTGATCTTTTCTCCTATCGGGATCTTGTCGGGCGCGCTCGAATGCAGAAGCGCCATCTTATCAGTATTGATGCAGATAAACTCAACGCCTCTGATGTGCGAGGTTATCATCCTGTTGACGGCGTTTCCTCCGCCGCCTCCGACGCCGACGACTACGATCTTTTCGGCGCTCTCAAAGTTATCATCAAGTTCAAATGCCATGTATTTTCCCTTCCTGCCGCAGCGCGTGACGCAAACTGCCGCTTATAATATTACAGTAATCCATTATATATAGAATACTATATTTTTTTCGATTTTGCAAGACATCTATCGAATTTTTCGCCGGATAAATTCATTTTTTTTGCGTCCTACCCCTTTTTGGGGCGCGTCAGTCGAGTTCAACGGCGTTATTCACGCTGACTCTCGGCTTAGAAACGTCCGAAACGTCTATTATACCGCGGTCGCCGCCGGCGAAAACATCGTCCTGCATCAGATGAAACGCGATGTCGGTCTTTATCTCTATGTCGCTGACTACGCCGAACACGATTTTGAACCTGCCCCCGTAAGAGACCGATATGTTGAATCTGTCGGTAAGGTCGAGAGACGTCGTTCCCTCTCTCAGCCGCTCGGAGAGGACGGCCTCGACCGCGCGCTCCGCGACGCCCGTCATGTCCCCGTTGAATTCGAGCTTCTTCCCGCCGACTGCCGAGCGGAGAGACGGCAGCTTCAGGACGATATAAGCCCCCTCGGGCGCGCTTTCCGATATTTCGAGCACCCGCAGCCCTGCGGAGAGCAGATAGAACCTCCCGAGCATCTCGGAAACGAATACGGGCTCCTCCTCCTCGACCTCGAGCACTATCCTG
>CANQYV010000044.1 GCA_947628165.1 uncultured Clostridia bacterium | reverse complement strand
CAAGTTTAAAAAATTGAATACCCAAAAATTGACCGCCAGCGCACATACCCATGTGCATGCCAGCGGTCTTTGCTTTGATATTTTAGATAAGCAGTTAAACTGATGGACTGTTTTACGGCGCCCGCTCTAATGTGCCCGCCCGTTTTTTGTTTTTCCTGCCCTCAGACCGTTCCCGTCACGACAAGCGTTGTCTCGCCGGGGGTGACCGTCCATTTGCCCGTCGCGGGCTCCTGTGTGAAGAGCGCGGCGGGGACGGTCAGCGCGCCGCTCTCGGTCCTGAACGCCCCTGTCGTCTCGGAATACGAGTACGACGAGGCGGGGAGGGGCGACCCGTTGTGCGTCACCGTCATCCCGTAGAGAATGGGGTAGAAGGTGTCGGACAGAACGACGTTATCAGCGGCGGACGTCTCCGCATTGCCGAAGTTTCTTATCGTGAACGTGTAAGTCACCCTTCCGCCGCAGCCGGATATGACAGTCGGCTCGAGCGCTTTCGTCACCGTCAGCACGGCTCCGCCGGCGGCGGAGACAGTCTCCGTCACTCTTATCGGCGTCGTGACGCATTCGCCGTCTATCGTCGCCGTGTTCGTTATCGTGCCGCGCAGCGTCGGGTCCGCATATTCGGTCACGTCTGTTCTGTATATGAGGACGGCGTTTCCGCCTGCCGGCACCGTTATCCCGGCGACGGTGAGCGGGGGTGTGCCCGATATCGACGGCGCGGGCTGGAGCGTCCCGTTTCTGTAATATGTCATCGAGCCCGCGGTATACGCGAGCGGATATACGGTTTTGCCCGCGGCGATATAGGAGCCGAGGTCGTCGGTCAGTGTCACCGTCTGAGAGCTCGTGCCTGTGCTGACGATGCTGACGACGTAGGTCAGACTTCCGCCGACGCCGTATGTTCCTGTGACGGCGTGTTTTTCCGCCGTCAGCGAGTCGAGAAATTCACCGACGGTCACGTTCGAGTTCACGACCGTGCCGTTATACGAAAGCTGCGCCTGATTTGTGAATTGCGCCATGGTTTTGTCCCTTTCATTTCATTCGACGTATGTTTTTTCGATTTTAATATCTTTATGATTTTTCGGCGGGCGCGCGTTGTCTCTGTCAGGCAGCGCCCCCGCACCCTCATGATATGACACCGTGCGCGCGCATGTGAGAAAAAAGAACATATAGTTTAAAATCGGGGTAGAAATTTTCATTCCGATATGTTACAATATAAAAAGAGATGTGCGGGAGGCGGAGTTATGGTCGAAAAAGAGCTCGGAGGCGCGCCTCTTGCGTATATCGGCGACGCCGTCATAGAGCTTTGGGTCAGAGAAACGCTCATTTCGATGGGTATACGTTCCTCCGCCGCGTGCAACGCGGAGGCGCTCCTGTTCGTGACGGCGCGCTCGCAGAGCGAGGCGTTTTCCCATATCGAGCCGTGCCTGTCCGAGTATGAGGCCGAAATCTTCAGGCGGGGCAGGAATGCGCACGTCACAACGCCGAAGAGCGCGACGGCGGCGGAATATCACAGGGCGACGGGGCTCGAGGCGCTCATAGGCGCGCTTTACCTTGATGGGGAAAAGGCGCGCGCCGAGGAACTTTTGCGCGAGGCGTACCGCGATGTTATAAGCGGCATACGCGCGCGGCATCCGGCAGACGCCGGAAATAAAGACTGATGACAAGGGAGCCGTTTTATTTCGGCTTCTGTCATATAAAAAATAAGGAGACAGAAAAATGAAAAAGCTCTTTTCGGAATTCAAAGCGTTCATCAATCGCGGCAACGTCATCGATATGGCGATAGGTGTTATCATCGCAACGGCGTTCGGCGCGATAACGAGCGCACTCGTCAACAACATCTTCATGCCGCTCGTAGGTCTTGCGACAGGCGGCACGGACTTTACCGACAAGCTCAACTGGGTCGTTGTCGCGGCGACGACGAACGAGGCGGGCGAGGTCATCGACCCGGGCGTGACGATAGGCTTTGGTACGCTGCTCTCAGCCGTCATCAACTTCCTCATAATTGCTCTCATCTGCTTCGCCATCGTGAAGTCGTTCAACAAAATGGCAGAGCGCGCGAAAAAGGCGGAAGAGCCCGCGGCGGAGGAGCCCGCAGCTCCCCCGGCTCCGACGGAGGCTGAGCTTCTCACCGAGATTCGCGACCTTTTAAAAGAAAACGCGAAAAAAGAGTGATCGCATATCGCGTCGGCAAATAGCCATACATAAAACGGGCGGGACGGCAAATGCGCCGTCCCGTGCGGTTTTTTCTATTTCAAAAATGTCAGCGGCGTCCCGAAATTGCGGCGGCGTACATTGTACGCTTGCGAACTTCGTGCGGATGTGGTAAAATAAATTATAGACCTGTGATTGCGACGGGAGGTTTGAATATGGATCTTCAGGAATCGGGCGAGATGTACCTTGAGACCATATATATTTTATCGGAACAGAAAAGGCCTGTGCGTTCGGTCGATATCGGCGAATATATGGGTTACTCGAAGCCGAGCGTCAGCCGTGCCGTCGGGCTTCTGCGACGCGGCGGCTATATAGAGGTGGACGGCAGCGGTTTTATCACGCTGACCGACGAGGGCAGGCGGCGCGCGGAAAAGACATACGAGCGTCACCGCGTGCTGACTGACGCATTCTGCTGCCTCGGCGTTTCCGAAAAGGTCGCGGCGGAGGACGCGTGCAGGATAGAGCATGTCATAAGCGACGAGACGTTCGACGCCGTCAAGAGGTACATATCAAAGCACGGCTGCCGCGGCAATGACAATGATAAGGAAGAGGGCACGGTATGAGGCGCGCCGACAGGGAGATAACTGACCGCGGCGAGCTTTTGCGAATCCTTGCCGAATGCGACGTGTGCCGCATTGCGCTGCCTGACGGCAGCTTCCCGTATATCCTCCCGCTGAACTTCGGCATGGAGGAGGCGGACGGCGGGCTTGCGCTCTACTTTCACGGGGCCGCAGAGGGAAGAAAATACGAGCTCATAGAGAAGGCATGCACGGCATCGTTTGAAGTCGACCGCGGGCACAAGCTCTTTTTCGATGAAAAGAAGGAGATGTGCTCGATGGCGTATGAAAGTGTTGTCGGGCGGGGAAGGATATCGGAGATAACGGACGCGGACGAGAAAAAACGCGCGCTCGGGCTGATACTCGCCCACTACGGCAGGGGGGATTTCCCGGTAAAAGAAGCCTCCGCCGCACACACAAGGGTGCTGCGCCTCGACGTTATTGAAATGACTGGCAAGAGACGGGCCGCAAAAAAAGGATGAAAATACAGTCGGGAGCAGGTCGAAAAAACCTGCTCCCGACTGTATTTTTATTTGTCCTTTTTGCCGAACAGTCCGCCGAGCGCGCCGGTCACCTTGTCGAGGCTGACCTTTGCCTTGATGCCGTCGACGACCTTTTCGACCTGATCGTCCGGAAGGTCGACGCCCATGATCTCCTCGACCGTTTTGACGGGCTCCTTTTTAAACTTCTCCGAGAGCTCGGGGTCGTTTTTGATCTTGCCTGTCAGCTCTTCGATTTTTGCTTTGATGTCCATAATAAGCTTCCTTTCAAAAAAATATTTCAGTCAACACAGCGCGCCGCGAGTGTTTCGCGGTACTCTCTGTAGAACTCACCGTAATATCCGCCGTCGAGCGCGTCCCTTATTTTCTGCATAAGCTCGTTGTAGAAGTAAAGATTGTGGAGCACGGCAAGGCGCATCCCGAGAGACTCCTTTGCCTTTATGAGATGGCGGATGTAAGCGCGCGAGTGCGCGCGGCAGGCGGGGCATCCGCAGCCCTCGTCGATCGGGCGCGGGTCGCGGAAGTATTTCTCGTTCTGTATGTTTATCTTTCCGTGCCAGGTGAAGAGATTTCCGTGGCGCGCGTTTCGGCTCGGCATGACGCAGTCGAAAAAGTCGATGCCGCGGAAAACGCCCTCGAGTATATTTGCGGGCGTGCCGACACCCATGAGATATCTGGGCTTGTCTTTCGGCATATGGGGCTCGACGACATCTATTATGTGGTACATCGTCTCGGTGTCCTCGCCGACGGCGAGCCCGCCTATCGCGTATCCGTCAAGGTCGTATTCCGCTATCGTATCCATATTGGCAACGCGCAGATCCTCATACGTTCCGCCCTGATTTATCCCGAACAGCAGCTGATGCGGGTTTATCGTGTCGGGCAGGGAATTGAGCCTCGCCATCTCCGCCTTGCAGCGCAAGAGCCAGCGCGCGGTGCGCTCGCTTGAATTTTTCACATATTCGTAGGGGGCGGGATTTTCGACGCATTCGTCAAACGCCATCGCTATTGTGGAGGCGAGGTTTGACTGTATCCTCATGCTCTCCTCGGGACCCATGAAGATGCGCTTTCCGTCTATGTGGGACGAGAAATAAACGCCCTCCTCCTTTATCCTGCGGAGTCCGGCGAGGGAGAAAACCTGAAATCCGCCGCTGTCTGTCAGAACGGGGCCCGACCAATTCATGAAGCGGCGTATGCCTCCCATGTCGCGCACGAGACCGTCCCCGGGGCGAAGATGAAGGTGGTATGTGTTAGACAGCTCGATCTGGCAGTGTATCTCTTCAAGCTCCGGCGCTGAGACGCCGCCCTTTATCGCGGCGCACGTCCCGACGTTCATAAAGACGGGAGTCTCGACTGTGCCGTGCACCGTAGTCATTCTGCCGCGGCGGGCGTTTCCTTCTTGTTTTATGAGTTCAAACATATGGGGGTTCCTTTTTTCTTTATTCTGTTCGCCCGAACCTGCGGTCAAGGCTCGCGTGCGTAAGCTCGAGCGCGACCGGCCGCCCGTGAGGGCAGTATTTGATGTCGGGCAGGCGGAAAAGCTCGTCGCAGAGCCATTTGATATGCTCCTCCCCGTAAGCCCTTCCTCCCTTTATCGCCGCCTTGCAGGCGGTCGTATACAGGGCGCGCTCGAATATCTCGTCGCGGACGTCCTTCGGGGAGGTGTAAAGCTCGGAGCCGAACGTCTCAAATATCGAGGCGACGGCGGCGGGGGAAAATCCCGACGGGATAGAGGTGACGGTGACGGTCTTTCCGTCCTTGTCAAGCGTAAACGAAAATCCCGCCTCGCGTATCTCGTTTCCGTATTCGGCGACGTTTGCCGCCTCTGTCTCCGTAAGCGTGACCGTCACGGGGACGAGCAGCAGCTGGGAGGCAGACGAGGCAGGGTCGCGGCGCATATTGCGGCGCAGCGTCTCGAACAGGATGCGTTCGTGCGCGGCGTGCTTGTCTATAAGGACGAGCTTTTCCCCGACGGTGACTATGACGTAGCAGTCCCATGCCTCGCCGAGAATTTTGTAGTCGGGGATCTCGGCAGTCGGACGTTCGCCGCCGTATATTTCGGGCTTTGATGACTTATCCGTCCCGGCGCTGTCGGCGGCGGCATGCCTGATATACGGCGTGTCGTCGGAGGCGAACGACGCGTGGAGCGCGGCGACCTCGCGGCCGCGCGGTGTGACGCCGCCGAGAATGGGGCGTTCGGTGTCCGTCTCTATCGTTATCGTCCTCGGCACGGGCGTGTTGTCCCTCACCGGTGCGAAGGCGTTTTTGGTCATACCGGCGCGGCGCAGGTAGTCGGCGTATCCGCCTGTCGGCGGAGCTGCGGATGAGGCAGGCGCCGTGGCATCTTTTTTGCCCTCGTCCGCGATGCGGAGGCTTCCTGTCGTCATTCCGCGTTCGAGCGCCTGGCGGCACGCGTAGTATACGGTCTCAAACACGAGCCGTTCGTTTGAAAATTTGACCTCGAGCTTCGCGGGGTGCACGTTCACGTCAACGGTGTCGGGGGACACCTCGACCGAGAGAACGGCCGAGGGGAAGCGGTCGTCGGGTATGTATGTGCGGAACGCCTCCTCGATGGCGGCGCCCGCCGTCTTCGAGCGAACGTACCGTCCGTTGATGAAGAATATTTCGCCGTTTCTGTTTGCGCGGGCGGTGTCAGGCATGCCTATGAAGCCGGAGACGCAGAGCCCGCCGTTTTTATATTCCGCGGGGATCGAGCGCGAGCGGAACTCGCGCCCGAGAACCGAGTAGATCGCGCTGCCCAAATCTCCGTTGCCCTCGGTGCGCAGCTTCATGTCGCCGCCGACGATAAGCCTGAAGGAGATATCGGGTCTTGACAGCGCGATGCGCTCTACAACGGTGACGACGGCGGCAGTCTCCGCCGCGTCTTTTTTCAGGAATTTGCGCCTCGCGGGCACATTGGAGAAGAGCTCCTCGACGATAACGGTCGTTCCGGCGGAGCAGCCCGTCTCGACGTGCTCCGTTATGCGCCCGCCCTCGGCCTCGAGCAGCCCGCCCATCTCGGAGGACGCCGGGCGGCTCATTATACGCATGCGGGAGACGGAGGCTATTGCGGCGAGCGCCTCGCCGCGAAAGCCGAGCGTCCCTATTGCGTCAAGGTCGGCGGCGGTCCTTATCTTGCTCGTCGCGTGGCGGAGTATCGCCGTCGGGAGCTCGTCGAATTCTATGCCGCAGCCGTTGTCCGTCACGCGCATGTAGGTGATGCCGCCGTGCTTTATTTCGACGGTTATGACGCTTGCGCCCGAGTCTATGGCGTTCTCCGTCAGCTCTTTTATGACGGATGCGGGTCTGTCGACGACCTCGCCCGCCGCTATGAGGTTCGCAACCTCAAAATCGAGCACATGTATCTTTTTTTCTCCCATACGGCGTCACCTCCTTTACCTGGCTTTATGCGCCGCCCTTATTCTCCGAGCGAGCGCTTGAGCTCGAATATCAGATTCATTGCCTCGAGCGGCGTCATCGTGTTGAGGTCTGCCGCGCGCAGGCGCTCTGCGGCGTCATGCTCGTAGGAGGAGAACATCGAAAGTGACATATCGCTGCCTTCTTCCTGTTCCTTCGGCTTTGCGGGAGCCTTCGCCTCCGCTTCGACCTTTTCGAGGACGGAGTGCGCGCGCTTTATCACCTCGCCGGGCAGCCCCGCGAGCTTGGCGACCTCGATGCCGTAGCTGTCGTCCGTGCCGCCGCGCACGATCTTGCGCAAAAACGTTATCTCGCCGCCGCGCTTTTTGCAGGCGATATTGTAATTGACGGCGCCCTCGAGCTGCCCCTCGAGCTCGCAGAGCTCGTGGTAGTGCGTGGCGAACATCGTGCGCGCGCCGAGGCGCTGGGAATGCGTGTATTCCGCGACGGCGCGGGCTATTGCGAGCCCGTCGAATGTGCTCGTGCCGCGGCCTATCTCGTCGTAAATGATGAGCGAGCGACGCGTCGCGTTTTCGAGTATGTAAGATACCTCCGACATCTCGAGCATGAAGGTGCTCTGACCCATCGAGAGGTCGTCGGACGCGCCGACGCGCGTGAAGAGCTTGTCTACGATGCCGACTCTCGCCTCCGACGCCGGGACAAAGCTGCCCGTCTGCGCCATCAGCACTATGAGGGCGACCTGCCGCATATAGGTGGACTTTCCCGCCATGTTGGGCCCTGTTATGACCATGAGGCGGTTATTTCCCGTATCGAGCAGCGTGTCGTTCGGAACGAAATATTTGTCGCGGACGAACTGCTCAACGACGGGGTGCCTGCCGTCCTTTATTTCTATGACGTCAGAGGTGTCGACCTCGGGGCGGCAGTAATTGTTCCGCTTGGCGACGTCTGCAAGCGCGCAGTAAACGTCGAGCTTTGCGAGCAGCTCCGAGTCCTTCCTTATGCGTGACGTCGCCTCGCCGACGGCGGTGCGTATCGCGCAGAACAGCTCGTATTCGAGCGCGCGCAGCTTGTCCTCGGCGCCGAGTATCGTCGCCTCTTTGTCCTTCAGTTCTTCTGTTATATAGCGCTCGCCGCCGACGAGCGTCTGTTTTCTTATGTACCGTTCGGGCACCATCGGGACAAACGACTTTGAGACCTCGATGTAGTATCCGAACACCTTGTTGAAGCCGACCTTAAGCGTTTTGATGCCCGTGACCTCGCGCTCCTGCGCCTCGATCTCCTCGACCCAGCCGCGCCCGTCGCGGCGGACGCCTCGAAGAAAATCGATGTCGGAATTGTATCCGTCTTTTATGATGCCGCCCTCGCGCAGCGTTATCGGCGGCTCATCCGAGATCGACGCGCGGATGAGCTCGCGCACGTCTGAGAGCTCATCGAGCCCGTCCGAAATTTCCGTGAGTTCACGGCACTTTGCGTCTCGCAGTGCGGAGCGAAGCTCGGGCACCGTGTCGAGCGTCGTCATTATGGCGCGAAGGTCGCGGCCGTTCGCGGTTCCGAAGCCGACCTTTGTCGTCAGCCGTTCGAGGTCCATGACGGAGCCGAGCAGCCGCGCGCATTCCTCTCGCAGCATAAAGTTGTCGGCAAGCTCGCCGACGGCGTCCTGACGGGCAGCGATCGCCTGCGTGTTCGTCAGCGGATGCTCGAGCCAGAAGCGGAGAAGGCGCGCGCCTAAAGAGCACTTCGTGCGGTCGAGCACATGGAGCAGGGAGCCGCGCTTTTCCTTCGAGCGCATAGTCTCCGTTATCTCGAGGCTGCGGCGAGTGCTGCTGTCTATCTCAAGATATCCGCTCGAGGAATAGACCTCGAGCTCCTTTATATACGAAATGTCAGAAAGCTGCGTCTCCGCAACGTAAGAGAGAAGTGCGCCGACCGCGCGCACCGCCGCCTTATCCTCCGCCAGCGCCTCCGCCCTGACGACGCCGAACTGGTCGGCGCATCTGCGTCCGCAGGCTTCGGGCTCGAAGCGGGAGGCGTCGTTTTTTGAAACGAGCGCGCCTGTGCGCTCGGTCAGATATGAAAATGTGCGGGGCAGGTACGTCTCGTCCGTATTTGCGAGCACCTCGCTCGGGGAGAACGCGGCGAGCTCGTTTATGAGGCGTGCCTCGTCGTCCTCGGAGGATATGGGGCACGAGGTGACCGACAGCTTTGCGGAGGTGATGTCGCAGAATGCGAGGGCGGCCCGCGCGGCGTCCGCATCGAAGCACAAGGTAGAGAGGTAATTGTTCTGCTTTTCGTCGAGCAGCTCGCCGCTCGTGACGGTGCCGGGGGTTATGACGCGGACGATCTTGCGCTCCATCGGGCCCTTCGTCGCGCCGGGCTCTCCCATCTGCTCGCATACGGCGACCTTGTAGCCTCGCTCGATGAGCTTGCCTATATAGGGCTCGCAGGCGTGGTACGGGACCCCGCACATCGGCGCGCGCTCCTCCTCGCCGCAGTCGCGGCCCGTCAGCGTAAGCTCGAGCTCGCGCGACGCGGTCTTTGCGTCGTCGTAGAACATCTCGTAGAAGTCGCCGAGGCGGTAGAAGAGGATGTGGTCCGGGTACTGCCGCTTTATTTCAAGATATTGCTCCATCATCGCCGTTGCCATGAAATATCACCGTACCTTTCGGAAGTCTTAAAAAATTCTCGGATGTCAGTCGTAGATATGTTCGTCCGCAACGCCGCATCCGCCGCCGCACGCGGAGCAGTCGCCCGAGCATCCGCCCTCGTGGCTGTGGGGCGCCTCGCCCGTGAGCGCAAAGTAGATCTCGTCGTTCACGCCCTTTATGAGCTCGTCAAGCTCCGCCTTCGCGTCGACAAATTCCTTGTATATCTCATTTTCCGTTATTTCGAGGTAAAGGGTGTTTATGCGCCCTTCGATTGCGGAGGTGAGCTCGTCGTCTACGTCGGGCTTGCCCTGAACGGACACGAGCGCCGCCTGCTGGGCGCTGTATTCCGTCATCATGCGGGTGAGCTCGGGCGTGCCGGAGAAGGCCTTGTGCGCCGCGTCGTAACGGACGAAGCGGCGGTCGCGCTTTATGGTGTCACCGAGGTGATGCGCCATCTCTATTATCATGTCGTCAAGTCTGTCTTCCATTTTTGTTTGTCTCCTTTTTGCTTATGTATTTATTATGTTGCCGTAAAGTCCGAATGTGTCGGCGTGCGTGATCAGAACGTCGTAAAATTCGCCCGCGCGCGCCTCTTTGCCGATGTGCACGAGCTTGCCGCCGTCGGATCTGCCCGTTTTGTCGTCCGCGTCGTCGAAGGTGTCGTCGGTGAGGACGCGGAGGACCTTGCCGACGGCCGCCTCGTTTTTTGCCCTCGAAACCGCGTTCTGACACTCGATGAGGCGTGAGAAGCGGCTTGATTTGACGTCGTCGGGAACGGCGCCTTCCATGCGCTCGGCGGGCGTGCCCCGGCGGGGAGAGAATATAAAGGAATATATCATATCAAATTCCGCCGCTCTGAGCACGTCGAGCGTTTTCCCGAAGTCCTCCTCGGTCTCGCCCGGAAAGCCGACCATTATGTCCGACGTTATGACTATGTCGGGTATGGCGGCGCGAAGCTCCCTTATTATGCCGAGATACTTTTCCGCCGTGTAGTGCCTGTTCATCGCTGCAAGCACGCGGTCGCTCCCGGATTGGAGCGGAAGGTGGAACTGGTGCGCCGCGACCCGGCTTTCGGCAAGGGCGGCGATGAGGTCTGGCGTCGCGTCCTTCGGGTGGCTCGTCATGAACCTGAGGCGGAAATCTCCCGGCAGCGCCGATATCATGCGGATGAGATCGGCGAATGTGACGCCGGCGTCAAGGTCGTGACCATATGAGTTGACGTTCTGCCCGAGCAGAGTTATGTCCCGACAGCCGCTCTCGACAAGGTCCCTTACCTCTGCCATTATATTGGAAGGGAGCCGCGAGCGTTCGCGCCCTCTGACGTAAGGTACGATACAGTATGAGCAGAAATTGTTGCACCCATACATGACGCTGACCCACGCGCGCGTCTTTGATTTGCGAAGGACCGGGACCTCCTCCGAAAAATCGGTGTCCGCAAGCGACGATGTGACGTCGGGGAAGCGGCGCTTTTGACCCGCTATCCTGTCGCGGACGAATATCGGAACGCGCCACAGCTCCGTCGTGCAGAATGAGAAATCCACATAAGGGAAGCTGTTTTTGAGCGCGTCCGCACGGTGCTGCTGAGAAACCATGCATCCGCCGACGCCGATTATCATAGAGGGGTCGAGGTTCTTTTCGTGCTTGAGCTGGCCAATCGAGGAGAGCGCTTTTTTCTCCGCGTGCTCGCGGACGGCGCAAGTGTTCACAAGGACGAGCGAGCAGCCGGAGTATGTGTCAGCGGGCTCGTATCCCATCGCGGCGGCAAGCCCCGCGAGCCTTTCGCTGTCCGCCTCGTTCTGCTGGCAGCCGAACGTCATGATATACGCGCGCGGCGTCTTTCCGTCCCGCCGCAAGGCGTCCGTATGGCGGCGCACCTCTGAGACGGCGGCCTTCATTTCGAGCGCCGCCTCGGGTGATATAATATTGTCTTTTCTGCCGTTCATCGACGCCTCCGGGAAAAGTTTTTGCCAAATCGTCTTTCTGTTTTCCGCCGCGGGCGCAAAACGATACAATATATATTATACATAAAATTGCGTGAATTTCAAGAGGAACGGAAAAAAGTCGCCGTCTTATTCCGAGTTCTTTTGCGCGGGGAGCGAAAAAAAGATGTGGAATTATGGCGGGGGATGTGGTAGAATAATTTTTTGAGCGGAGGAGTATACAATGTTTTTGAGAGATTTTACGGACAGACGGCCGACCATGTCCGCAGTCATAATATTTCTGCTTTATACCGTCGCCTCGACGGCGCTTTATTTGGGACTTGAGCTGTTATTCGGCGGAGCGGTCAATTCCGCCGCCGTGGTCTTTGTTTACGCCCTTGTGATCGAGCTTGCGCTCTGCCTTTCGGTCGAGCGGCCGATACTCGCGTTCATGCCGTTTCTGATAATGCTTTGCGGACTTATTGCCGCGGAAATAATATATACCGTTTCTATGGGTATGAACGCTCCCGGCAACGGTCCGGGCGCTGCCGCCTTTCTGATCTCGTCCGCCATCGTGACGGTGTTCGGCGCCGAGGCCGCGGGGATACTCGGCGCGTTCCTCTGCTTTCTTGCGATAACGGTCATAAAAAAGCTCGTTTCGTTTATAAAATACAGGTGAAAACCGGGTCGGCGCGCCCCCGAAAAGCGGAACGAATGCGAAAAATCCTTGACTTTGAGGCTTTTTTCGGGAAACGCTTGACAAACGGCGCGCGTTCGGATATAATGTATGAAAACATTTTGTAAAGAGGTGCGCCAATGGCATACGGGCACGGCTTCTGCTTTTATTTTTATATGTGCGCGATGGTTTGCGGCGTTACCGGGACTTGACGGATAAAAGTCCCCTAAAAGTTGACGACAGCATCCCACCGCCGTTTTTGATGCAATGGCGGCGGGAGCTTTTTTTTAGGCGGTGCGCGTATTTTTTGAGAAACGGAGTTCTTATGGACGGGCTTAATGAGGCAAGAGAAAAGATAAACGGCATAGACAGGGAAATGGCGGAGCTTTTCTGCCGCCGCATGGCGGAGTCCGCGAAGGTGGCGGCATACAAGCGTGAGCGCGGGCTGCCCGTGCTCGACGCGGGACGCGAGGCGGAGCTTTTGTCAAAAAACCTTGAATATCTCGACGACCCCGCGCTTGCGCCGTATTATAAGACAGTGTTCCGCTCCGTGCTCGACGCGTCGAAGAGGTACCAGACTAAGCTGAACTCCGGCGCACGCGTCGCTTATTCAGGCGTGCCGGGCGCATTTGCCAACATCGCGGCGCGCAGGATTTTCCCGGAGGCGGACGCGGTGCCGTTCGGCAGCTTCCATTCGGCATACGAATCCGTCGTATCCGGCGACTGCGACTGCGCCGTGCTTCCCATCGAAAACAGCTACGCGGGCGACGTCAGTCAGGTCGTTGACCTCATGTTCACGGGCTCGCTCTACGTCAACGGCGTATACGATCTGCCGGTGACGCATCATCTGCTCGCGTCCGAGGGGGCGCGGCTCGACGACATAGAGACAGTCGTATCACATCCGCAGGCGCTCTCCCAGTGCGAAAAATACATAACGGAGCACGGCTTCCGCATCGTAGAGGCGACAAACACGGCGATAGCGGCGCGCGCCGTTGCCGAGGGGGGAGATTTGAGGACCGCGGCGATAGCGAGCCGCGAGACGGCGGAGCTCTACGGGCTCACGGTCCTTGACCACGACATAAACGACTCGAGCACGAACACGACGCGGTTTGCCGTATTCTCGGACGTGAAGCTCGAGCAGACGTCGGGGCGCGGCGAGTCTGAGGGCAATTTCCTTTTGATGTTCACGGTAAAAAACTCGGCGGGCGCGCTCGCAAAGGCGATAAGCATCATAGGCGGGCATGGCTTCAACATGAAGGTGCTCCGCTCGCATCCGATGAAAACGCTCGCATGGCAGTATTATTTTTACATAGAGGCGGAGGGCGAGCCCGACGGAGACGAGGGCCGCGCGATGCTCGCAGAGCTCTCCGAGGTCTGCGACAGGCTGAAGGTCGTCGGCAGCTATAAGGCGGGCGGCTCGCTCTGAAAAAAAGAAAGGAAAGCAGAAAGTGGTTATGACGCTCGGGCTCCGCGACAGGAGCTATGACATAACAGTCGAGCGCGGGTGCCTTTCCCGTGCGGGGGAGTATCTCGATCTTGACCGCCGCGTCCTTGTCGTTACGGACGACGGGGTCCCGGCGAAATACGCCGACACGGTCGCTTGTATGTGTTCCCATCCGGTGAAGCTCGTTCTGCCGCAGGGCGAGGGGACGAAGTGCCTTGCGCGCTTTGAGGAGATACTGACCGTCATGCTCGGGGAAGGCTTTTCCCGCGGCGACTGTGTCGCCGCCGTCGGCGGCGGAGTTATCGGCGACCTTGCGGGCTTTGCCGCGTCCGCGTATATGCGCGGCGTCGATTTCTATAATATTCCGACGACGTCGCTCTCTCAGATAGACTCATCGATAGGAGGGAAGACCGCGGTCGACCTCTGCGGCATAAAGAACATAGTCGGCGCGTTTTATCAGCCGAGGCGCGTGCTCGTCGATCCGGACGTGCTCGGGACGCTGCCGGAGCGTCAGCTTTCAAACGGGCTTGCCGAGGCCGTCAAGATGGCGGCGACGTGCGACGCGGAGCTCTTCGGCATTTTCGAGCGCGGCGAGGCAAAGGACAGAATCGACGAGGTCATAGAGCGCTCGCTGCTAATAAAAAAACGCGTCGTCGAACAGGACGAGCGCGAGGGCGGGCTTCGCCGCGTTCTGAACTTCGGGCACACGATAGGTCACGGAGTCGAGTCGGAGGAGGAGCTGCACGGCCTTTATCACGGCGAATGCGTCGCGCTCGGAATGCTGCCGATGTGCTCGCCGGAGGCCGCCGCAAGGCTCCGCCGAGTGCTCCGCTCGCTCGGGCTTCCGACCGAGTACGGGAATATAGACATAAGCCGCGTGAAGGCGGCGCTCACGCACGACAAGAAGGGAGACGGCGGCGGCGTCACCGCCGTGCTCGTCGATGAGATCGGCAGCTTCCGCTTCGAGCGGATGACATACGAGGCGCTGTCGGCGCGGCTCGACGGATATCTTGAGACGGAGAGGGGAGCATAAAAAATGAAGAACACTTTCGGCAGTTCTTTAGAAACGACGATTTTCGGCGAGAGCCACGGCGACTATATAGGCGCCGTGCTCGACGGACTGCCGTCGGGACTCGACGTCGACGGGGACTTTATCTCCGCCCAGCTCTCGCGCCGCCGCCCGTCGGGAAAAATATCGACCGCCCGCGTTGAGGCGGATGAATATAAAATCGTGAGCGGAGTATTCGAGGGCAAGACGACGGGCACGCCGCTCTGCATCCTGATACCGAACGAGAACAGAAAGAGCGGGGATTACAGCCGTGGACTGCCGCGTCCGGGGCACGCCGACTATACGGGATACGTCAAGTATCACGGATTTGAGGATCACCGCGGCGGAGGTCATTTCAGCGGAAGACTTACGGCGGCGCTCGTCGCCGCAGGCGCCGTCGTTATACCTGCGCTCCGCTCATGCGGGATAAATATAGGCACACATATCGCAAGGCTGCACGGAGTTTCGGACGCGGGCTTTTCCGCAGACATCGCGTCGGAGGTGCGGGCACTTTCGGAAATGGATTTCGCCGTGCTCGACAATGACGCGGGCGAGCGGATGAGGCGCGAGGCTGAGGCTGCGGCGGACGCGGGCGACAGCGTCGGCGGCGTGCTCGAGACGGCCGTCACGGGCGTTCCCGCAGGCATCGGCGAGCCGTGGTTCGACACGCTTGAGGGCGTGCTTTCGCATATGCTTTTCTCGATACCTGCCGTCAAGGGCGTGGAGTTCGGGCTCGGGTTTGCGATAGCGGACCTTTTCGGAAGCGAGGCAAACGACGCGTTCACCGTCACGGACGGGAAGATAACTACCGCTACAAACAACAACGGCGGCATAAACGGAGGCATCTCGAACGGCATGCCGATACTGTTCCGCTGTGCCGTAAAGCCGACGCCGTCGATATATAAGCCGCAGATGACGGTCTCGCTGCCGGACGGCGAGCCGACGGAGCTTTTACTGCACGGGCGGCACGACCCGGCGATAGTGCACAGGGCGCGCGTTGTCGTTGACAGCGTGACGGCGCTCGTGCTGGCGGATATGCTCGCGGTGAGGTACGGTACGGATTGGACATCCTCCGTATGCGCGCTTTGATGATGCCTGATAAGGAGAGTGAGAAATGAAATACGGCTGTATCGCCGAGCGGCTCGGACACAGCTTCTCGCGCGAGATACACAATATGATCGGGGATTACGAATACGAGCTCTGCGAGGTGCCGAAGGGGGAGCTCGACGCGTTCATGAAAAAGCGGGATTTTCTCGGCATAAACGTTACGATCCCCTATAAGCGCGACGTTATGCCGTATCTTGACGTGACGGACGGCGAGGCGATGAAAATCGGCGCCGTGAACACCGTCGTCAACAGGGACGGGAAGCTCTTCGGCTACAACACGGACTACGCCGGAATGCGTGCGCTGATCCTGCGCTCCGGCATCGGTTTTTCGGGGAAAAAGGTGCTCGTCCTTGGCACGGGCGGAACGTCTCACATGGCGGCGGAGCTTTCGCGTCAGCTCGGCGCGGGGAGCGTTTTCTGCGTCAGCAGGACGGGACGCGACGGCGTGCTCACATACGATGAGGCGTACATGCGCCACGCGGATGCCGACGTTATCATCAACGCAACGCCCGTTGGGATGTATCCGAACGTGTCGTCGTCCCCCGTCGATATCGCAAAATTCCCAGTGCTTTCGGGCGTCATTGACGCCGTGTATAACCCGATACGGACGGAGCTCGTCCTCTCGGCGCGCGAGCGCGGCATCAAGGCGGTTGGCGGGCTCTACATGCTCGTCTCGCAGGCGGTCTTTGCATCGGAGCATTTTTTCGGAAAGAAAAGCGAGCCCGGTACGGCGGAGAGAATATATGAAAAATTGCTTGCCGAAAAGGAGAATATCGTCCTCACCGGCATGCCGGGCGCGGGCAAATCCTCGATAGGCAGGCGGATAGCGGCAAGGACGGGGCGCACGCTCATAGACACTGACGCCGAGATAGTCTCCCGCATAGGGATGAGCATAGCGGAGTATTTTGAAAAATACGGGGAGGCAGAGTTCCGCGAACGCGAATCTGAGGTCATAGAGGAAGTCTCGAAAAACAGCGGCTGCATAATCTCGACCGGAGGCGGTGCGATACTGAGGCCCGAAAACGTCCGCGCGCTGAAGAGGGGCGGACGCATCTATTACATAATGCGCCCGACAGAATACCTGACGCCGACGGCGAGCCGCCCGCTCGCGAGCGACAGCGAGGCTATAAAAAAGCGGTTCGAGGAGAGGCGGCACATTTACGAGGCGACCGCGGACGTGATATACAGAGCCGTCGACGGACGGGAGCACAACGCAAAAATGATAGAGAGGCTGCACTACAAAAGATGAAGATACTCGTCATAAACGGGCCCAACCTTAATATGCTCGGCATAAGAGAGCCGGGAATATACGGAAAAGAGACATACGACGATGTGTGCCGCAAAATAACGACATATGTCGAAAATAATTATGCAAATGTAGAAATCGAGATATTTCAGTCGAATCACGAGGGCGACATCGTCGACAAAATACAGTCCGCATACGGCGTATTCGACGGCATCGTGATAAACCCCGCCGCATACACGCACACGAGCGTCGCGATACTCGACGCGCTGAAGGCGGTGTCGATAAGGGCGGTCGAGGTGCACATCTCGGACGTGAACGAGCGCGAGCCGTTCCGCCGCGTGAGCTACGCGGGCATGGCGTGCGAAAAGAGCATTATAGGAAAAGGAACGGACGGATATCTGCTCGCCATAGACTGGCTTGCCGGTGTGAAAAGATGAGAGCGGTCTTTAAAAAGAGTACGCTCCGAGGAACCGTAAAGGCGCCTCCGTCGAAGAGCATGGCGCACAGGCTCATTATAGCGGCGGCGCTCTCCCCGGGCGTGACGAAAATAGAAGGCGTCGAGTATTCGGAGGATATAAAGGCGACACTCGACTGCGCCGAGGCGCTCGGCGCGCGCGCCGACAGAGGCGAGGGTTGCGTTGTTATCGACGGAGGATCGTTTTTGTCTGAGGTAAAAGGTCCTCTCATGTGCCGCGAGAGCGGCAGCACGCTGCGGTTCTTCATTCCTCTCGCGATGCTGACGGGTAAGGCGGTGACCTTTCTCGGGAGCGGGCGGCTGATGGCGCGCCCCCTCGGCGTCTATGATAAGCTCGTGCGCGGGAGCGGAGGCGAGTTTTCACTCGGAGACGGTACGCTCACGGTGTCGGGCACGCTCACGCGCGGAACATATGAGGTAGACGGCAGCGTCAGCAGCCAGTTCATAACGGGGCTCCTTTTCGCGCTCTGTCGGCTCGGCGGCGGAGAAATACGCGTCATCCCGCCTTTTGAGAGCAGGCCGTACGTCATAATGACGGCGGACGCGCTGCGGAGGTTCGGCGCGAAGATAAAAATCGAAGGAAATTTGATATCTGTCGGTTCCGGTGTCACCGGCGGTCGGCGCGAGCTTTCGGTCGAGGGCGACTGGTCGAACGCAGCGTTTCTCGACGCGTTCAATCTTCTGGGCGGCAGCGTCAACGTGACGGGGCTCGACCCGGAAAGCAGGCAGGGAGACCGCGCGTACCGCGATCATTTCGGAATGATAGAAGAAGGTACGCCGACGATAGACATCACCGACACACCCGATTTGGCGCCGATACTCTTTGCGCTCGCGGCGGCGAAAAACGGCGCGGTCT
>CANQYV010000043.1 GCA_947628165.1 uncultured Clostridia bacterium | reverse complement strand
CCTCGTGGGGGCGCCACGAAGGCCGCCTGTGGGGCGCCGTTTGCTCTCGGCAGCACGACAAGGCGCGAAAGGGGCGAGAGCCCCCGCGCCTCTGACGCGAAGCGGCTGTCGTGGTGCCGTGGGTCGGGTTCCCCTCGCGCGCCCCCCGTGGGGGCGCCATGAAGGACCCCAATGCAGCACGACAAGGCGCGCCATCCTTTTATTGATTTTCTTCGGAATTTTCGGTACAATATTCTCATATCCTTATATAAATCGGAGGAAGATGATGCTCTTTTCGGACAGAGAGCGCTCACTGACGCTTGCGGTCATAGGGAACGGCTTTGATCTTGTGCACGGGTACAAAACCCTGTACGGAGATTTTGCCTATGCCGTGAGCGATTCCGCAATTGACAGGTTCAGGGAGCTGTGCGGCGGCGAGCCGACAATAAAAAACTGGTACGATTTTGAAAACAACATCCGCATACTGACGGAGAGATTTATGCGCGAGGCGTTCTCCGAAACTATACCGTATGAGGAAAACAGGGCGCTCGTGGAAGAAATGCGCCTTGTGATAGACAGGATTCGCGTCCTTATGGCGGAATACCTCGCGCGCGCGACGGAGATTCCGGCGGCAAAGCTCGACAGTATCGCGGGCGTTTTGGGACCTGAGACCACGGCTATCAACTTCAACTATACGGCGACGGCGGAGGCATACACGAAAAAAATAATATACATACACGGCTCGCTTTCGGAGGGGGACATCATACTCGGCTACGACTACCGCGATGAACCGTGCCTTGCGGAATATAATGACATAAGATGGTCAAAGGAGCTCGAAAGGACGAGGCTCGAGCTGCAAAGGCGTCTCGGCAAAAGGGGAGCGGCGCGGCAGGGCGAGGAGCTCGCGGCGTCGCTCGAGGAATATCAGGCGGCGAAAAACAGCGGCGTCGGTCTCTCTGTTGACACGGCGCGAAGCGTTATAAAACATTTCAGGCGCATAGATTCGTTTGTGAGATCGCGCGAGAGAAACGGCGGCATACCGAGGCTTCCCTACGGAAAATTCCAAAGGCTCGCGGTGATAGGTCACGGGATAGAGGCTGACAGGGCGCTGCTCGAAAAGATTGCCGCCGCCTGCGTGAACGCGCGGGAAGTCGTCATATTCCGCTACGATGGCGAGGGTGACGACGAGTTTTTCAGAAAGGCGGACTTTTTCCGCGCGCACGGCGTCGAGGTCACGGAGGCGGCGTACTGAAAATTCATGCCCGTTTCTGCGTCATTTCTGCATCACATGCCCGGTTCGGGCGGGTTCGGGCCGAAAATGCGACGAATGCCGAAAATACTCGGAATTATTTAAAAATTGCCGCCGCCGAAAAATCGGCGGGCGGCTCCTTTTTTTGCGCTTCGGGCGGTTTTTCGGCGGGCTTCCGAAACCCGAAAAAAGCGGCTTGCAGAGGGCGCTTTCCGCCCTTTCCGCCTCGCGAAATATACAGTTGACTATGTCTGAACGAAAAGCGCAAAAATTAATTCTGCATTTGACTATTATCGTGCGCGAAGGCTGGCGATTTACGTCGGAATTTACCCCTCGCGGAGCCATTGACTTTTGATTCTTCAGGGGTATAATTAAAATACACGCGGCGGCATTTCGGCAAAAGCCGTCCATGATTTTACACTTGCTTTTGTGAGGCGGCATATGGTTTTTTCGAGCATGATATTCGTTTTCTTTTTCTTCGCTCTAAATATTGCCGCCCATAATTTATGCAAAAGTATAAAAGCCAAAAACGCCGTCATGCTCATCTCCTCGCTCGTGTTTTACAGCTGGGCGGGGCTCGGGTTTACGGCGGTCCTTCTGACCGACGTTCTTATCGCGTGGGCGGCGGGGCTCGGCATCGCGTCCTCGAAGGGGAAACGGCGCGCCGTTTTTTGCGGCGTCGGCGTCGCGCTGCTCCTTTCCGTCCTCTGCTTTTTCAAATACACGGGCTTTTTCCTCGACAACATAAGCCGCATTTTCGGGACCGGGACGCCGGAGTTCGTCTCATCTATTCTTCTGCCGATAGGCATATCGTTTTACACTTTCCAGCTGATTTCCTACGTCGCCGACGTTTACACGCGCCGCGTCCCCGCGCAGCGGAAATTTTCCGTTCTTCTTTTATACGCGTGCCTTTTCCATCAGTGCGTCGCGGGTCCTATCGTGAGGTATGAGGACATCGAGCACGACATAATGCACAGGCGCGTGACGCTCGACGGACTGTCACGCGGCGTCGGCAGGTTCACGGTCGGGCTTGCGAAAAAGGTCGTTATCGCGAACTCGTGCGCCGTGATCGCGGACACATATTTCACCGGCGACGCCGAGGTGCTCGCGACGATGCCGGCGGCGGGGCTGTGGCTCTCGGGATTTGCCTTCATGCTCCAGATCTACTTCGACTTTTCGGCATATTCCGACATGGCGATAGGCATGGGGCTGATGTGCGGCTTCCACTACCGCGAGAATTTCAACTATCCTTATATTTCGTCCTCCGTGACCGATTTTTGGCGAAGGTGGCACATCTCGCTCTCGAGCTTTTTCCGTGACTACGTCTATATCCCGCTCGGCGGCAGCAGGTGCGGGCGCGCGCGCCAGTTCCGGAATCTTTTAGTCGTCTGGGCGCTGACGGGATTCTGGCACGGGGCGTCGTGGAATTACGTCCTTTGGGGGATGTGGTATTTCGTGTTCCTCGCCGTCGAGAAATTCGCCTTCGGTCAGGAGAGGCTTTCGCGAATTCCCTCATTTCTGCGCCGCGCGTTCGTGCTTGTCGTCGTCTACTTCGGCTGGATAATATTCAAATTCGAGGATCCGCACGCGATGGCGGCGGTTCTGCGCGGGCTCTTCTGCGGCAACGGGAACGCGGCGTTCGCGTATTCCGTCGAGCTCTGCCTGCGCTCTAATTTCGTGCTTCTCATAGTCGCCGTGATAGGCTCGACGCCGGTTTTGCCCGCGCTGAAAAAGCGCCTTTGTCCGCCCGATTCTGACGGCGGCGAAAAGGTGGGCGGCGCGCTTGCGCGGTGTGCGTTTATGCTCGGCTCCGCTGTCGAGGTGATGTACCCCGCCGTCCTTTTGGTGATCTGCGCCGCGTTCATGACGGGCGACACATATAATCCGTTTCTGTACTTCAATTTTTAAGGAGGGAGCATGAAAAAGCGCAAGGATGAGTTTATTGCGACGGCGAAGCTGACGCTGTTTTTCGCTGTGCTTTTCGCGATCGGGACCGTCGGTCTCATGTGGTTTCTGCGTCCCTCCGTGTCGGAGATGGAGAAGCGGGAGCTTACGAAATTTCCCGAATTTTCGCCGTCCGCGCTCGTTGACGGCAGCTTCTGCCGCGAGCTCGACGTTTGGTACGCGGACACGTTCCCGTCAAGGGAGTTCTTCGTTTCGATGAGCGCGGGCATGCACTCGCTTTTCGGCGACCGCAGCCAGCAGATAATAAACAACGGCGAGGCGGGCGACAACATTCCGGATGATATTCCGGATGACATCCCGGACCCTGTGGAGCCCTCGGGGACGGAGCCGCCGTCGCCGCCGGTGACCGATGCGCAGGGGACTGATGTGCCCGGGACGGATGTGCCCGGGACGGATGCTGCGGTGACCGACTCGCCCGAGACGGAACCGCCCGTGACTGAACCTCCCGCAACCGAACCTCCCGCAACGGAGCCTCCGGAGCCGCCGGTGACAGATCAGAACGGCGAGATGGCGGGGTCCTTATACCTTTCGGGCAACAGTGCATACGGGCTCTACTATTTCAAGAAGGCGCGCGTCGATGTTTTCGCCGACGTGATGAACAAGACCTACTCGGCGATAGGCGGGCGCACGAAGATGTGGTGCATTGTGGCGCCGCTCTCGTCGGGCGTTCTGCTCGGCGACGCCGTCATCGAGAAGCTCGGCGCGAGCGACCAGGGGCGCGCGATCGAATATGCGTACTCGGTCATGAACTCCGGCATCGGGAAGATAAGCGCTTACGACGCGCTCGTTCCGCACCGCGACGAGTACATCTACTTCCGCACCGACCATCACTGGACGGCGCTCGGCGCGTATTACACATACCGCGCGTTCGCGAAGGCGAAGGGGATGACTCCGCACGAGCTGTCGGATTTTGAGACGCGGACGTTTGAGGGGTTCCTCGGGACCTACTACACGAGCAGCCGCTCCGGCAAGCTGGCGGCGACGCCGGACACGGTGACGGCTTACGTTCCGATGGGGACGAACTCGATGAAGTACAGGGCGAAGGACGGCAGCGAGGTGAAGTGGAACATCGTCCGAAACGTGGACAGCTACGGCGCGAGCGTCAAGTACAGCTGCTTTGCGGGCGCGGATCAGTCTTACGCCGAGGCGCACAATCCGAATATCACCGACGGCTCCGCCTGCATCGTTGTTAAGGATTCCTTCGGGAACGCGTTCATCCCGTTCCTTATCGATCATTACGAGCACGTCTACTGGATCGACTTCCGTTACTATAAGGAAAGCCTTTCCGACCTTGTCGGTAAAACGGGCGCGTCCGACGTAATTTATATCGTCAACATCTACAACATCTCAAGCTCCGGCAACGTCTCCAAAATGGCATCATTGGTGGAGTGAGCTGTGCGGGGGGAAAACTTTTGCGAAAGTTTTCCCCCCGCGCCCCCTTTTCAAAAGCTTTTATTACGGGACTTGGCTTGGATGGCGCGGGGCGTTTGTGCGGAGCGGATGATGAGGGGGCTTGGATGGTGCGGGGCGGGAGAGAGGCGCGGACTGTGATGGGGGGAATGGAGGGGGTGCTTTTATGACTGGGGAATTGGCTTTGTTGGTGCGGGGCGGTTGTTTGGCGCGGGCGGCATGTGCGGATGATGATATAATACGGCGGCACTTTTGGCTTGACAAAAGCGGCGGGCGGGCGTAGAATATTATAAAATAATATGTAAAGGGGAGCGGAGATGACGGACGCGGGACGCGGATATAAGTCGAGGATGCCGGAGATAGAGGACGTCTGCGGCGACATTATCGCCTCTTCGGGCATGAGGGCGGAGCGCGCGTTCATGCAGCACGGGAGCGTCAGCGTGTTTGAGCATTCGCTCTCCGTGACCGCCGAATGCCTCGACCTTGCCGACGTGCTCGAGGGCGTCCGCTGCTGCCGCCTCCGCGTCGGGCGCGGCTTTGTCGGCTGCCGTCTCCGGCTTCGCATAGCAAAGCTCGACAGGCGTGCGCTTTCAAGGGGCGCGCTCCTTCACGATTACTTCCTCTACGACTGGCACGAGCCCGGTCACGCCTGGCACGGCTTCCGTCACGCGGACGAGGCGATGCGCCGCGCGTGCATCGATTTTTCGCTCGGAAAAACGGAGCGCGACATGATAAGGCACCACATGTTCCCCCTGAACCCTTTCCCGCCCGTCAGCGGCGAGGGCGTTATCCTCTGCGCCGCGGACAAGATCTGCGCCGCGCGCGAGACCGCGGAGGGCATAAAGGAGAAGCTGTCGCGGCGGCGCGGACGCGGGAATTTTACTGACAAACGCTCATAAGCTCCGGTCGGAGCCTCGCCCGCGCGGGCGGGGGAGGCCCCGGCGGGGAGACTTTATTTTTTAAATCGGGACGGAGTTACCTTTTTATGACTGCGCTTTTATGGCTTGAGAAAACGTTTCTTTACATAATGATATACGCGTTTGCGGGCTGGGTCTACGAGACTATCATCTGCTCGCTTGAGGCGCGGCGGCTCGTCGAGCGCGGATTTTTCAACGGTCCGTACTGCCCGATATACGGCTTCGGCGCGATGCTGGACGTTTACGCCCTCGGCTGGACCGACAACGTATTCCTTCTCTTCTTCCTCGGCATGGCGCTCGACACGATTCTCGAGTACGCGACGTCCTACGTCATGGAGGTTTTGTTCCACGCGCGGTGGTGGGACTATTCCACATACCGCTTCAACATAAACGGGCGCGTCTGCCTGCTCGGCGCCGTCGTGTTCGGCGCGTTCTCTACCGTCGTCGTGCTCGTCATCCATCCGGCGGTCGAGGGGCTCGTCGCTCTTCTGCCGATGCCCGCGCTCCACTCGGTCGCGGCGGTGCTGTTTGCATTATTTGTGGTCGACGCGGTGATCACCGTTCGCGGGCTTGCGGGATTTGACGAGAAGCTGCGCGAGCTCACCTCCGAGGTCGAGGCAGCCGTCACGAAGCGCGCGCACGAGGTCGGCGTTGTGCTCTCCGAGGCCGTCGAAAAGGCCGCCGAAAAGGTCGGCGAGCGGACGCACGGCATCGGCGGGGCGCTGTCGGAGGCTGCCGGAAAGGTCGGCGGCATCGAAAAAAGCGTTGCCGAGGCGATACACGAGGCGGCGGCATCCGTTTTCGAGCGGTTCTCGAAGCGCCTCAACTCGACGCAGAGCCGCATGATACGCTCGTTCCCTCATCTGCGCTCCGTCTCTTATGAAAACGCGCTCTCGGGGCTTCGCCGCTACGTCGTGAAAAACAAAAAAACGGGCGCCGAAAGTGCTGAAAGCGCCGAACATACAGAAAATACCGAAAATAACGACATCGCGGACGCCGACGAAAAAGGGAAATAAGATCCGAGGATCATTCGTATGAGAGAGGACAGAAGGTACGCGCCGATACTCCACACGGGCTTCTCCGAGAACTACACGGAGGAGCAGATGGAAAGCTTTGTCCGCCTTGTCGACGAGAGGGGGTATTCCGGCTTCTCCGTCGAGGGGAAGAGCGCGTCGGGTCCCGTCCCGAAGGATAAGATCGGCGACTGGATCGACGGCTACATGAGAGGGCTCGGGTACGCATGCCGCGAGGCGGAGGCGCGCGGGCTCGACGTTTACATATTCGACGAATGGGGCTATCCGACGGGGACCGCGGCAGGGCTTTCGATGAGAGGGCGGCCCGATCTCCGCTCGAAAAAGCTGCATCTTTCGCTCGACATGATAATTGAGGAGGGGCAGACGGTGTCGGTGACGGCGCCCGCGCACCTGCTCGCGGCGGCGGCATGGCACGTCGGCAGAAACGTGTTTGCGGGACCCGCCGGCGGGTACGAGGCCGTGCCGGTCAGGGACGGGAGGCTCGAATACACGGCGCATCACAAGAGGTGCCGCCTTGCCGCCGTCAGCTGGGAATACGACACGACGCGGACGGTGGGCGTTTTTGCCTCCGACCCCGAGGACGACGCGCAGTGCACGCTCGACCTGCTCTCGCGCGAGGCAGTGTCGTCGCTTTTGTCCGTGATGCATGAGGAATATTACAGGCGGCTCGGGAAATATTTCGGCGGTACGATAAGAGGATTTTTCTATGACGAGCCGTTCGTTTCGTTCCCGCTGCCGTACACGTTCGGCATCATCGACGAATTCATAAAGCTGAAGGGCTACGACCCGACAGAGCGCCTGCCGCTGCTCGCCGCGTGCGGGGGCGGGCAGCTTTTCTCGGACTGGCGCGACGTCGCGACGACGATGCTTGCGGACGTCTTTTTCGGCACGCTTTCAGACTGGTGCCACAGTCACGGCGTCGAGTTTCTCGGTCATCAGGACCTCGACCACGACGTCCGCTCGACGAACTCGGTCTCCGGCGACTTTTTCAAGAACAACAAATACAGCGACGCGCCGGGCGTCGACTACATCTGGGCGCAGATAAGGCCCGGGCACACGGCGGACTATCCGCGCCTCGCGGGCAGCTTCCGCCGAATGACGGGGAAGGCGCACGCGCTGAGCGAGAGCTTTGCCGCCGTCGGCAGGTGCCTGACGCCCGACTATATGCGCTGGGCGGCGGAATATCAGGCGATGCGCGGCATCGACCGATTCTTCTTTATGATCGCCGCGCCCGAGGGCGGGCGCGGATACGGCACGCCGCTCGACTTTTCGTCTCCGCTGTCGGAAAATTTCGCGCGCGACGTGAATATGCATATTTCGCGAGCGGTAAAGCTGCTGTCAGAGGGGAAGCCCGCGGCGGACGCCGCGCTCTACGTCCCGCGCGGCGCGATATCGGCGGAGTTCCCGCCCGCGCGCCCGAACAGGGTCTCCCTCCATCTGCCGTGGGAGTGGTTCAACGACACGGCGGAGGCGATGCTTTACGCGCACATTGATTTCGATTACATCTGGGACGATATTTTCGCCGCCTCGGAGGTGTGCGGCGACGGCGCGCTCGCCGTCCCGTCGGGGCAGAGGATAAGGACCGTCGTCATCCCCGCGGTGTCGGCGCTGCCCGAGGCTGTCGCGGATAAGCTGCGGACGATGAGAGACCGCGGGGCGGAGCTTTTGTTCGTCAGCTTTGCGCCTTCGGGATTTGTCGGCGAGCGCGTGCTCACATACCCGTCCGACGTCGGAAAATATCTTGCCTCGCGCTCGCCGCTCAGGGGAGAGGGGCGTGTTTCCTCCGCCGTGCGTGTCGCGGCAGACGGGAGCAAATACTGGCTGTTCCTTAATGAATCAAATGACGAATACGAAGGCGAGCTGACGCTTCCCGAGAAGCTGCCGTTTCCTTATGTCGAAAAATACGATTTTGTCACGGGCGAATGGCGCGCGGCGGGGGATGTGCTGCGGCTGCCGCCGCTCGGGATTTCTGCCGTGAGGGCGGGCGGCAAGGAGGCGCTGCCTTTTGCCGATGAGGATGTGTCCGCGTCCGTTCCCGTCACGGGATGGCGTGTGACGCTGCCGTGTGGGGACGTGCTCGCGCTCGAGGCAGACGCGGACGGCAGGCTCCCCGACTGGCGGACGTTTGCGGGCGCGTATGCGGGGGTCATGACGTATGAGGCGTCCGTCGAGGTCGGAGGCGACGGGGAATATCTGCTTTCGCTCGGCTGCGTGTATCACGCCGCCGCCGTCAAAATCGACGGCGGGGAGGCGGTGAAGGTACCGTTCCCGCCGTATGAGGCGAAGATAAGGCTCGGCCGTGGGCGGCATGTGCTTTCGGTGACGGTGCTGAACGCGGAGGCGGCGGCATATCTCGGGACACCGGAGGCGGAGGAAAAATCGCGCGCGGATGGCAGCTTCCGCGAGATATTCGAAAACGACAGGGACTACGTCGGCTCGGGACTTATCGGGCCTGTGACGCTCGCGAAAATATAAGACGGAAAAATACATAAAAAGGAGAACAAAAAAATGAACGGAACAAAAAAGCGCGTTTTGGCGCTGGCGCTTGCGGCGCTGATGCTCGCGTCCGCATTCTCTCTCACCTCCTGCTTCAGCCTGTCGACAGGCGAGGGCGGCGGCGCGGGAGCGGGCACGTCCGGCGGGCAGCAGGCGGGCGAGCCCGCGGGGACAGGCTCGGGCGAGCAGGCGGGGACGTCGGGAAATGCGTCGGGCGGTGCGTCGGGCGGTGAGACTTCCGACCCGTCGGGGCGGTACTCGAATTTTGATCTGCGCGCCGACTACGACGAGGCGAAGGCTGCCGTTGTGACGTTTTCGGACGGCGGCGCGAAGGTATCGGGCGCGGGCAGCGGCGTCTCCGTCGAGGGGAAGACGGTTCTTATCCTCGGCGAGGGCGTCTTTATCCTGCGCGGCTCGTGCTCGGACGGGCGCGTTATCGTTGAGGTGAAGGACCGCGAAAAGGTGCAGCTCGTATTCGACGGGCTCAAGCTGGCGTCGAAAACCGAGGCTCCCGTCTGGATAAAGAGCGCGGACAAGGTCTCGATAACGCTCGCGGAGGGGACGACGTCGACGCTCGAGGACGGCGGCGCGTACACCGACGTGAACGCCGACGGCGAGCCGAACGCGTGCCTCTTCTCGAAGGTCGACCTGACGATAAACGGAGAGGGCACGCTCAACGTGAACGGCTCCGTGAACAACGGCATCACGACGAAGGACGACTTTAAGCTCATCAGCGGAAATGTCAACATCACGGCGCAGAATCATGGGCTGCGCGGCAACGACAGCGTGACCGTCCGCGGCGGGAAGCTGACGATCTCGTGCAAGAACGACGGCATCAAGTCCTCGAAGGATGACGACCCCGAAAAAGGCTACATCTTTATCGAGGGCGGCGAGATCTCCGTCGACGCGGGCGACGACTGCCTCCAGGCCGTGACCGCCATCACCGTCTCCGGCGCGAAGCTCACCCTCACCCCCGGCGGCAAAGAATACAACTGCGACGGCGTGGTGTCTGTGAAAGAGTAAGTGTAGTATGCGGGGGAGGGACTTTTTACAAAGAGTCCCTCCCCCGCGCCCCCTCTTCAAAAATTTTTATGACTGGGGTGGATTACTTGGGATTACTTGGGGCGAATACGGGCGCTTTTAGTGTATGTTTAGAGCCGGCATTTCCCCAAGAAAGTCCCCCCGTAATGAGTTTTTTTGAAGGGGTGCGGGGGAACTTTTTTGCCAAAAAAAGGTCCCCCGCAAAAACCTCCCCTCCCTCTATTCGCTGACCCCGATGCGGAAGTTGTATTGGCGGGCGAGGGCGTCCCAGGTTTCTTTGTTTACTTCCTCGTTTTCGGCGAGGAAGTTTTTCTTTTGGAAGCAGCGGACGGCCCTCATCGTTCTGTTGTCGAGTGTGCCCGTGAGGGGGATATCGCCGAACTCCTCGTAGACGGAAGAGAGCTCCTCGAGGACGATTTGCAGAAGCAGGACGAGATTTCCGTGCGCGCCGCATTCGATGCAGAAGCCGGCGGTACAGGGAAACGGCTTTATCCCGAGGGGCGGCGTGTTCCTCTCCCTTATCGCGAGGCTCTTTTCCGCCGCCGCCTCCCACGTCGCGCGGTCGACGCGGCCCGTCACGGGCAGACCGCACATCGCCTGAAGCTGCCGCGTCGCCTCCTCTGTCCCCTTGCCGTAGACGCCGTCCACGCCTATGAGCGGAAGCTCGCCCGTCGCCTGCGAGATCGTGCGGAGCATCTCCTGATAGACGCGGACGGCGGCCTCGGTGTCGCCGATGTCGTAGAATACGTCGCCGCGGGGAGCGTTTGCGCCATTCATATACAAAAACCTCCTTTATGCGTTGTTATGTGTTGTTTTCGAGCACGACGCCCGGCGACTGCGTGCCCGACGCCTGCTCGCCGTCGAAAATGTCCCTGTAGACGGACGTGATCGAGTTCCACGTCGCGCTTGAGACGACGCCCGTCTCGTCAAGTCCGAAGCGGCGCTGGTATGCGAGGACGGACGCCTGCGTCGCCGCGTCGAACACGCCGGTCTGCTCCGGCGCGGGGATCTCGGGATACACGCCCGCGATGCGGTCGAGGTATTCCTGAAGATAGAGCACGTCGGGAACGCGCGTCCCGAGGCGGAGCGGGAAGCCGGGATACGGGCGCGTCGTGCCCTCGAAATAATCGGGCGGCAGGGAATCTATGATGCCGCGGTACGCGCGGTAGATGTAGTCCCAAGTCTCAAGGTTGACGCGGCCCGTCGGGGAAAGACCGTACAGCTCCTGCACGGCGCGGACCGCCGCCTCGGTTTTAGGTCCGAAGATGCCGTCTATCTCAAGATAGGGGACGCTCTCGTTGTAGTTCGCGATGAAATTGAGGAAGAACTGAAGCTCGTAGACGCCGCGCCCTCGGTCGCCGAGCCCGAGCTCGAGGGAGAAGAGGTTCGTCACCTCCTCGGGCGACACGCCCTCGGAGGCGAGATCGTTCAGGCGCTTGACGGCGGCGTAAACGCGCTGCACTGCGTACCACGTCGCGTTGCCGACGAGCCCGTCGACCGTGAGGTCGAAAATCGACTGAAACTTCCGCACGGCGGCGTCAGTCTCCTCGGCGAAGATGCCGTCGACGGGCGAAATTTTCGGGATGGCGGGGTAATTTTTCGAGATGCGGTTCAGCTTGACCTGAAGCTCGACGACCTCGTTGCCCGTGCTGCCGAAGCGGAGTATCGCGCCGGGCGCGGGATTCGATACGCCGACGACGGGCGCGTCCGACACTATCTCGATGTCGTCGCCGTAGTAGAAGCGGAGTATCTCGATAGAGCTTTTGCCCTCGTTCGCGAGCGTGACCGTCCCCCACTGGGAGAGCCCCGCGCACGTCACAGTCGTCCCGTTGCAGTACTGGGTGAAGTACGGCTCGACGGTGCCCTGCCGCCTGACGTAGCTGTTGAATATCTCGTCGACGATGTCGCCTATGTTGCCGAAGATGTCGCGCCCGGGGACGAAGGACTGGTCGATCGAGGTGTCGTTCGTTATGTCGAAGTCGTAGCCCCGGCTCGGGTAGTACCGGGTGTAGATGCGGTTCAGCGCGAACGACGTTATCGCGTAGATGTTGGCGTAGAGCGCCGCGTCCGGCCATGTGGGGTAAATTTCGCTCGAAGCGGCGTTTTTTATGTACGAGGCGAAGTCTACGGTCACGTTGCCGGCGTCCGCCGACGGGGGCCCGAGATGCACCGTTATCGTCTCGGGCACGAAGGGAAGATTAAGACTCGGCGCGCCGTTCACAGATCGGTACCCTCCTCCCCCTCAACGTAAGTCCCGTCGTCGAGGTAGTAGGCTCGCGGCAGCTCTTCCGCGCGCGGGACGAGGTCGGCGTCCTGTATCGCCGTTATGCCGGAGAAGATGCGGACGTTTATGTTCGTCAGCGTGTAGAAGCCCTCGCGTTCGATTTTCACCGTGTAGAGCGAATACGGCAGCTCCGCCGGAAATACGGACGTGTCCGCCGGCGAGAGCGAGAGTGAGCGCGGCGGGGCGGGGAGCGAGACCGTCCGCGTCTTGCCGCTTTCGTCCGTCAAAAGCACCGCCTGCGGCGAGGGCAGCGATTTGTCGTGAGGCAGGACCGTGACGAGCGCGTCCTTTATGGGGATGCCGCCGCGCGCCGTGAACACGCGGACGAGCAGCTGACCTTCGGACGTCGCGCCGCCGCCGTCGCCGCCTCCGGACGGGGGCGCGGTTTTTTCCGTATTTATATCGGTATCCATAATTTTTTCTCTGTATCTCCTTTCCGAAAAAGGCGTTTTTACTCTAACATACTATGCTCCGCGCGCCCGACTTGACATTTTCTTTGTCCGGGGCAAAAAAATTTTCAATTGCCACTTGCATATCGCGTCGAATTCTGATATAATATGCGCCAATAATATAGTTGCCGAAAGGCAGCTATAAAAGACGAATAAAAAAACCGCCCGAAGCTCGGGCTGCTGTAAGGTAATTGCGTGCGGTCCCGGACATTTCCGGCGGTCTTTTTATCGCCCTTTTTTTTATCATTTCTTAAGAAGGAAGCCCGCATACGGAGTTTTCCGGGCGGGCGGGGAGGTAAACCATCGTAAAATGAACGGAAAGAAGCTCATCGAACTTCGGGGCATAACGAAAGCCTTTGACGGCGAAGTCGTGCTCGACAACATCTCTCTTGACATCTACGAGGACGAGTTCATCACGCTGCTCGGCCCTTCGGGCTGCGGCAAGACGACGACGCTCCGCATCATCGGCGGATTTGAGACGCCGGACAAAGGCGACGTCATCTTCGACGGCAAACGCATTAACGACACGCCGCCGCACAAGCGCCACATCAACACCGTTTTCCAGAAATACGCGCTGTTCCCGCATCTCAACGTGTACGAGAACATCGCGTTCGGTCTGCGCGTCTCGGGACTCAAGGACGAAGAAGAGATCTCGCGCCGCGTCCGCGAAATGCTCGAAATGGTGAACCTGCGCGGGTTTGAGCGGAGGCACGTCACGAAGCTGTCGGGCGGACAGCAGCAGCGCGTTGCGATAGCGAGGGCGCTCATCAACAAGCCGCGCGTCCTGCTCCTTGACGAGCCGCTCGGCGCGCTCGACCTCAAGCTCAGAAAGGATATGCAGAACGAGCTCAAGGGGATGCAGAAGCGGACGGGCATCACGTTCATTTACGTCACCCACGACCAGGAAGAGGCGCTCTCCATGTCGGACACCGTCGTCGTCATGAACAACGGCTCCATCATGCAGATCGGCACGCCGACCGACATATACAACGAGCCGTCGAACGCATACGTCGCCGACTTTATCGGCGAGTCGAACATCGTCGACGGCGTGATGCTCGACGACTATTCCGTAAAGCTCGCGGGACACACGTTCGTCTGTGTCGACAAGGGCTTCGGCAAGAACACGCCCGTCGACGTTGTCATAAGGCCCGAGGACGTCGACGTCGTGCCGACGGCGGAGGGCGAGCTCTGCGGGCACGTCGTCTCCGTGACGTTCAAGGGCGTCCACTATGAGGTCATAGTCGACATCGACGGCTTCAAATGGATGATACAGACGACGGACTACGTCGCGCCCGACACCGACATCGGCGTGAAGATAGAGCCAGACGCGTTCCACATCATGAACAAGTCCGAGTATTCGGGCATGTTCGGCGACTATTCGTCGTTCTCCGACGAGCTCGACCAGCTCTCGGAAAACGGCGGGGAGGACGACTGATGGCGGCGCGCGGCACTCGCGGGCAGGGGCTCATGGCCCGCGCGGCGGCGTCTCCCCACATCGTGTGGAGCGTGCTCTTCATAATCGCGCCGCTGCTGTTCGTCGTTTACTACACGTTCACGGACGCTGACGGCGCGTTCACGACCGAGAACGTCTCGCGCCTGTTCACCTCGAACTACGTTCTGATATTCGTAAATTCCGTCTGCCTCGCGTTCATCGCGACCGTCATCTGCCTCGTCATCGCGTATCCGACGGCGTACCTCTTCTCCCGCATGAAGGCGAAGCGCCAGCGGGCGGCGGTGCTCCTTATAATGATACCGCTGTGGATGAACTTCCTCATAACGACGTATTCTTGGATGACGCTGCTTGAGGACACGGGCATCATAAATTCCGCCCTGCGCCGCATAGGGCTCGGCGCGGCGCACATGATAAACACTCCCGGCGCCGTCGTCGTCGGGATGGTGTTCTGCTTTCTGCCTTACATGATACTGCCGATTTACACCGTCATGTCCGGCATCGATGAGAAGCTGCTCGAGGCGTCCGCCGATCTCGGCTGCAACGGCTGGCAGAGGCTCGTCCGCGTCGTCATGCCGATGTCGCTCTCGGGCGTCGTCTCCGGCATCACGATGGTGTTCGTGCCGTCGATATCGACGTTCTACATCTCACAGAAGCTCGGCGGCGGCACATTCCAGCTGATCGGCGACACGATAGAGAGCTACTTTGTCGGCTCGGCGATAAACTACCATTTCGGCGCGGCGCTCTCCCTCGTCCTCATGGTGCTGATCCTCATCTCGATGGCGGTCATGAACCATTACACGGACAGCGAGTCCGGGGAAAGGACGAAGATGGTATGAGAAAGTACGGTTTTTACGGGAGGGCAGACGCATGAAGGTCCTCGGCAGGCTTTGGCTCATACTCGTTTTCATTTTCCTGTACGCGCCGATCGCGGTGATGATACTCATCAGCTTCAACTCGGGCGAGTCCACGACGGAGATGCAGGGGCTCTCGCTTTACTGGTACCGCGAGCTCTTCCGCGACAAGGCGACGCTCGAGGCGCTGAAGAACACGCTTTTGCTCTCTGTCTCGGCGGCGGTGCTCTCGACCGTCATCGGCACGCTCGCGGCGGTCGGTATCGACAGGATGAAAAACCGCTTCATGCGCGGCGCCGTCATGTCCGTGACGAACATCCCGATGATGAACCCCGACATCGTGACGGGCATCTCCCTGATGCTGCTCTTCGTCTTTGTCGGCACGCTCTTGGGGCTCGAGTCGTACCTTTCGTTCTGGACGCTTCTGATAGCGCACGTCACGTTCAATCTGCCTTATGTGATACTGTCCGTTCTGCCGAAGATCAAGCAGATGGACAAGAACATCCCGGAGGCGGCGCTCGACCTCGGCTGCACGCCGTGGCAGTCGTTCTTCCGCGTTGAGCTGCCGTTCATCATGCCCGGCATCGCGACGGGCTTCATCATGGCTTTCACGCTGTCGTTCGACGACTTCGTTATAAGCAATTTCACGAGCGGCTCGTCGTTTGAGACGCTGACGATACACATTTATTCGATGATAAAGAAGAGCGTCAAGCCCGACATCTACGCGCTCTCGACGCTGATTTTCGCCGTCGTGCTCCTGCTTCTCGTCGTATCGAACCTTTCCGACAGGGACGGCGAGCCCGCGAAGGAGAAGAGCCCGGAGCGGCGGGGCGCCGCGCGCTTCCGCGGGAAGGAAGGGGGCGCCGCGAAATGAGAAAACACGGACTGCTCCTTTCGGCGGCGCTTTGCGCTTCGCTGTTATTGTTCGCGCTGTCCTCCTGCTCGGGCGGCGAGCATGACGATCTCTACGTCTACAACTGGGGCGAGTACATCTCGGACGGCTCCGAGGACTCCTTAAACGTGACCGAGGAATTCGAGGCTTACTACGAGGAGCTGACGGGACGTCCGATGAAGGTGCACTACACGACGTACCCTTCAAACGAGGACATGTACGCGAAGATAAGCGGCGGCACGTCGAATTACGACGTGATAATCCCCTCCGACTACATGATAGAGCGCATGATAGGCGAGGGGCTGCTGTCGGAGATCGACATCGAGGCCGTCTGCGAAAAGTACGGCGCCGAGTGCTATTACGAATACATCGGCGACGACTACAGAGGGCTTTTCTACGACCCCGAGGACAAATATTCCGTGCCGTACACCTACGGCCGCGTCGGCGTCATCTACAACAAGACTATGGTCGACGAGGAGGACCTCGGCGGCTGGGAGCTTCTCTGGAACGAGAAATACGCGGGGAAGATACTCCAGTTCAACAATTCCCGCGACGGATTTGCGACCGCGATGTACATGGCGGGGGATGACGTGAACTCTACCGACCCCGAGGTATGGCGGCGCGCGCAGGCAGAGATGCTCCGCCAGAAGCCGATAATACAGAGCTACGTCATGGACGAGATCTACAACAAGATGGAGTCGGGCGAGGCGGCGATATCGGCTTACTACGCGGGCGACTACTTCACGATGCTGGACATAAACGAGGACCTCGGGTTCTATTATCCCGAGCGGACGAACGTTTTTGTCGACGCGATGTGCGTCCCCGCGGGCAGCGCGAACAAGGAAGCGGCGCAGCTTTTCATCAATTTCATGCTTTCGCCCGAGATAGCGATAGCGAACGCGGAGTACATCTACTACGCGTCGCCGAATTCGCTCGTTTTCGAGGACGAGGGCTATATAGAGGACATGGGCGAGGAGGCGATGGAGATTCTGTACCCCGAGGGGTTCAGCTTCGCCGACGAGCTCAACACTTACGCGTACAAGAATCTTGACGCGAAAACGCTCGAGCTTGTCAACTCCCTTTGGGAGGATATGAAGATAACGGGCGGTCTGCCCGCGTCCGTCTATGTGACCGCCGCGGTTCTCGCCGCCGCGGTCGCCGCCCTCATAATCGCCGCCGCCGTCCGCCGCCGCAGGCGCGCGAGGTGGTATTGAGATATTGGGGGGTATATACGAGAGGGGAAACTTTTGGAAAAGTTTCCCCTCTCGCGCTCTCCCCTTTAAAACTGTGACGGGAAGGGGTTTGGTTAGGTGGTGTTCAAACGCTTTCTTTAAGTCGTTGCCCTCCGTGACCGCTAAGACATCCCCCAAGTCATAAAAGGTTTTGAAGGGGGGTGCGGGGGGAAAGCTTTTGCCAAAAAGTTTCCCCCCGCAAGTTATCTTCCTCTACACCCCTCAAGCGAGGCGGAGGATGATGAGGTGGGCGGAGACGGGGTCGGCGCCTCCGGCGGAGGGGGTTATTGTCAGCGCGGTCGGATTTCCGGCGGGGTTCGAGACGGTCAGCACCGAGTCGGCGGCGGTCGTCCCGATTATTACGGTGCCTCTTATCTCGGAGGAGCCCGTCGCGCGGCCGGTGACGGTCGCGGGGAGCTCGTCGCCGTTGAGCGTCAGCACGAGCTGTCCCGGCTGATTGACGCCCACGTTCCACGAGACGTAGTAGATGCCGGGCTCGGCGAGCGTGAACGACGACGCGGACGCGCGCGCTATCGCGCCGTCGGCGGGACCGTCGTTCGGGAAGTCTACGGCGGTGCCGGGCGCGACGGTGTCGGCGTTGTCGGGCGGCATCAGCGCGTAGAAGTCCGCGTAGCCGAGCACTGTCCCGGCAGGACCTTGCGGTCCTGCGGGACCAGCGGGACCGGTCTCACCCTGAGGGCCAGTGGGACCTGCGGGACCAACGGGGCCTGTCTCACCCTGAGGGCCTGTCGGACCAACGGGTCCGGTCTCCCCCTGCGGGCCTGCGGGACCAACGGGGCCTGTCTCACCCTGAGGGCCTGCGGG
>CANQYV010000042.1 GCA_947628165.1 uncultured Clostridia bacterium | reverse complement strand
CATGGTCTCCCCTGCCTTGAGGTAGATCTGACTGCCGCCCTTGGCGCTGGCCGCCTCAGAGGCCGTCACCATGTCGTCCCAGGAGATGCGGCCTGAGTCCACCGCCTCCATGATCAGCAGCATGGTCATCACCTTGGTCACGCTGGCCGGAGCCAGGGGTTCATGGGAGTTGGACTCGTAGAGCACCGTCCCCGTCGACGCCTCCATCAGTATCGCGCTTTTTGCGTCAACAGTCAACGCCGCGCCGACGGCTCCCTCCGAAACCGGTACAACACCGTCCGCACCGTCTTCCGATATCGGCTCAACCCCGTCCTCCGCAAACGCAAAAACGACTGCCGTGAAAGCGAACAGCGCCGCCAGCGCGAGCGCGGACAGACGCGCGCCGAACTTTCCAGGTTTCATATTTCACCCCCGTATATTCTTTTTTATATCTATACGAAAGATGTGCCCGCGTTATTACAAGGCATGAAAAAAGCGCGCACGCGCGCGCTTTTTTGCTTTTTTGAGAGACTTTAAGGAGCCGATCGCTCTTTCTTTTTCAGATAAACTGCCGCCGCTGAGAAATTTTCCGCGAACGTGACGGTCAGCATGCCGTCCGAAAGCGAGACCTTTGCCGTGTCGCCGAGAACGCAGACGTCATCTATTCCCATATCGCCGACGGGAACGCTTACGGGACAGAGCTCTCCCCCGAACGTGTGAACGACGGCGAGCGTCTCCTCCCCGTTCGTCCTTACGACCGCCTGCCAGCCTTTAAGGTCGCGGTACGCGTCCTCCTCTGCCGCAACGCCGCCCCTGTATATGCGGGAGCTGCCGTCCTTTATGATATGGCGCACGCGCTTGTAAAACGCGATATCGTCGTCAACGACGCGCCATGCGTCGTCCCCGAGGGTGTATATGTCGCCCGAAAGGCACATCACGCCGAGGAAAGTGTTCACCATCGAATAATGTATGCGGCGCAGGCTGTCGCTCCCGTGAAGGACTGCCCATATCTGGCTCTGCGAGGGCAGCATGAGGCGGTGCAGGTTCGCCGCTATGACGGGTATGTACTCGCACTCGTGTGCGTCCGAAAAAGACGCCATGTCAAATTCTTCGAGGAAGGCGGGCGTGAGCCTGTGTCCGCCCGAGGCGCATGCTTCCATGACAATGTCCGGGCACGTCTCTCTCAGCTCACGGTAAAAATCGAGGGTCGCCTCCATATTCTGCCGCAGTCCCTCTCCGAGAGACTCCGCCCCGTCGCAGCCGATGCCGACGCAGTCGTTGTAATCAGTCTTTACATAACCGAAGCCGTTTTCGCGGAGCATCAAAATGACCTTTTCGCGCAGATACTGCCGAACGGAAGGCTCCCTCATATCGAGAAACTTGCGCGAGCCCGTGTCTATCACATGCCCGTTCCGCTTGAGGAGCATATTTTCATTTTTGCTCAGTTCGGAAGCAGACCCGCAGACCTCCGGCTCGAACCAGAGACCCGGCACCATTCCGGCTGCCCTTATCGCATCCGCGGCGGCGGATATTCCTTCTGGGAAAAGCTCGTCCGTGTTGACGTTCCAGCCGCCGACGGTGTCCCACCAGCCGTGCTCCGCACCGCGGAACCACCCCGCATCTATGACGAGATATTCAAATCCGCGCCCCTTGAGCGCGCCTATGATCTTCTCTATGTTTTCAAACGACGGGTTGCCCCACGTCGTGCAGAATTCGTTGAACATAACGGGGAGCTCGGTGAGCCTGTGCGGCGTCTTTATCCTTTCGGCATCGAGCAGCGCGTCGCACGCGTCGTCTATGTCGCCTTTGGCGGCGGTGATATACATCGGCGGAGTCTTGAAGCTCTCGCCCGAACGTACCGTCTTTGCCCAGTGCCCGAAATCGTAGTCCGCGATGCCGCCCGATACGGAAAGCCCCGTATCGCGCCGGCGGGCCTCCATCTGCCACGACGCCGCGGCGGAAAGAGACGCCGCCCAAATAACGCCGTTTTCACGGTCACAGACAGCCATAAACGGGAAATACCCGCGAACGGGCATCGAGCCCGTCTGTCCTATTTTATAAACGCGGACGCCGGAGCGCTGCCAGCTCACCTCGAGGTCGAGCGCCTCCGCCGTGTCAAACGTCAGCCTGCCCTCGGAGCTCCAGTGACTCCTTGCCGCAACGACGCCGAGCGCGCGCTGCTGCTCGCCCTTTACGAGCGGAGACAGCATACCGAGGGCGCCGCTCGATATCATCTCAAGCGTCAGATCTTCTCCTGTCCCGTTCACAAATTCGGTCACGACCTCGACCGCCCGCCCCAAAAAACGGAGCCTGTGACGGATAAGCCTGCCCGTGCCCATACAGTCGGAAAGCTCGGTAACGATCGCCTCGCCGTCGCGGTACTGGCGGGATAATCTCATCCTGTCGGTCGAGCCGGAGCCGCACATCGTCGCCCCGTTCGCGTAACCCGTCGGCAGCACGTCGCCCCTTATATAAAGCTCGGCAAGAGGCTCTATCGCGCGCCCGTCGTATGACGCGCCGCAGCACCCGGACGGCAGCACGGAAAGACCGACTCTCCCGTCCCCGTCCGTGATGTATCGCAAGGCAAGCCCGCCGCGCTCGTATTCGCTGTATATGGTGTTCATGATCAACCCCCGCCTGCGCGTCAGAGCACGCGCTTTATATATCTCAAAACGAATTTATCCTTGAATGAAAGTCCGCCGTACACGTTCGAGGTCAGCTCCCCGTAATAGCGCGCAAGCTCCGAAAGACCGTGCGCGTCGATCGAGTGACCGAACTCCTCGCTGCCTATGTGAACCATGACGTCGGCGACGGGAATCTCGGACGCCGCACCTACGGCGCCGCTCAGGCGGGACGCGTATTCCTCGCTAAGCTCTCCTGCTTCGGGTCCCATTCCGAGCTCGCGGTAAACGTCGAATATTCCGACGGCGACGCGGTGCGCAAGCTCACGTCTCTCCCCGTCGGACAAAATATGTCCCTCATCGCGGCATTTTTTAATTAACGTCGCCCGCTCCAAAACAGCCTTGTCGGAGCGAATCTTTACATATGCCGCGTAGACGGCGAACGCGACGAGCGACACTGCGATCGAAACGATGGACGCCGTGAGCATCGCGTTTTCTGCGCGGTCGCCGCTGCCGGGCTCCGCCGTATCCCCTGTCTCTGCGGATGTGTCCGCCGCCTCGGTCTCGGCGGGCTTTTGGGGCTTGTTCGGGTTTTCCGGCTTATCATCGGGTGGATCGGGCATTTCAACGCCGCCCCCTCCGCCTCCCCCGAGGGCGGAGCCGTACATAGCCTCGCCGTAAGGCGGGGTCGCCTCATACTGGACCCAGCCCATTCCGTCATAGTACACCTCGACCCAGGCGTGCGCGTCGCTGTCGAGGACGTCGCTTTTGTATTTCAGACCTGCGTCGGCTTCCGCGTCGACCCTGAAATTCGAAACAATGAACCCCTCGCAGTATCTCGCCGGTATACCGACGGAGCGGAGCATCAGCGTCAGCGCGGAGGCGAACTGCACGCAGTATCCGCGCCTCGTCTTTGTCAGGAACTCGACGACAGCCGTCGGCTCCGTCTGCCCGCTGTCGGCGACCGCGTCAGTCTCGGCGTCTGTTTCCGGCTCGCCGGCGGGGACGTCCGTTTCCGCCGAATCCGGCGTATCATCGGGCGTCTCGGACGCCTCAGGCTTTTCTTTTGAATATATGAAGTTTGCGTCAAGGTATTTTACGAGCGCCATGACAACGTCGTGATAGTTTTCAAAGCCGTTGCTGCCGACGGCGGAGCTGAGCCCGTTCTGCCTGAGAACGCTCTGCGCGACGCTCCTTATCTCGTTTACATCGCTCTCGTCGGTCTGAAGATACGTCGCGTCGACGTATTCCTTGTACTTTTTCTGTATCTCGGCGGCCTCCTTCAGCGCCGCCCTCTCCTCGTCCGTCATGTCGAGAATATATCTTCTCAAAAGCGAGGTGCCGTATGCATATATGCCGTACCGCTCGGAAAACATTTTCTCGTACATCTCGATATAGGGCATGACAACGTCGTCGCCCGCGCCTATTATCTCGTCCGCCTGCTCCGAGGCTATTATGTCAAGCGACAGAAGATACTCCCGTATGCTGTCGCCGAATTTCTTACCCAAGCCCGGGTACTTCATCGTCGTCACAAGAGAATCCGTCGAATACGACGTTCCCTCAACGAAAAGCCGGGACGTCCATATGCCGTCAAAATATACGGTATGAGGCAAAAGCGACGCCGTGTCTGTGTTGTACGACAAGAGCCCACGCGAAGGCAGAACGAACGAGGGCAGATAGAGCAGCGTCGATTTACCGCTCTTTCTCGTAACGCTCACGCGCTCCGTCACAAACCCGTACTCCGCCATATCGAGCGCGGGATATTCGCCCGGCAGATCATCAAAGCCCGGGAACATCGCGCGGTAAAAGGTCTCCTTTATCATTTCGGGAGAAAATTCGTCCCCGAACGCCTCGCGGAACGCGTCCGCCTCCCTGAGAGATGCCGAATACCACTTTTCGTCCTCGTACCGCGTTCCGATCCACGAGCGCAGATATACCGGCATACTCGTCGGCGTCTCGACGGTCGCAAGCACAATATTTTCATATTTCGGCCACTTCGTCTCCGTGACCCTCGCTCCCCCGTCGTCGGTGATAAAGCCCTCTGACGGAACGCGGTTCAGGTCGACCTCGTCGCTCTCGATGAACGCTGTGAAATACGTCCTCGCCGTCTGCATTATGCCGGTCAGAAACGGGATCTCGGGCTGTGCCGTCTCAACGTAATGCGCGGGCAGCGCAACTATCAAAAGCGCAAACAGAGCCGTCACAAGTCCCGCGATACCTCCGAGCGAGGCGCTGTCTCTGACTGACGACCTGTCGGGGCGTTCATTTGCCCTCCGTATTTCGGCGGCGCGCTTCTTTTCCGCCTTCGCCGCGCGCTTTTCGGTTTTGCGCGCCTCCCTCTCCGCGCGGATACGGCGGCGTCGCGCCGCTTTGTCCTCGAGCATAAGGGTGATGTCGTCCGCCTTTTCGCGCGCGGCTCCGCTGTCCGCGTCGGACGTGTCAGCCGCGCGTGACGTGTCCGCGGTATCCGTATCAATATTGACGGCTCCGTCGCCGAAGACGAGCCGTTTTTTCTTTGTCGGGACCGTGTAACCCCTGTCGTGCAGCGCAAGCACGACGACGCCGGCGGCGGCGGAAACAAATACCGCAAAGCCCCAGTTCGACGTCATCATGTTGTAAGCACACGACGGGACTATGAACACAGCCGACAAAAGCGTTATATATACGGGTCGGCAGCGCCTGCATATGGCGGGCACGAACAAAACCGAGAGCAAAAGCGTCAGCATCATGACGCCGCACTTATATACCTCGCCCTCCTTGAAAAGCTCGGACGGAGAGACGGCGGCGGTCATGTCGTGAACAGCGGTCAGCCCGACATAAACGAACCTGTCGACAACGGTGTTGTGTATCGCTGCCGCAGCCTGCACGGCAAGTCTGACTATGTCGACCGAGACGGTCGCGGCGTATGCCGTCATCCCGCCGAGGATGGCGACGACGCCTGCGGCGGCGTATCTTCCGCCGCGGCATATGAGGGCGATCGTGACGGCGCAGAAAAGCGCGCACCAGAACATCGGCGACGCCCCCGCCTTGTCGGGATAAATGCCGAACGCGTCGGAAATAAACAGAGTCAGCCCGAAAACGAAGAGCGCCGAAAGAATGGCGCGGCAAAGCGCGCCGACAAGGACTGCCCTGCCGGTGTGCCTCTGCCTCGTCGGCATATATACGATGTCGCGCGTCCTGCCGCGGCGTTTGCCTGCGGTATTGCCTGCGCCGCCGACATTATATGACGATGCCGTTTTCCTTCCCACCTTAAAAAATACCTTTCGTTTTCGGGCTTCCCCGTCAGATCACGTCCGACGTCCACTACGGGGCGACCGCCGTCAGAATAACCTTGTTTTCCTCGTATCTTCTTTTGCAGATATCGACATATTCTCTGTGGAGCTCCGGCTTTGCAAAGCGCTCCTTCGGGTCGAAGAGGATAACCTCCGTGCGCTGTGCGCCGACCCCGCGGGACGCCGTTATAAAATCCGTCTCGCGTTCGAGTCCGGCGGACGCCGTAACAAATACGAGCGTCGGCGAATCCGTGCTGTCGAGCAGCATCGGAAGATACGTCACCTTGTATTCCGACGGCAGGATGGCGGCGGTGCCGAACTGACGGAAAAATACGTCGAGGTCCGCCAGAGTGTTCACACTGTATCCGAAATATCCGCTGTCGGACCTGTCGTCAAACCACATAAGCGTGACGCGGTTGCCGCGCTCGACCTCGCTCATCACGACCCCGACGGCAAGCTCGGAGACGCCGTCCGCACAGAATTCATCGTGGTCGAAGACGCTCTCGCGGCGTAACTCGTTTGCGCGGAGGAACCTGTCCTTTTCGGTTTCATGCGCGGGAGGCGGCGACCCTTCTTTTGTTTTCCCGTCTTTCTCCGATGTGACCTGCTGCCTGCTCTTTGCGACCGCGAGCGCCGCCTGCGCTCTGTCGGACGCCTGCTCCGAAAGCTTTGTGAGCAGCTCGTCTGGCGACTCCCCCTTCACGGGCGCGTTCGGGAAGCGGATCTTGACGACGCGCGGCTTTTTCTTTTCCTTCTTTTCGGGCCTGTCAGCGCCGCGCTTTTTTGCTTTCTTCGGCTCCACATCACCGAAAAGCGTCGCGAAATCGCACAGCACGCAGATGTTTTTGCCCGTATTCGGTTTATAGTCGTTCACCTGGAGGTCCTGCATCTTTGAGGACAGCTTCCAGTGTATGTGCTTTAACGGGTCTCCGTTTCTGTATTCGCGGATAAGGCTCGTCTCGCTCGACTCCGTTCCGTCCGCGACGCGGCTGTCCGTCGGCGCGTCAGACGCAGAACGCGTGTCGTCCCTGAAAAACGGTATCCGCCTCGGCATGACGTATATCATCGTATAGACGTTCACCCTGCGGCGGAGCCGGAATATACGGAGCATATCGGAAACGTATATGCAGCAGACGCCCACGCGGTAGCTGCCCCTGTATCTGAACGTGACGTCGCTTTTGAAGTAGTATTCGCCGAGCGGCAGCATCGACATCCCGATCAGCCTGCTCTCGCATGAAACACCGTTTTCGGAAGGAAGAAATATATCAGCCTCCGTGAACGGGAGCGGCAGCACCGAGTAATTCGAGAGGCGGAATTCGTATCCGACGGGGCACAGCTTTTCCGCCGTTGTCTCGTCGGAGAGGACGAACGCGCCGACGTTCGCGCGGCCTATGAGGGCATAGATCAGCGACGCCACAGGTAGGATACAGACGAACCAGAGCAGGACGACCGACACGGTCGAGCGCAGCGCCTGCGTGAAGATCACGGCAAATATGAGCAGAAAAACGTAAAAGACGGCGCCGCGTCCCAACGAAAACGCCGCGTGAGACGCCGTTTTTCGTCTGTTATGACGCATCATTTTGCATTCTCCGTGATGTAGGGCACGTCGACCGAGCGGCGTATCTCGGCGAGAATGTCCGCCGCCGCGACGCGGTTGAGGCGCGCCTCCTGCTTCAGGATTATCCTGTGACCGACGACGGGGGCGAATATCGCCGAAACGTCGTCGGGCAGAACGTAATTTCTGCCGCGCGTGAACGCAAACGCCTGCGAGAGCCTCATCATCGCGACAGACGCGCGCGGGCTCGCGCCGAGCGAGACCGAGGCGTGCGTCCTCGTCGCCGAGATAAGGCTGACGATATATTTGTAGATCTTTTGGTCGACCGTCACATCGCGCACCATGCGCTGCATCTCGTGCACAAGGTCGACGCTGCCGACCGTCTTTATGTCGTCTATCGGGTTTCTTCGGCTCCTCTGGTCTATTATTCCGACCTCCTCGTCAAACGTCGGATATCCCATCGTGAGCTTTATCATAAATCTGTCGAGCTGAGCCTCCGGCAGAGGATATGTCCCGACGTATCCCGTCGGGTTCTGCGTCGCGACGACGCAGAACGGATCTGGTATCGCGTAAGTCACCCCGTCGACGGTGACTCTGCCCTCCTCCATCGCCTCGAGAAGCGCCGACTGCGTCTTAGGGGAGGCGCGGTTTATCTCGTCCGCGAGCAGAAGGTTGCACATGACGAGGCCCTCGCGCATCTCGAACGCCTCCGTCTTTCTGTTATACATGTTGAAGCCCGTGATGTCGGACGCCATAACGTCCGGCGTGAACTGCGCGCGCTTGAACGAAAGCCCCGCCGCCCTCGCAAGCGACGCCGCGAGCGTCGTTTTTCCGACGCCAGGCACGTCCTCTATCAGAACGTGACCGCCCGCGAGCATTGCCGCGACGAGCAGGACCGTCTCATAATGCTTGCCGATGACGACGGAGTCGACTTCCGCAACTATAGCTTTGTATATTTTGTACGCCTCCTCGGGCGTAAGCCGTTCTCTCATCTCGCCGTTCATGCTCTCCATCACGTTACTTCCTCTTCTTTTTATTTAACAAAGCTTAAAAATGCCGTATTTAGTTTATTGTATCATACGCCATGGACATTTTTGTGAATAAACTGTAAACAATCCTTAATTAAGCGTCACTTTTCGTATATTTCGCCCATCCGATACTCGCGGTATACGGTCTCGAACCAATACTTCCCGTCGGGAACGGGTCGGCACGGCTCAAAGCCGCAGACGAAGTCGACGCCGTTATCAGTCCCAGTCACAAGTACAAGATCCGAGTGGGCGATATCTGTGTTCGGCGTCACTCTGGAACAAAGCACCTCCTCCGCCGTCATGTCCGTTATAAGGTACGCGCCGCGCGACTCGCCCGCGTCGTTTATATATGCCGAGGCGGAAGCGAGCATCGCCAGCTGCGTCACCATAACGTCGCGCGTTATATAAAGCTCAGACAGCTCTCGCGGAGTTTCGGCGCGCAGCGCCGTCAGCTCCGTGATGCTGCTTTTCAGCCCGTCTTTCATCGCCTCTATCGCATCGGGCCTTCTTAAAAACGAGCAGCACACCGTCATCTCCCGCGCCGCCTTTTTCCGGCGTGCAAGTATTTCGTCAAGCCCCGCAGCCTCTTTCCCGAGGCCGAGGTCTGCCGCGCGCGCCGCTTCCTTGGGCGAGATCCTCGACGCCCGCCTTTTGGAATGCGATATCCTCTCCGCCGCCCGTATGCCGCCGACCTGAGTCGAATTAAGCGCACTGCCGCCCGGTCTTGCGACGCCGAAAACGCCCGCCGCCTCGCCTATGACATAAAGCCCGGGGACGCGAGTCTCATACCATTTGTCGACCTCGATGCCGCCGTTGCAGTGCTGGGCGCATACCGATATTTCGAGCGGCTCGCGGTACAGGTCGACGCCGCGCGAGGCGTATAGCTCGATCGCGGGCTCGTTCATCTCACGAAGCCTTTCTATCGGCGTTTTGCCGCGGCAGCCGCAGTTTTCAAGATATGTCTCAGCCTCCGCTCCCGCGAGGGAAAGATCCGTCTTCCCGCCCGGGCAAAGCTCGCGAGGCTCGCGCGTAAAGTCGAGAAATACGCGCCTGCCGCGCTCCCTCTCCGCAAAGACCGCGAGGTCGACGGCGCTTGAAAGAAAATGTCCGCCGTCGTATATCCGCGCTGCCGAAAACGGCCACTCGTACCCCTTGTGAAATATTGCCGACAAAAGGTCACCGGGGTCGCTTATATAGTCGCCGAGAAATTCCCTTTCGTCGCCTCCCGACCGGTCGGTTGAAATATACCGCGGGAGCACCTGCTGATAGCTGCCCGACACGTTCCATCTCGGGGAAAGCGACGCTATCCCGTACTGGCTCTCCGTCAGATTTATTCCCCGTGCGCCCGCGAGCAGCGCCACGCCGAGCGCGCACGTCTGGCTCTCGGGATACACGGTCGATTCGTATACCGCGGACGGTCCGCCGACCGCCCACACGACGTGGGGAGCCGAAAAGACCGCGTACCCGAGGCGGTTTTGTTCATTCGCCTCGCAGGCCGATACCGTGAGTATCCCCGCGGCGCCGCCGTCATTTTTTATTATCGAAACGGCGCGGTACCCATCGTAAAACGGGATGCGCTTCTCCGTCGCCGAAGCCTCGAGCGCCTCCGTCATGAATTTTGAGGTGAGCGGCCCGCACGAGCTCGCCCTGCCCGCCGTGTCGTGGTCGGTGCGGTATCCTACATATTCGCCGTATTCGTTGTGAGGGAACGGGACGCCGAGCGAGACGAGCCTGTAAAATCCCCTCGCCGACCCCGCCGCCTCGACGAGCGCGAGATCCCCGTGCATCGAGCCGCCCGCCGTCATGTCATTCGCCATGCGCACGGCGCTGTCGCCGTCCGCGAGCTTGTAATACGTCTGCTTGTCGCTGCCGGTATTGCGCGAGGTACCCATCATCCGCCCTTCGGTAACGATGGCGATATTTCGGCAGCCTTCGGCAAAAAGCGCCAGTGCGCAGCCGAAGCCCGCGGCGCCGCTCCCGACGACGACGGCGTCATAAACCCTCACGGGGACGCGTCCCGCGCCGATATCTACCGTATAGTCAGGGGATTTTACGTTTATGTTCATATCACACCTCAAAGCCTTATGTTCATCTCCCATTTTATCACAAGCAAAGTTTTTTCACAATACGGACGGGGAAAATGTTAATTTTTCGCCGCCCCTCTTTTTTTCTTTCCCGTTTTGTGATATGATTATTGTAGCTTTGCCGCCGTAAAAACGGCGCGTTTTCCGAAAATAAGAAAAGGAGCACAAAATCCCATGGACAAAACGGAAACGAAGCTTTCCGATTTTTCGCTTCTGTACCCCGCAGGTCATAAAGATTCGGGCAAGTCGCCGGACATTTCCCGGGAAACCATCGAGCAGCTCGAGCTCGACCTTCTGTTCCAGCTCAACAACGCGCCTCTCGAGGAATTTTTCACAACGTCCCCTGAGGTCATAAAATACAGGCAGGAGATATTTGAAGATATGGAGGCGTGCCCCGAGCTCGGGGAGACGCTCGCAAAGGTCGTGCCCGTCCTTCTCGATATAGAGGAGCTGCGCCGCCTCGCCTCAAACGTCGCCTCCGCAGGCTCTGACACCGAGTCGTACCTCTTCTCTCTTTCCGAGATAGAGCTCTACACCTCATGCCTGACGATACTCCACAAGGGGCTCGACGGCTGCCGCGAGCGCGTAAAAAGCGAGGCGTTCCGCGCGCTGTGCGACCGCGTCGTCGAGCTGACGGAGAGCGACTACTACCGCGACCTCAACGAAAAGCTGAACGCGCTGACGCAGCGCGTCCGCGACATCAAGAGCGTCACTCTCGGCGTCAATCTCGACTCTCAGCTCCGCCCTGTGTACGCGGGCGTGCTCTCCATAAACTCGCGCCCGTTCAAGAGCGGGGAGGTCATAGACAAGATACTGCGCCTCAACTTCAAAAACGACGAGAACACCTGCATAGCGCAGCTCTCCCCGTTCCTCAAGGGTCAGTCCGAGAACCAGCAGTACGCGACGACGCACGCGTTCTACGCGGCGATAAACGACGTTTTCCGTTCGTCGGTGCGCTCGTGGCGGCGCGTCGTGTCGGAATACGTCCTCGAAAACACGGACTTTCTTCTCTCGCTTCTGCCGGAGGTCGAATTTGTCGTAAAGGCATCCCGCGTCGTGTCGGCGCTCCGCCGCCGCGGAATCACGCTCTGCCGGCCTGACGTAAGACCGGTCGAGGAACAGGCGCTCCGCTTCCGCTCGCTCGCAAATCCCGTCGTCGCGCTAAGGATAGAAGACGACATCGTTACAAACGACCTTATATTTGACGAAAGGGCGGGAATATACGTCCTGACGGGCCCGAACAGAGGCGGAAAATCCGTCATCACCTGCGCGCTCGGTCAGGCAGTCGCGTTCTGCATGCTCGGGCTGCCCGTCGCCGCGTCCGAGGCCGTCATATCCCCCTGCGACGGGATATTCGCCCACTTCCCGACGGGGAGCGAGGACACCATCGACAAGGGCCGTCTCGGCGAGGAATGCGCGCGGCTTGAGGAAATTTTCGACCGCGCGACAAAGCACAGCCTGATCCTTCTCGACGAGGCATTGTCGTCGACAGGCTCGTTTGAGGCATCGTACATCGCCGCCGAGGTGCTGACGGGATTTGCGGTGCTCGGATGCCATGTCCTCTTTTCAACGCACCTTCATGAGCTCGCGGCAAAGCTCGACGACGTCAACGCTGAGTCACGGGCGAGAGGCGGCGTGCTCGTAGACAATCTCGTCGCCGGTATCGACGACGGCAAGCGCAGCTTCCGCATACTGCGGCAGGCTCCCGACGGAAAGAGCTACGCGCACGATATTGCGGAAAAATACAACCTCTCCTTCGACCAGATAATGGCGAAGATCGAAAAAAGATCATAAAGGAGCACAAAAACCGTATGCAAAACATGAAAGACACAAAGGAAATACTCGGCGTCATAGAGGGCGACGCGCGCCTTTCGGCGGAGCAGATAGCCGTTATGCTCGGAAAAGAGACGGGAGACGTCCGTGCGATTCTCGAAAAATGCGAAAACGACGGCGTTATCCTCGGATATCACACCCTCGTCGACTGGGACAAGACGGACCGCGAATATGTGACCGCGTTCATCGAGGTAAAGATAACTCCCCAGCGCGACCGCGGCTTTGACAAGATAGCCGAGCGCATATACCGCTATCCCGAGGTAAAAAGCCTCTACCTCATGTCGGGCGGATATGACCTCGCCTGCATAATCGAGGGGCGCACGATGAAGGAGGTCGCCTATTTCGTCGCTCAGAAGCTCGCCCCGCTCGAGGACGTCATCGCGACGGCGACGCACTTCGTGCTCCGCAAATACAAGTCCGACGGCGTCGTGTTCGGCGCCGTGGAAGAGGACGCGAGGGGGAACGACTTCATATGAGGCCGTACCGCGATCTGCTCTCCCGAACGGTCACCGCTCTCGAGCCCTCCGGGATAAGAAAATATTTTGATCTTCTCGACTCAATGGACGACGTCATCTCGCTGACCGTCGGTCAGCCCGACTTCATAACGCCGTGGCACATCAGAGTCGCCGGCATCGAGAGTCTCGAGGACGGGAAAACATACTATACTTCAAACAGCGGGCTTCTGCGCCTGCGCGAATCGATCGCCCGCTACCTTCACCGCCGCTTCGGACTCACCTACGAGCCGGACGGCGAGATAACGGTCACCGTCGGCGGCAGCGAGGCGATAGACGCCGCCGTCCGCGCCGTCTGCAACCCCGGGGACGAGGTTATTATCCCCGTGCCATGCTTCGTCTGCTATGAGCCGATCGTCAGGATGGCGGGCGGCGTCCCGGTGCTGCTCGAAACGAAGGCGGAGGACGACTTCAGGCTCACGGCAGAGGCGCTCCGCGCCGCCATCACGGATAAAACGAAGCTCCTGATCCTCCCCTTCCCGAATAATCCGACAGGCGCGACGCTCGACGAACATGATCTATGCGAGATTGCCGACGTGCTGCGCCCGACGGACATCCTCGTCCTTTCCGATGAGATATACGCGGAGCTGACATACGGCAGGCGGCACGTCTCGATAGCATCCGTCGAGGGGATGCGTGAGCGGACTATACTTGCGTCCGGCTTCTCGAAGGCATACGCGATGACGGGGTGGCGTCTCGGCTACGTCTGCGCTCCGAAGGAGATCTCGGCGCAGATATTCAAAATTCACCAGTATTCCATAATGTGCGCGCCGACGACGTCTCAGTACGCCGCCATAGAGGCGCTCGAGGCGGGAGATGCCGACATCGAGATGATGCGTTCCGAATACGACAGGCGCAGGCGGTACATAGTTGACGGGCTCGAAAGTATCGGACTTCACACGTTTATGCCCGGCGGCGCGTTTTACGCGTGGGCAAACGTCGGCGGGTTCGGGATGAGCTGCGAGCGCTTCTGCGAGAGACTGCTCTATGAGGCGCACGTCGCCGTCGTCCCCGGCACGGCCTTCGGCGCGTGCGGAGAGGGCTTTGCACGCATTTCATACGCGTACTCGGTATCCCATATCGACCGCGCGCTAAAAAGGATAGGAGAATTCATCGGCACCCTATGAAAACGACGGACAGAAAAAACGAGATCTACTGCTCAACGGGCACGGTCATAGGCAGGGCAACGTGCTTTGACCACAGCGTTATATGCCGCGAGCTGCCAAAGATTGCGGCCGAGGTCGGGCTTGACGGGATAGAGCACGTCGTCGTTCCGGCGTTTTATGACGGCGCCGAGGAAAAGCTGCGCATGATAACGTCCTCCGGACTGCGCTGCGCCGTGCTGCACGCCGACAAGCGCATAGGTGTTATGCTCTCTCAGGGCGGCGAGGAAAACGCTCGCGAGGCAATGAGGCTTTGGCGCGTCAACTGCATGATAGCGGATTCGCTCGACTGCAGCCGTGTCGTGCTGCATCTCTGGGGCAGCCCCGAGTCCGACACGAATTTTGCATACAACGCGTCGTTCATGGATGAGATACTTTCGATAGCGGGAAAATACGACATCGAGACGCTCATCGAGAATATCCCCTGTGTCAGCCTCGACCCGCTTTCGAGGTGGCGCGAGCTTGACGGGTACGGCTGCGGCTTTATTTTCGACGTCCGCTTCGGTCAGCTCCACGGGCAGAACGGCGATATCGTCGCCTCTGAATATATGAAGAACGGGCGGATATCGCATATGCACATAAGCGACTTTGGCGGAGGCTTCCGCGAATTTTCAAAGATACGCCCGATCCTTCATCCGAACGAAGGCAACGTTGACTTCCCCGCCCTTTTCGCGGGGCTGAAGGATGCGGGATACCGCGGCAGCTTCACACTTGAATCCCCCGTAATGTCCGAGAGGGGTCTTGACCTTGACAAGCTGACAAGGACGCTTTTGTGGCTGCGGGAACAGGTTGCCTCCATATGGGCGTGACCGTAAAGCTCCAAAAATATATCGCCGACTCCGGCGTTATGTCGCGCCGCGCGGCGGAGCGCGCGATCTCGGAGGGGCGCGTCCTCGTAGACGGCGCGCCGGCTTCGCTCGGCGACAGGGTCGACCCCGAGACGGTCAATGTCACGCATGACGGCGTGCGCGTCATGCCTCGCGCCTGTCACACTTATATCGTTTTAAACAAGCCCGTCGGCGTCATTTCCACCATGAAGGACGAAAAGAGGCGCGGGCGTCCCACCGTCGCCGAGCTGACGGCGGACGTGCCCGCACGCGTTTATCCCGTCGGCAGGCTCGATATGTACTCAGACGGGCTTCTTTTGATGACGGACGACGGCGGGCTCGCAAACGCGCTGTCACACCCCAAAGGCAGCATCGCAAAGGTCTACCGCGTCACGCTTTGCGGCAGCGTCGGCGACGGCGCGCTCCGCGCGCTCGCCTCGCCGATGACGATAACGGAGGCGGACGGCAAGCCGTACACGCTGCGCCCGTGCGAGGTATCGCTCATCAGCCGCGACGGCGACACCGTCATAGAAATGACGCTGCACGAGGGCAGAAACAGACAGATACGGCGGATGTGCGACGCGCTCGGGCTCAAAATAAAGCGGCTGACGCGCATCTCGGAGGGCGGCATCGCGCTCGGAGAACTGCCGAGCGGGAAATGGCGTCCTCTCACGGACGGAGAGCTTTCCGCTCTTTTATCGGAGGCAAAGGAAAAGTGAACGGCGAAAAACTCACAGACATAAAATTTGACGAGCTGACATCGCGCATAAACGCGCTCGCGGCGAAAAACAAGGCTACGGGGCTGACGGAGGAAGAAAAGGCGGAGAGGGATGCGCTGAGGCGCGAATACGTCCGCCGCTTTCACGAAAGCCTCCGCTCCGAGCTCGACTCCGTTTACTACGTCGGCGACGACGGAGAGGAGCACAAGCTCGGGAAAAAGGAGGCGTCGACCGAAAAATGACAGAAGACGAGCTGAACTTCCGACCGAGCCGAAACGTCCGCGGCGGCTATAAATGGCGCAGACGCCGCCCGACCCCGTTCGTCATACTCTGCGTCGTATTTGTAGTTGCCCTTCTTGCCGTCATCTTCACCTCGCGCGCATGGCGGCGGCTCATCTCGGGCGAGACGGGCGGAGATGACGGCATTTACGAAACAGACGGCGGCACCCGCACCGAAGAAAGCACTTATGCTTCTGACGAGAGCGGACAGCCCAATTCCGAAACACCCGAAACATAAAAATCGGCGTGTTGCCAGATGGCATACACGCCGATTTTTCGTTATGATTTTTTTACTCCTGCGCGAGCTTTCTGCCCATGAGTATACCCATCACGGACGACATCATGAGTCCGCGCGTCCATCCCGACGAATCGCCGAGGCAGTGGAGCCCGGGGACGTTCGTATTGAAGTCCGCGTCCATCTTGACCCTGTTGGAATAGAACTTGAGCTCCGGCGAATAAAGCAGCGTTTCGTTTGCCGCAAAGCCGGGCACGACCTTGTCGACCGCGAGAATGAAGTTTATGATATTTATCATCGAGCGGTAAGGCATTGCGGCGGTGATATCGCCCGCGACGGCGTCCGGCAGCGTCGGGCGGACGTTCGAGCGCTCAAGCTCGCGCTGCCATGTGCGCTTGCCGTCGAGAATGTCCCCGAAGCGCTGGACGAGGATGTGACCCGCGCCGAGCATATTTGTAAGCTCGCCGACCTTCTGCGCGTATGCGATCGGCTGATTGAACGGCTCGCTGAAATTGTGCGAGCAGAGGATGGCGAGGTTCGTGTTGTCGGACTTTCTGTCCTTGAACGAATGCCCGTTCACGACCGCGAGGTCGTTGTCGTAATTCTCCTGGCTTACAAAGCCGCCGGGGTTCTGGCAGAAGACGCGCACCTTGTTCTTGAACGGCTTCGGATAACCGATGAGCTTCGACTCATAGAGCGCCTCGTTTATTGTCTCCATGACCTCGTTTCTCACCTCGACGCGCACGCCGATGTCGACGGTGCCGGGCGAATGCGCGATATTGTATCCGGCGCAGATGCGCTCGAGCCAGTCGGCGCCTCGCCGTCCTGTCGCAATTATCGTGTGCGGCGCGCGTATCTCGCGCGTCTCCCCGTCCTTTGAAATTACGATGCCGCGGCATTCCCCGTTCTCAAGAAGCAAGTCGGAGCATTCCCAGCCGAATATCATCTCGACGCCGCGATCGGAAAGATAATGCTCGATCGAAAGGTAGAGCGCGTGGCTGCGCTCCGTCCCGATATGGCGTATCGGGCAGTCGACGAGCTTCAGTCCGGCGCTTATCGCGCGCTTGCGTATCTCCTTTACCTCGTCTGAATTGTTTATTCCCTCTATCTTTGTGTCGGCGCCGAATTCAAGATATATTCCATCGGCGTAGTTTATCGTTTCCTGAGCGAGCTCTGCCCCTATAAGGTCGGGCAGATCTCCGCCGACCTCGTATGAGAGCGAGAGCTTTCCGTCCGAAAAGGCGCCCGCGCCGGAAAATCCCGTCGTAATGTTGCAGTACGGCTTGCAGTTGACGCACGCCTTCGTCTTGTCCTTGGGGCAGACGCGCTCTTCAAGCGGCTTTCCCTTTTCGACTATCGTTATTTTCTTTCTGCTTCTGCGGCGTATGAGCTCGAGCGCCGTAAAGATGCCCGCAGGACCCGCGCCGACTATGATAACGTCTGTATTCATCATTATTTCACCGTTTTGTAATTTTTGCATGTTTATTTTTGTGCCTTACGCGGATATTTTATCACAAGAGCGCCGCGCCGTCAAGCAAAAACGCGCACGCAAGCGTTTATGCTGCCCGAAACGTTTGAAAAATTCGCGCCATTGTGGTATACTTATTTCAAAGAAAGGCAGGCTCATTATGGCATCCGGAAAAAAGGCAAAGACAAACGCGCTGCGTGAGCTTGACGCGGCGGGCATAAAATACGCGACGGTCGAATACGAAGTCGACGAGGACGACCTTTCAGGCACGCACGCCGCAGAGGTCAGCGGAATTGACCCGGATATGATGTTCAAAACGCTCGTCGCGAAAAACGAGCGCGGCGAATACCTCGTTTTCTGCATCCCCGTCGCATGCGAGCTCGACCTCAAAAAATGCGCCGCGGCATCGGGCTCCAAGAGCGCCTCGATGATACACGTCCGCGACCTCTTGTCTGTCACGGGCTACATCCGCGGCGGGTGCTCCCCCGTCGGCATGAAAAAGCGCTTCCCCACCTATATCGACGAGACGGCTGAGCTTTTCCCCGAAATATATGTGAGCGCAGGCGTGCGCGGGCTCCAGATGAAGATCAATACCGGGGACCTCATCTCATTTACCGGCGCGCATACGGCGGACCTCACGTTTATAAAGCACGGTCAGCGCGGCTGACCGCCGCTTACAATTTCCAAGGGAGGAACAAAAAATGAGCACGGAGCATGAGGCGGACGACATAAAAAAATATGCCGGGTTTGAGGTCCCTTCCCCTGTCG
>CANQYV010000041.1 GCA_947628165.1 uncultured Clostridia bacterium | reverse complement strand
AAGGAACGCGGCGGCTCGCGGCAAAAGAGTCCGACAGGGCGGCGGTCATGGCGCACGAGCTCTCGAAATTCGGGGCGCGCGTCACCGTCGGCGAGAACACGGTAACGGTTCACGGAGGCGGACTCTGCGCGCCCGCGGTCCCGATAGAAAAGCACGGCGACCACAGGGTCGTCATGGCGGCGTGCACGCTTCTGACTGTGACGGGCGGGGAGATCTTCGGCTGCGAGGACGTGAAAAAGAGCTTCCCCTCGTATTTTGAAACGATAAAAAAGCTCGGGGCGGACTTTGAGCTTGTCTCCGGGGAAAGGAATGACGGATAATGATAGTTGACGTTCGCAAAAATATTCTCATAGTGGGGCTCGGACTTCTCGGCGGGAGCTACGCCGAGGCGCTGCACCGCTACGGATTTCACATATCGGCGCTCACAAGGCGGCAGAGCTCGATAGACTACGCGCTCGAGCACGGACTCATAGACGAGGGAGCCGCGGGAGTCGACCCGGATCTCATCGGCAAGGCGGACCTCATCGTATTTGCGCTTTACCCGCATATATTTATAGAATGGATAGAGGAAAACCAGAAGTATTTCAAGCCGGGCGCGCTTCTGACCGACGTCACGGGCGTCAAATGCAGCGTCGTCTACCGCGTGCAGGAGATGCTGAGGGACGACGTTGAGTTCATCGCCGCGCATCCCATGGCGGGCCGCGAGGTATACGGCGTCGAGAACAGCACGTCGCGCATTTTCGCGGGCGCGAACTATATCGTCACCCCGACGGCGAAGAACACGCAGGACGCGATAGAGACGTGCCGCGAGCTCGGGCTCCTGCTCGGTTTTTCCAACATCGCGGAGCTGTCGCCCGAGGAGCACGACGAGATGATAGGCTTCGTTTCGCAGCTCACGCACTGCATCGCGGTCGCCCTCATGACGTGCAACGAGGAAGAGCACATAGAGAAGTTCACGGGGGATTCGTTCCGCGACTTAACGAGGATAGCGAGGATAAACGACCTCATGTGGAGCGAGCTCTTTTTAGCGAACAGGGACGCGCTTCTGCGCCAGATGGATATGTTCGAGGCGCAGTTTGACAAGCTCCGCCGCATGATAGCGGACGGGGACGTAGACGGCATGCGCAAAATGATGCGCCATTCTACGGAGCGCCGCGCGAAGTTCGACAAGAAATGATAGTGGTGAACGAAAGCAAAGACAGGGGAGAACATACTTTATGAACATGATTTTCGAGCGGAAGCTCCCGATACCGCAGGAGGTGAAAAAGCTCTTTCCGGTCACCGAGGAGGACACCGCGCGCGTTGAGGCGAGGGCGGCGGAGATAAGGGACATCTTCGAGGGGAAAAGCGACAAGCTCGTTCTCATCATCGGGCCTTGCTCCGCTGACAACGCCGACAGCGTGATAGAGTACATCACAAGACTCAGAAGGCTTGAGGAAAAGGTCGGCGACAAGATATTTTTCATCCCGCGCATATATACTAACAAGCCGCGCACGACGGGCGACGGCTACAAGGGGATGCTCCATCAGCCGGACCCGAACGAAAAGCCCGATATGTACAAGGGCATCGTCGCGATACGCTCGCTTCACATGAGGGCGCTGCGCGAGACGGGATACTCATGCGCGGACGAGATGCTGTATCCCGAGGACCACAGATATCTAAATGACATCCTCGCATACGTCGCCGTCGGCGCGCGCTCCGTCGAGAATCAGCAGCACAGGCTGACGGCGAGCGGGCTCAAGATCCCGGTCGGAATGAAGAATCCGACGAGCGGCGACCTTTCCGTCATGATGAACTCGATAACGGCGGCGCAGCACAAGCACACGTTCCTTTACCGCGGGTGGGAGGTCCATTCGCAGGGCAATCCTTATGCGCACGCGATACTCAGAGGATACGTCGACCGCCGCGGGCAGACGCATCCGAATTATCATTACGAGGACCTCTGCGCGCTCGCGGAGCAGTACGCGGAGAGCGGACTTTTAAATCCCGCGCTCATCGTCGACACGAACCACGCCAATTCCGGCAAGCAGTATCTTGAGCAGCCGCGGATAGTAAAAGAGGTCATGCAGTCATGCCGCATAAATCCCGATATAAAGAAGCTGTTCCGCGGATTTATGATAGAGAGCTATATCGAGGACGGCGCGCAGAAGATAGGCGAGTGCGTGTTTGGGAAATCGATAACCGACCCCTGCCTCGGCTGGGAAAAGACGGAGCGCCTCGTCTACGATATCGCGGACGCTCTCTGAGATAAAGAAAAAATCGCGGCGCCGCGCGGGAGCTTCCCGTTCGGCGCCGCGAAAGCATAAAAAACATCAAAAGTACACAAAAAAGCCTTGCAAAAAGGTCGGCTTTATAGTATGATTATAATGAAAAGGACCGCGGCACGCGGCGGCACACATTATCGGAGGAAATCAAAGTGGAACACGAAGAGATAAGAAAGGCAATAGAGAGCGGCAGATGCGTCATAGGCATCGAGCTCGGCTCGACGAGGATCAAGTCCGTCCTTATCGGAGACGATTTCGCGCCCATCGTTTCGGGCGCTCACGATTGGGAAAACAAGCTCGAAAACGGCATCTGGACGTACAGTGAAGAGGCTATTTGGAACGGCGTACGCGACAGCTACGCGAAGCTCGCCGCCGCCGTTAAGGAGCAGTTCGGCGTGACGCTCCACCGCGTCGGCGCTATCGGATTTTCGGCGATGATGCACGGATATCTCGTCTTTGACGAGGCGGGAGACATGCTCGTCCCGTTCCGCACATGGAGAAACTCCATCACGGGCGAGGCGTCGGCGATACTTTCCGAGAAGTTCCATTTCAACATCCCGCAGCGCTGGAGCATCTCGCACCTGTATCAGGCAATTTTGAACGACGAGCCTCACGTTCCCGACATCCGCTTTATGACGACGCTTGCGGGATACATACACTGGAAGCTGACGGGCGAGCGCGTGCTCGGCATCGGCGACGCGTCCGGTGTTTTCCCCATAGATCAGGCGACGAATACTTACGACGAGTGGCTCGTCAAGAAGTTCGACGACATGATAGAGCACAAGAACTACCCGTGGAAGCTGTCAGACATTCTGCCCCGCGCCGTCATGGCGGGCGGGGACGCCGGCAGGCTGACGCCCGAGGGCGCGAAGCTCCTTGACCCGACCGGAAATCTCGAGGCGGGCATTCCGCTCGCGCCGCCGGAGGGCGACGCCGGAACGGGCATGGCGGCGACGAACAGCGTTGCGCCGCGCACGGGCAACACGTCGGCGGGCACATCCGTTTTTGCGATGGTGGTGCTCGAACGTCCGCTCAAGGGTTATTATCCCGAGATAGACATAGTGACGACGCCGACCGGCAAGCTCGTAGCGATGGTACACTGCAACAACTGCACCTCAGACTTAAACGGCTGGATAGATATGTTCGCGGAGCTGCTTCATGAAGCGGGCTGCGACATACCGAAGTGGAAGCTCTACGACATATTCTATTTCAAGTCCGAGGAGGGCGACGCCGACTGCGGCGGGCTCATGTCTTACGGCTATCTCTCGGGAGAGAACGTCACCGGCATGGACACGGGCAGGCCGCTCTTTGTCCGCACGCCCGACGGGAACTTCAATCTCGCGAACTTCTCGCGCACGGTGCTGTTCTCGACGCTCGGCGCGCTCAAGATAGGGCTCGACATCCTCTTTGAGGAGGAGGGCGTCAAGGTCGATATGATGTACGGACACGGCGGCCTCTTCAAGACGGAGCGCGTCGGTCAGAGCTACCTTGCGGCGGCGATAAATTCGCCCGTTTCCGTCATGAAGACGGCGGGAGAGGGCGGCCCGTGGGGTATGGCGCTTCTCGCCTCGTACCTCGTCAACAAGGAGCCGGGCGAGACGCTCGAGAGCTTCCTTGCCGAAAAGGTGTTCCATGGAGAGAAGGGCGAGACGCTCGAGCCGAATCCGCGCGATGTGAAGGGCTTTACCTCGTTCATCAAGCGCTACCGCGCCGGCCTCGCCGTCGAAAAGGCCGCTACCGAGAATCTGTAATTGATTTAGAATATAATGGGCGGGGGAGAAACTTCTTTCTAAGAAGTTTCTCCCCCGCGCCCCCGTTTCAAGAACTTTTGTTACGGGGGATTATTTTAGTTTTGCGCCGTCAGAGACTGCCGAATATTTCGGTCAGTGAAGAGAGATATATTCAAATACGGGCGCGGATATTCAGAATGTCTCGACGAGCCGGCGCATTTCGTCGCGCGTCGAAACGGAGCGGGCGCGGCGGATGACGTTGTCCTGTGCCTCGATCGAAAGAGAAGTGAAGCGCGCGAGCGCACGGGTGTCCTGGGCAAACGCCATCGCAAGGCCCTCGGGCAGTTCAGAGAATTCCCCGTCGGGCAGGCTTGAAACGTTTGCGTTTTCTATCCCGCCGTCAAGCGGGATGTCGGTCATATTTTCAAAAGAGCTTTTCATCTCACATATGTTCCTTTCCGGAGAAAAAATGCCTCCGACGTTAGTTTTCCGCGCCGACCGACGCCGTATTCCGGGAAAATTTATCAGCCCCCGCCGGAAGCTCAAAACAGACAGGCATCCGCGCAAAAAACGCGGGCTCACGGCTGTGAGCTTTTTTAGACGTCTTTTTTGTTTTGCATGAAAAAGTCAGCGGCAAAAAGGAAAATCAGCGCCAAAATCACGGTTTTTGCCGGCGCATATCCGAAAGTTCGATAAACCTATTGCTTTTTTTTTAGGTATATGATATACTTCTTTAGTGCCTGAAATGGCTGAAGTTTTGCGGATTTCAGCATATAAAACGGGGCGCTTTTGCCCGAAATCAGGGGCTTTTTAAATGGGCGCTATTTCCGTTTTCCGTGTGTTCCCGCAAATCATCCCACCGGCGCCACAGCCGCTTTCTCTCTATCCGCAGTACGGAAAAGACGAAAGAAAGCTGCCATTATTTTAAATATAATATTGAGTGAAATAACATAATAACAATGAATGGAAGATGTGCCGTCCGGTGCAGTAAGCCGGAGCACGGCAGGGCATAAATACAGGCGCCCGTTTATACGCTTTTTTGCGATTTTTCCGTCGAAATTAAGGAAGTAACAGCAATGAAAAGGAATATACCGTTCAGTCCGCCGGACGTCGGCGAGGACGAGCTTCGGGAAATTGCCGACGCTTTAGGCTCCGGCTGGATAACGACCGGTCCGAAAACGAAGGAGCTCGAACGCGAGGTCTCGGATCTCTGCGGCACGCCGCGCGCGGTATGCCTCAACTCCGCGACTGCCGCGGAGGAGATGAACCTGCGCATACTCGGCATAGGTGAGGGGGACGAGGTGCTCGTCCCCGCATACACATATACGGCAACGGCTTCCGCCGCGCTCCATGTCGGCGCAAAGGTCGTATTCATCGACTCCGTCACCGGCGGATGGGAGATGGATTACGACAGGCTCGAGGCGGCGTTTACGGAGAAGACAAAGGCCGTCATACCCGTCGATTTCGGCGGGATACCGTGCGACTATGACGCGATATTCGATATTGTCGAAAGAAAGCGCGCACTTTTTACGCCGTCCGGCAAAGGAGAGCTCGGCGCGCGGATACAGACCTCTTTTGGCAGAGCCGCCGTCGTCGCTGACGCGGCGCACGCGTTCGGCGCGTCCCGCAAGGGAGTGCCCGTCGGCTCGATAGCGGATTTCACGAGCTTCAGCTTCCACGCCGTCAAGAACTTCACGACCGCCGAGGGCGGAGCCTCCGTCTGGAGACACGTCGACGGTGTCGACGACGATGAGATATACAGGGCAATGCAGCTTTACAGCCTGCACGGTCAGTCCAAGGACGCGCTCGCAAAAACAAAGCTCGGCGCTTGGGAATACGATATCATCGGCCCCTGGTACAAGTGCAATATGACGGACATCGCGGCGGCGATGGGACTTGCCCAGATGAAGCGTTATCAGGGCATGCTCGCGCGCCGTCATGAAATAATCGGCGTATACGACGAGATGTGCGGCAGGCTCGGTGTGGAGCATCTGGCTCACACCTCCGATATGTACAAAAGCTCGGGGCATCTCTACGCCGTGCGTATCCCCGGGGCGAATGCCGAGAGAAGGAACAAAGTCATAGAAAAAATGGCGGAGGCGGGCGTTGCGTGCAACGTGCACTACAAGCCGCTCCCGATGATGACGGCGTACCGCGCGCTCGGATGGGATATTAAGGATTTTCCGAACGCGTATGCGTTTTTTGAAAACGAGATAACGCTTCCGCTTCACACCCGTCTTTCGGACGAAGACGTCGAATATGTAACGGAACAGTTCTCGCGGGCGGTGAGCTGCCGGTGAGACTTAAGCGCTGGGAGGAGCTGCCGCCGGAGATGAGAACGCCGGAGGTGAAAAAATACTACGACGTTCTGAAAAACAAAGGGGCGAGCCTTGCCGCGAAGCGCGCGTTCGACATCGTCGCGTCGCTTTTCCTGCTCGTCTTGCTCTCTCCCGTTTTCCTCATCCTTGCCGCGGCGATAAAGCTCGACACGAAGGGGCCCGTTTTTTACAGGCAGACTCGCGTGACGCAGTACGGAAGGCCTTTCCGCATACACAAATTCCGCTCGATGGTGGTGGGCGCCGACAAGGGCTCGCTCGTTACGGTCGGGCATGACGAAAGGACGACGCGTGTCGGTAGGCTTATCCGCGGATGCCGGCTTGACGAGATATGCCAGCTCATTGACGTGCTCGCCGGCAGCATGACGTTTGTGGGCACAAGACCCGAGGTTCCGAAATATGTCGAAAAATACACGCCGGAAATGATGGCGACGCTTCTTCTGCCGGCAGGCATAACGAGCGAAGCGAGCATTTCCTACAAGGACGAGGCAGAGCTGCTCGAGGGCGTCGACGATGTTGACGGCGTCTATATCAGCAAGGTTTTGCCGGAGAAAATGAAGTATAATCTCGCGGCGATAGAAAAGACAGGCGTTATATACGACATTAAGCTGATGATAAAAACGGTTTTCGCCGTTTTCCGCAGGGATTGAATCCGACGGCTGTCATGGGTGCGGAGAATATAAGATTAAGATGAAGATAGTACTTTTGGACCATTACGCGGGCAGCCCCGAAATGGGGATGGAATTCCGCCCCTATTATATGGCGCGCGAATGGATAAAAATGGGGCATGAGGTCAGGATAGTCGCCGGAGATTTTTCTCATCTGAGGTTGAAGAACGTCGGGATAGAACGCGACTTTACCGAAACCGAGATCGACGGCATCACATACACATGGATAAAGACGGGAGAATATGAGGGCAACGGGCTCCTGCGCGCGCTCACGATGTTCCGCTACACGCGCAAGCTGTGGCTGAATGCCGGCAGGCTCGCGAAAAAGTGGCAGCCCGACGTCGTTATCGCGTCCTCGACGTATCCGCTCGAGACATACGCCGCAAGGCGGCTCGCGCGCAAGGCGGGCGCAAAGCTCATCCACGAGGTCCACGATATGTGGCCGTCGACGCTTTACGAGATAGGCGGCATGTCAAAGCACAATCCTTTCGTCGTGCTCATGCAGATAGCGGAGAACTCGGCGTACAGGCATTCCGACTGCGTTGTGTCGCTCCCTCAGTTTGCAAAGGAATACATGACGGAGCACGGTCTTGAGCCCGAAAAATTCCACCATATTCCGAACGGCGTCGACCTTGCCGAGTGGGATGATACGGAGCCTTTGGCAAAGGAGCACATGGAGTTTTTGTCGGACCTGCGCCATGCCGGAAAGTTCATAGTCGGCTATTTCGGCGGACATGCCCTTTCAAATGCGCTCGACGTTCTGCTCGACTCGGCAAAGCTCGAGGACGACCCAGACGTAGTGTTCGTTCTCGTCGGCAAGGGAGCGGAAAAAGAGCGGTTGGTGCAGAGAAAAAATGACGAGAAAATAGACAACCTCTTCTTTCTTCCCGAGGTCTCGAAAAGGCAGATACCTGCGCTCACGTCGATGTTCGACTGCATATACATCGGCGCTCTTGCGTCGCCCTTATACCGCTTCGGCGTCTGCATGAACAAGATGTTCGACTCCATGATGAGCGGCCGCCCCGTCGTCTGCTCCATAACGGGCCGCGGCATACCGATATCGATATACGACTGCGGAATAGTCATTGATTCCGAAGATAAAGACGGCATAATAGAGTCGATAAGAAAAATACGCGGCATGGACGATGCCGGACGCGCCGCGATGGGGCAGAACGGCAAAAACGCCGTGCTTGAGCATTATACATATCCGGTGCTTGCCGCGGAATTCGCACGGCTTTTCTGAAGCGGCACCGCCGCATACCGTCGGAAATTCCGCGGTTTTAAAAAACGGGTGGAGGATCACACAGTGTTAAAAATCGATACCGTTACGGTCATAGGTGCGACGGGAACGATGGGGGCAAATGTCGCCGGCATATTCGCTTCCTTCGGAAACGCAAGGGTATACTGTATCGGGCGCGACCTTGAAAAAGTCAAAAAGACGCTGCCGCGAACTGTCAGATCCGTAAGGGCGGACAGCATAGCGAAAAATCTTGTCGCCGCAGACTTTTCTTCTCTTGAAGAGTGCGTTGCGGATTCGGACCTTGTTTTCGAGAGCCTCGCCGAAGACATAGACATAAAGACCGAGACTGCAAAGCGCGTCGGAGGAGCTCTGCGCACGGGCGCAGTTTCATGCACGGGAACATCGGGTCTGTCGATCACAAGGCTTGCGGAATGTTATCCCGAGGGCAAAAGGGATCGTTTCTTCGGCGTTCATATGTTCAATCCCCCGTACAATCTGTCCCTTTGCGAGCTGACGCCTACGGCATATTCAGACAGAAACGTGCTTTCCGAGCTCAGGGAATATCTTGAGCGCACGCTTCTGAGAACGGTCGTAGAGGTCAGGGATTCACCGGCTTTCCTCGGAAACAGGATAGGCTTTCAGTTTATAAACGAAGCCCTTCAGTATGCGGAAAAATATCGCGATAACGGCGGTATAGACTATATTGACGCAATACTCGGACCGTTTACGGGACGGGCGATGGCGCCGCTTGAGACCTCGGATTTTGTAGGACTTGACGTACACAAGGCTATCGTTGACAACGTATACAAAAATACTGACGACTTTTCGAGAGAGACATTTGTTTTTCCGGAGTTTGCCCGACGTCTCGTCAACGAAAAAAAGCTTGGCAGAAAAACGGGCGGCGGTCTTTATCAGCTCGTCAGATATGACAACGGCTTAAAGCGCAAGACGGTGCTCGACATAAACACGGGCATGTACCGCGACGTTATTCCTTATGTTTTCCCGTTTGCGGAGAAGATGAAGAAATATATCGCCGAGGGAGACTATTCGATGGCTTTCGAGCGGCTCGTTAACAACCGCTCGCAGGAAGCGGAGATAGCTCTTTACTTCTTGCTGAAATATATCGTTTACTCGCTTTACGCCGCAGGGGAGGTCGGGTATTCTACCGAATCCGCCGACGACGTTATGGCGACCGGATTCAACTGGTGCCCGCCGCTTGCGATGGCGCGGGCGCTCTCGACAGTAAGCGACATCGGCTCGCTCGTTCATGAAAGACTGCCGGAAGTTTGCGAAGCGGTCGATGTGGACAGCCTTCTTTTGAAGATCAAACCGTCTAGGTACGATTACAGGCTTTATTTCAAGTCCGGCAATTAAGGAGCAGACTAAATGAGTAAGGTATATATCCTCGGCGGCGCGCAGACCGACTTCGTCAGAAATTGGCGAAAAGAGGGGAAAGGAATGGTTGCCCTTCTGAAAGAAGCGGTCGCCGACGGACTTGAAAATGCCGGCCTTTCATACGACGATGTCAGAGATCTGAACAGGGACAACCGCGTTTCGTGCTATGTCGGAAATTTTATTGCCGAGATGTACACGGAGCAGGGGCACCTGGGCGCGTTTCTTACGGAGGTTGATCCGGCGTTTTACGGCGTGCCTTCCGCGCGCTATGAGGCCGCGTGCGCTTCGGGCAGCGTCGCGCTTGACGCCGCGCAGACGAAGATAAGAGTCGGCGATTATGATGTTGCGATCGTCATCGGCTGGGAGCTGATGAAGACTGTCGACTCAAAGACAGGCGGCGATTTTCTCGGAAGGGCTGCGTTCTATGAGAAGGAGGGAAAGGGCATAGATCTCCCTTTTCCGAAGCTTTTCGGTAAGCTCGCCGACGAGACAATAAAGAAATACGGCGTGGACGAGAAGCGCTATATGGACGCGTTGGCGGCGATATCGGCGATAAATTATTCAAATGCGAAGCGCAACCCGATGGCTCAGACGCGGAAGTGGTTCATGAGTTTTGAGCAGGCGAACATGCGCGGCACGGAAACGAACCCGCTCGTCGGCGGCAGGCTTGCCGTTTCGGACTGCTCGCAGGTAACGGACGGGGCCGCGGTCGTCGTTCTCGCCTCGGAGGCGTTCGTCCGCGAAAGGGGACTGAAATGCAGGCCTGTCATAAAGGGGTACGGCCACAGGGTCGCGCCGATGCGGTTCGATAAAAAAATATATGAAAACGCGTCGTCGGAGTATATCCTGCCGTGGACGCGGCAGACGGTGCTTGACGCATACAAAAGAAGCGGGCTTTCAGTCGGGGACATCGATGTTTTCGAGACGCACGACTGCTTTACATCGAGCGAATACGCCGCGATATCGGCTTTCGGACTGACGGAGCCGGGACGCGAATACGAGGCGGTCGAGGAAGGGCTTATCGCGTTTGACGGCAAGCGCCCGATAAATCCGAGCGGCGGGCTGATCGGATGCGGACATCCGGTGGGCGCGTCCGGCGTCAGGATGTTTCTTGACCTGTATAAACAGGTTACGGGAACGGCCGGAGGATATCAGGTCCATGGCGCGCACAACGGCATGATGCTGAATATCGGCGGAAGTGCGACGACGAATTATGTTTTTGTCGTCGGGGAGGAATGACCTCGGCGCCGAAAGGGCGATTTTGCGGTATTTTTCGAGAGATGAGGTGGAAAAGATGCAGTTTATAGATTTAAAGGCTCAGTACGCGGTGCTGAAGGACAAAATAGACGAAAAAATTGAAGCTGTCCTGTCAGCGGGGCAGTATATAGGCGGGCCGGAGGTAAGGGAGCTTGAAGAGAAGCTCGCCGAATTTGTAGGCCGCAGGCACTGCATCACATGTGCGAACGGCACGGATGCGCTTCAGATAGCGTATATGCTTTACGGCGTAGGGCGAAACGACGCTGTATTCTGCTCTGACATAACGTTTGTTTCCTCGACCGAGGCGTCGAAGCTGTTCGGCGCGACATCCGTGTTCTGCGACATAGATCCGAGAACATACAACATAGATCCCTCAAGCCTCGAGCGCCAGATAAAGGCCGTGATCGCGGAGGGAAAGCTGACGCCTCGCGCCGTCGTTGCAGTTGACATTCTCGGCAATCCGTGCGATTACGACGCAATTGTGCCTATATGTGAAAAATACGGTCTTATCCTTATAGAGGACGCCGCGCAGAGCTTCGGCGCGTCATACAAGGGAAAAAGGTGCTGCTCGTTCGGCGATATATCGACGACGTCGTTCTTCCCCGCAAAGCCGCTCGGCTGCTACGGAGACGGTGGCGCGATATTTACAGACGATGACGAGCTCGCCGCCGTCTGCCGCTCGATATGCGTGCACGGCAAAGGCCCGAAGGGCAAATACGACAACATCCGCGTCGGGCTCAACTCACGCCTCGATACGCTCCAGGCCGCGGTGCTTCTGCCGAAGTTAGATGCCCTGCGCGATTACGAGATAGACGGACGGCAGACGGCCGCGTCACGGTATAATGATGCGCTTGGGCAGGCGCTTGTGACGCCGTTTGTCGATGAGGGATGCGTCAGCGTATACGCGCAGTACGCAGTGCTTGCGCGAGATACGGAACAGAGGGACAGGATCGCAGCGCATCTCAAGGAATGCGGCATCCCGAGCATGATATACTATCCGACCCCGCAGCACGCGCTGCCCGTATTCTCCCGTGAACCTCACTACGGGGAGACCTTTGCGAATGCGAACGACTACTGCGCGCGCACGCTGTCGCTTCCGATGCACCCGTATCTGGACGAGGAAACTCAGAGGACCGTGACTGACGCCGTGCTCGCTGCACTGTGACGTTTTTCTTATAACGAAAAGGAGAGGGAGACATGCTTTTGTCCGAAATGGTTGGGGAGCTTCCCGGAAAGCTCGTAAGGGACGGGGAGTTCTCATCCATCGCATTTGCAACAGAGGGGGAAGAGAAGAATTTTCTCACATTCCTCGAGCGCGAAAAGTATGCGCCTGCGCTTGATAATCCGAATATTTCGTGCGTGTTTGTGACGGAGGAGCTTTTAGGCTTCGTGCCGGACCACATCGCGGGCGTTTTCGTGTGCGAGGACCCGAAGGCGGAGATGTTCGCGCTTCACAATATGCTCGCAAGCAATGAGGAATACGTCGGAGAGACGTTTGACACGAGAATAGGAGAGGGATGCTCTATAAGCCCTCTCAGCTATATAGACGCAAAGAACGTCATCATAGGGGACGATGTCGTGATAGAGCCCTTCGTCGTAATAAAGGGAAGGGTCACGGTCGGTGATCACACTGTCATCAGGGCAGGCTCTGTCATTGGCTGCAAGGGATTTTCGTTTGCACATGACAGCCGCGGCGGACTTATTCCCAATATAGACACGGCAAGAATAGTTATAGGCGAGAATGTGGAGCTTTTTGAAAAGGTGACGGTTACGACGGGACTTTTCCCGTGGGAGGTCACCTATATCGGGGACAATACGAAGATAGACGTGCTCGGTTTTGTCGCGCACGGCTCTCATATCGGGAAAAACTGTCTGCTCGCCGGAGGCTGCAAGGTGTGCGGCAACTGTCGGATAGGAAACGACGCATGGATAGGTCCCGGCGCAGTTGTTTCAAACCGCATCTCCGTCGGTGACGGCGGCAGGGTCTCTATCGGGGCCGTTGTCACAAAGGACGTCGGCGCAGGTGAGACGGTTTCCGGCAACTTTGCGATAGAGCACAGGCTCTTCCTTTCAAATCTGAAGGCCTCGCTGCAAGCCGGCGCGCAGGAGCCCCAAAAGAACGGCGAGGGCTGAAAAAAGCCCCGGAGCAAGGTGTGATTTTTCCGGACAGGCATGCTTTCCGCCGCCTGCCGCGGCAACATAAAAAGATCTTTTCCAGTTAAGGAGAATGTGTGATTATGTCGATAAAAGAAGAACTTATAGGCAAGATCAAAAATAAGACGCTGACGATGGGCGTCTGCGGGCTCGGATACGTCGGGCTCCCGCTTGCGGTCGATAAGGCGAAGCACGGATTTAAGACAGTCGGATTTGACGTACAGAAGGAGAAGGTCGACCTCGTCAACGCGGGCAAAAACTATATCGGCGACGTAGTTGACGCCGACCTCGAAGCGCTCGTCAACTCCGGAATGCTCCGCGCGACGACGGATTTCTCTTTCGTAAAGGACGTCGATTTCATCGCGATATGCGTGCCGACTCCGCTTGACGCGCATCAGCAGCCCGACATCAGCTATGTCCGCTCCTCGACTGAGAGCATTTCAAAGCATCTGCGCCGCGGCTCAATCATCGTTCTTGAATCGACAACGTATCCGGGCACGACGGAGGAGCTCCTGAAGCCGATCCTCGAAAAGGGCTCCGGCCTCGTCTGCGGCGAGGATTTCTATCTCGGCTTCTCTCCCGAGCGCGTCGACCCGGGCAACAAGATATATAAGACGAGCAACACGCCGAAGGTCGTCGGCGCGATAGGCGAGGACGCGGCCGAGGTCATCTCCATGGTGTACCGCGCGATACTCGACGGGGACGTCCACACGGTCTCGTCTCCCGCGGTCGCAGAGATGGAGAAGATACTCGAGAACACATACCGCAATATCAATATCGGCCTTGTGAACGAGCTTGCAATGCTCTGCAACAAGATGGGCATAAGCATCTGGGAGGTCATAGACGCCGCAAAGACAAAGCCTTACGGCTTCCAGGCGTTCTATCCCGGTCCCGGTCTCGGCGGGCACTGCATCCCTCTCGACCCATACTATCTCAGCTGGAAGGCGCGAGAGTACGGCTTCCACACCTCGATGATAGAGTCTTCGATGATGATAAACGACAAGATGCCGGAATACACCGTCGAAAGGGCAGGAAAGATACTTAACAGATACAAGAAGGCGCTGAACGGTTCCCGCGTGCTCGTGCTCGGCGTCGCGTACAAGCAGGATATAGACGACTACCGCGAGAGCCCTGCGATACGCGTTATCGAGGAGCTTGAAAAGACGGGCGCCGAGGTCGAATTCTACGATCCGTTCGTTCCCCGCTACCGCGAACACGGAGTATGGCACGAGGGCATAGAAAAGATAGACAGCGAAATCGTCAGCTGCTACGACCTTGTCATGATAACGACGGCGCACACGACCGTCGACTATCAGATGGTAGTCGACACGGGCGTCCCTGTCTTTGACTGCAAAAATGTCACAAAGCGGATCACGGGCCGCGAAAATATCGAGATCTTATAAACGGAGTCATCAAAATGAATTACGCTCTTATCGGCTGCGGCCGCGTATCGACTAACCACATAAAGGCCGCGCTCGCGAACAAGCTTAAAATAGTCGCGGTATGCGATATTCTTCCCGAGGCGATGGAGTCCCTGCTCGCAAAGCACGGGCTCGAAGAGGATAAGACGATCCTGCGCTATACGGATTATAAAAAAATGATAGCGGAGAACGAGCTTACGCTCGTCAGCATCGCGACCGAGAGCGGTTGCCACGCCGAGATCGCGCTTTACTGCATAGACCACGGCGTAAACGTCATCGTGGAAAAGCCGATGGCGATGTCGATACCTGATGCGGAAGAGATTATCCGCCGCAGCGAGGAGAAGCACGTCAAGGTTTGCGCAAGCCATCAGAACCGATTCAATGTAGCGGTACAGAAGACGCGCGCGGCGCTCGAGGCCGGCAGGTTCGGGACGCTTTCGCACGGCTCCATACATGTAAGATGGAATCGCGGACGCAGCTACTATGAGCAGGCTCCATGGCGCGGGACATGGGCTCACGACGGCGGCTGCCTTATGAACCAGTGCATACACGGCATAGACCTTTTGCGCTGGATGATGGGCGACGAGGTCGACGAGGTGTACGGCGTCACGAACCGCCGCTTCCATGACTATCTCGAGTGCGAGGATATAGGCATGGCGGTCGTGAAATTCAAAAACGGCGCCGTCGGTACCGTCGAGGGCAGCGTCAACATATACCCGCACAATATAGAGGAAACGCTCTGCTTATTCGGCGAGACCGGGTCCGTCAAAATAGGCGGAACATCCGTGAACAATATCGACGTCTGGGAATTTGCGGACGCCGGCGAGGGAGACGACGAGAACAAGGGCTTCAGGGAGGCGACCGTCAACGTTTACGGAAACGGTCACACGAGCCTGTTTGCGGACATGATGGACGCGATCGAAAACGACCGCAAGCCTTATGTCGACGCCGTTGCGGGAAGAAACGCGCTTGAGCTCGTCCTTGCGATATACCTTTCGAGCAAGGAAGGGCGTCCCGTAAAGCTGCCTCTTCGCGGCGTTGCCTGCGAAGACTTTAAGGGACTGTTTTAAATGAAGATCCTTCTCATATCATACGGCGATTACGAATATGACGGCCGCCTGCGCGAGCTGATGGACGTCTTTTCCGGCATTGGGGAGCTTTATGCCTTTACGCGCGGGAAAACTCCGGCGTATGAACACCACCGCATTATGGACGGCGGATATCAAAAGTTCATACGGGATGTCGTTAAGGAAGGCAAGGCGCTCGGCGGCGCAGACCTTCTCGTGCTCGACAACAGAAAATCCGTGATCCCCGGCCTCATTCTGAAAAAGAAGCTGTCAGTGCCGAAGGTCGTCCTCGACTGCCGCGAGCTTTATGTCCCGAAAGAGGTCCATCATCTTGAGGGAAAGCTCGGATGTATTATAGAGAAGCGGGGAATACGCCGCGCGGACATAATCATATGCGCGAACGAATACCGTGCGGAGGCCATGAAGAAGATATACGGCCTTTCCGAAAAACCGCTCGTTTACGAAAATCTCCGGATGCTGACGTATTCCTCCGAGGAGAGGATGCGGAAGGAGAAGGAACGCTTCTCGAAGTATGACGTGCCCGGCGAGTACCGTATAATTTCCACGTCCGGATGCAGCTTTTCAAGGATGAATGATGTCCTCGTCAGAAACCTTGACCGCGTCCGTTTCCCGTGCCGCCTCTTTCTTGTCGGCAGCGGCAGCGCGGAGGAGAGGGAGAACATGCGCGCTCTTATCGCGGAGAGGGGACTTGACAACGTAGAGATAATCGACCAGCTCGACCAGGACGCGCTGAAAAGCCTCATAGGGATATCGCATATAGGCATAGTAAATTATCACCAGAAGGATCAGAACAACAGATTCTGCGCCTCCGGAAAGGTGTTTGAGTTCCTGTACGAAGGACTGCCTGTCGTAACGACGACAAATCCGCCCCTGAAGCAGCTGTGCGACGAGGCGGGCGTCGGCGCCGCGGACGACAGCTTCTGCGACGGCATCAACGCCGTCATCGAAGACTATGAGGGGTATAAAAAGAGGGTAAGGGAATTTGCCGCGGCACACACCGTCGCTTCAAATAACGAAAGGCTCTCAAGGGAGCTCAGAGAAAAGCTCTTTTAAGGTGTGATATATGAAAAAGGACGTCACGCGGCCGTTTATACTGCTGCTCTTTCTGACTGTAATCACAAAAGTTTTAGGCTTCCTTAAAACGACTCTTATCGCCGCGTTCTACGGGATGAACGCGGAGACGGACATATATAATCTTGCGGACGGGACCGTAAATCAGCTGTTCTATTCGTTCACGATAGCCATTTCCATTATCGTTCTTCCTCAGTATCTCACGAAAAAGGAGCAGGGGGAGAAGGCGGCGAAGCGCTTCGCGAAAACGGCTTATTACAGCCTCTGTATTTTCGGGGTGCTGCTGTTCGTGTTTGCCGTCGCGGTGTCGCCGCTGCTTGCGCGGATACTCGGGCGCACATATACGGATGAGCAGATAGGGCTGCTCACGAGCTATATGCGGATACTGAGCTGCGGCATTGCGCTTTCGCTGCTGACGAACGCGCTCCAGAGCTTCCTGAACGCGGAGCGGGTCTACGGTTATCCTTCGATATGCGCCATAATAAACAGCGCGATAGTCATTGTCTTTATACTGCTTTTTTCCAAAAGCATGGGCTTTTGGGGGCTCGTCGCCGCAAGTCCGGTCGCGTTCATCATCCAGACCGTGCTGCTCAGGTGCAGAGTAAATCCTTATATTGATATTTCTCTGAAAAAAGAGGGCATAGACCGCAGCGTAAGGATGCTTTACATTGCGATGATACCCGTCTTTATCAGCAACGCAACGATGGAGCTGAACAATTTCTTTGATAAGTTTTTGTTCTCGGGTATGGAGAGCGGCGTTGTGACCGCGGTGTCGTACGCCTCGGTGCTTCTCGTCTTTGCGACGAACATCATCACGATACCCGTCACGACGATACTGTTCACTGACGTGTCCGAGCTCTGCGCAAAGAAGCAGACCGACGAGGTGAGGCGGATAACGGAGCGGTTTGTCGTATCCCTGCTTCTCGTCTGCATGCCGATCATAATGATCGTCATAATGTGCTCGAACGACATCGTGACGCTTGTATTCGGATACGGAAAATTTGACTCGGAGGCGATAGGACTGACCGCGTCCGCCCTTTCCGTGTACGGCTTTTCCATTGTGTTTTATATTTTGAAGGACGGGATAAACAGGGTTTCTTACGCTCTGCTCGAAACGAAAATTCCCATGGTGATAAGCATTGTTTCCGTCGCTGTCCATCTTGGGGCGTCTTTACTGCTCGGGCATTTCTTCGGAATGCAGGGCGTCATCTGGGGAAACGTTATAAGCGTTGCGGTCCTTGCGATCTTCACATATTATTTTGTTTCAAAAAAACATCTCGGCTGCCGCATCCGCATGTACTACGGGTCGTTTATCAAAATGGCCGTATCTGCCGCCGCCGCGACCGCGGGGCTTTTTGCCGTAATGAGATTTTGCAGCATCTCGGCATTCCATCAGAGCATAAACGCGTTCTTTAACCTTGTGATATTCACGCTTACGTTCACGGTGATATATGCTTTGTGCCTTTTCATTTTGAAGGAAAGGGTCACGGCGGAGTTTTTGGGGCAGGCCGTCGGGCGGCTCCGCGGCAAGGGAAACCGTACCGCGTGACGCGTGCCGGGATGCGTTTCGGCATAAAGCCGGCGTCGGAAAAACATTTCAGGCTTTAAGAGAAAAAGAGGAGACAGAAATGCAGAAAAGCGTCAAATGGGCGGACATAATATGTCGGTACTTTATGCCCGGCTTGTTCCTGATAGGCAATCTGAAATTTTTCAAGATGGTGCTGTCGTTTGTGGGGTTGGCGTCATATGCCACGATTTTGTCGTCGGTAATATTTGCGCTTTTGGACGCGTGCCTGCTGTTCCTTTTCCTGCATATCGTATTTACCCGCAAACGGTTCGGCAATCTTTTATTGCTCATCCTAATAAACGCGGTATTCGTCGCTCCGCACTTTATCCGCGGGGAATGGTACCGTATCGTTCAGTATGCGCTCTTTATGGTGCCGTTCACGCTCGCGGCGGACGTCATCCTTATTGACGGGGACGGGAACGGGATAGACAAGTTCTTCCGCGCGTTGTCGAATATCTCGCGCATAGCTGTTTTCTTTGCGGGCGCCTATATCCTCGCGCTGTTTTTCCTCCCTCCCGGGGAATACGGGATACTGGAGATACCGGA
>CANQYV010000040.1 GCA_947628165.1 uncultured Clostridia bacterium | reverse complement strand
TGCCCTCCTTTCCTTATGTAATATGATTTGAGATTATAGAGATTACTCGCCCTTCACCAATAGGAGAAAACAGGGGGGCCAAGCGGAACTATTTTCAAAAAATTTTTGAAAATTTTACGGAAATCTCGAAGCCGCCTTTGACCGTCTTTTTTCATTTAGAAAAGCACGATTTCATCATCCTCAAAAATTATAGCCCTCGGGTGTCAGCTCAACTGCTGTAACGGTTTCACCGAACGTCGACGCCCAGGCGTCAAAAAGGTGCAGGCCGTTCTTTTTAAGAACATCGTACTGCAAATATCTCTGAATGGTATACAGCTCTACCATTGAATTTGAGATTGGCGTCCCGGTTGCAAAGACCGTGCCACGGCCGCCCGTAATTTCGTCGAGATATCTGCACTTTGCGAAGAGGTCGGAGCTTTTCTGCGCCTCGGTCTGTGCGATGCCGCCCACATTTCTCATCTTTGTGTAGAGAAAGAGGTTTTTGTAGTAGTGGCTTTCGTCAACAAAAAGCCTATCGACGCCGAGCTCCTCAAATGTCACCACGTCGTCCTTGCGGGTTTGGTCGTTCAGTTTTTCGAGCTTGACGAGCAGGGATTTCCTTGTTTTTTCAAGCTGTTTGACCGAGAATCGGTCGCCCCTGTTATCTTTCAGTTCTTGAATACCATCAACAATTTCTTCGAGCTGCTGTTCCAAAATCTCGCGCTGTCTTACAACAGACATCGGGATTTTTTCAAACTGGCTGTGTCCTATGATGACAGCATCATAGTCTCCGGTGGCGATCCGACCGCAAAACTTCTTGCGGTTCTTAGTCTCAAAGTCCTTTTTGGTCGCTACCAGGATATTTGCCGCAGGGTAAAGCTGCAAGTATTCTGCCGCCCACTGTTCGGTCAAGTGATTGGGGACTACAAACAGTGACTTATTGCACAGTCCAAGCCTTTTGGACTCCTGTGCCGCCGCCACCATCTCATAAGTTTTCCCGGCACCGACAGCGTGTGCGAGCAGCGTGTTGCCGCCGTAAAGGATATGCGCCACTGCGTTTTTCTGATGCTCTCTCAGCTCGATTTCGGGGTTCATACCGCTAAAAGTGATATGACTGCCGTCATACTCACGAGGCCGCAAACTGTTGAATTTTTCGTTATACAGCTTCGTAAGTTTCTCTCTGCGAATAGGGTCGTCCCATATCCAGTTCTGAAACGCCTGCTTTATGAGCTCCTGTTTCGACTGCGCGATTGCGGTCTCTTTTTTATTGAGTTCCGCTTTCCTTTTTCCGTCGATATCTTCGACATAATCATAGATACGCACGTCTTTGAGATTCAACGTGTCCTCTATGATTTTGTAGGCGTTTATTCGGGAAGTTCCGTATGTGTTTTGTGCCTTTAAACCGTGGTCGAGGGTCTTGGCCTCTATATTCCACTCTCCCGTATATGATGAAAAATGGACCTTGATATTCTGCTGTATCCAAAAAGGAGTATCCAACAGCTCAAATATGAACTGTTTTACTGTATCCTGCGGCAGCCATGTAGCGCCCAGGCGCACGGATATCTCGCTTGCGGAGAGATCCTTCGGCTGTACTTTTTCGAGCGCCTCCACATTGACAGTGAATTCTTCGGGAGAGATTTCCGCGAACCATTTTGCGGTTGCAAGTTTCTCTCTTACGTTGCCGGAAAGGTATTCATCAGCCATCAGATACTTGTGTTCTGAGCTGTTTTCGGTCCCGTACAAGGGGTTGAGGAATATAACGCCTCTCAGCTCATCAAAGAGCTCCTGCTCGCTCTTTCCGCTGAGCTGCTGCATATATTCCATATCGACCGCCGCTTTTTCTCCCATTGAAACGGCGAGTGCTTCGCTTGCCGTATCGACTTTGGTAACAGGAACATGAGGTCTGATTGTTCTTTTGGTGAACATATCCGCCTTACGTTCCAATTCACCGTTTTCGTTTAGGACTTCAAGCGCGGCAAGCAGCGCATATGAGCTGTCGTCGGCGAATGCGGAAGCGTTAGCTCTACTGTTTATAAGACCATATTTTGCCGTGAAGTTGTCGTACAGTGTATTGAGCTTTTCCTGCGCCTGCTCGATGTCGCCGTCGGGAAAATCTTCTGCCTGCAAATCGATGAGGTCTCTCACGCAGTTGCGAATGGCAATCATACCCTTAATGCGGTTTCCCGCAGCTGCAGAAACTTCAACGGGCGTCATTTTGGAATTTTCGCGGAAGTATATCACGTCATCAAGGACAGCGTAAGAGAAGTTTCTTACAGTCGGGTCGGCGGGGATTGACTTGTCCTCCACCTCAAGCTCATCGTCCACTTCGTGTTCCGTGAGACTGCCGTGAATGTTGGAGACAGCTTTCGCAAGCTGTTCCGACAGGACAGCGCCTTCAAACGGTTCACAGGTTTCTTCTGTTTTGTCCTTTCCGAAGCGGCTCGGCACCGTTTTCATCTCGCCAAGCACCATCTCCGGGTGCTGAACAAAATATGAGTTCATCTTAATACCGTTCTTGTCGATATCAAGATGGACCCAATCGGGCTCTATATCTATCACTCTGTCCCGCTTTTGCAGGAACAGAATGTCCGACACAACCTCCGTTCCTGCGTTGCCACCAAAGGTGTTGTTGGGCAAACGTATCGCTCCTAAAAGGTCTGCTCTCTGTGCGATATATTTGCGAACCGCAGGGTTAGTCTTATCCATTGTGCCTTTGCTTGTAACGAGCGCCATTACGCCGCCGGGGCGGAGCTTATCGAGACACTTTGCAAAGAAGTAATCGTGAATGAGAAAGTTATATTTGTCATATCGCTTATCGAGGACCTTGAAATCCCCGAAAGGCACATTGCCCACAACGCCGTCGAAGAAGCTGTCGGGCATATCTGCTTTCTCAAATCCGCAAGCTGTGATAGATGACTTCTGATACAGCTGCTGCGCTATACCAGCCGAAACAGGGTCAATCTCCACACCGTATATTTTGGCGTTCTCCATCGACTGCGGAAGCATACCTATAAAATTCCCGATACCGCACGAAGGCTCCAACAGGTTGCCCTCACGGAAGCCCATCTGAGAGAGCGCGCTGTAAATGGCCGCTGTCACCTCGGGCGGTGTGTAAAACGCCGTCAGAGTGCTCTCTCTTGCAGCCGTGTATTCCTCCGGCGTCAGCAGGGATTTCAGCTCAGAACATTCCGTCGTCCAGGAAGCATTGTTCTCGTCAAACGCCTCGGGAATACCTCCCCAACCGACATACTTAGACAGTATGAGCTGTTCTTCCGGCGTTGCAAAACGGTTTTCCTCGCTGCATCTTTTGAGTAGCCGTATGGCCGCTGTGTTTCTGCGGAAGCGTTCTTTTTTTCCGACAGTTTCCACGGGGTTCAAGGTCGGGTCAAAAGTGTGTCGCTCCGACATCGGGATTTCGGGGTGGAGGTCGAATGAACGTATTCTGTTTTTTGATTTGCTGCTGCTCGGTGCTGCCGGCTGCTTAGGCGTAGTGTTCGGGTCAACTGTTGCCTTTTCATCGGAAAAAACAAAGGCAGGGGAATTATCCTCTGCCAAGTTTTCAATTAAGGATATTTGCTCCTCTGCCGTAGGGAGCGGTTTTGAGGCGTCATTTTTCCTGTCATAGGGACCTAAGCGAATATTACCTCCGCTTTCACTATCTCTTCCGCCCGGCTGCGGATGCTGTTCATTTTGCGGACCCACGACATCATGTCGTTCGCTTTCAGCTCTTCCGTGACGCCTTCTTTTTCTACCATCTGCTTTATTAGCGTCTCCTCCAGCTCCATCGCTCTCTGTTCCGTTTCCGCCAAGTGCTCTGTCAGCTTGCAGGTCGTTAGGAGATTGCAGTACAGGATTTTGTTTTTCTCCCTCAGATACTGACGCCTCATCTGAGCGTATCGTCCCAACTCCACGTCCGGCTGTTCCGGCAGCTTCAAATCCGGAATATAATAGTCCCCCTGCTTGATATAGGTCAGTTCTATTCCTTTGTCGTCCATTCCCGTCACTCCTTTGATTTTGGATTGTATCTTCATTATACACCTCATTTTTATTAAGTGCAAATGTGCGATTTTGTTTTTCCAAAGGTATTATCGTTCGAGCCACATCAGTGAGCAGTATTTCTGCGATATTGCTTGTCGCAACCCCAAGACAATTCACAAGCTGCGGCTCGTCAAAGCGTTCTATTCCGTCAAAGCAGTGTGCCGACAAAGCCGTCCACGGAATTATGTCCAAGCGGGACATCAGCATAACTGCGGCGCTGTTTTGGACAAGACCGCGAAACAACGCCTCTGCCTCGTCACGGCTTGTAAAAGAGCCTGTGTTTTTGGCAACGTCAAGAAAGTTTAATAGATAGTCTGCAAGGTTGGCGTCAGTCGCATTTTTTGCGGCGCTGACAAGCGCATTGAAAAATGAGGATTTGTCTTCTATCTCGCCGAAAGAGCTTTCCAAAGCATCTAAAACAGCAGGCTCATACTCTTCCCGCATTTTCCAAATGAGAACGGGGCGTGAATGCAGGCTTTCGTGTGTGTCGCTGATGTCAAAGTAGTGAATAAGCCACTGACGGCTTCTGTTTTCGTCCTCAAAAACGGCAATGCCCGCTGCACCGCGATTTACCCACCGACCGTACCGCTCGTTCCATCGTTCAATCGGCAGAACGGCTGTTGCAGACGGGCGCTGAGCGAAAATCAAGAGCTGCTCATCGAAACGCAGTTTATAGTTTCGGCAGGCAGAGCGCAGAAACGCCTCCCAATAGAGCGGGTCAGACACTATTCGCTTTGCTGCCCACTCATACAGTTCGGCTATGATATCATACTTTCTTGCCACGTCTTTTACCTCCAAAAAAAATTATGCCTCGTCGGCTGCGAAAGGCATCAAATCATAATATTCTTCATCGGTCATTTTCTCGATATGGTTGATGGTTCGCCGTATAAGACAAATCATCTCTCTGTCACCCACAAAAAGCAAAAGCTCGCGCAGTCTCTCAAGGAGCTCCGATTTTTCCGGATTATCATGCATATATCCGCTGAGGATGTTTTCTTCTTCGACTGTCATCATCATCTTTCGTACCTCACTTCTTTCTTTTTTTCGGACAGTTCATTTGTTTTGCTGAGCTCAAGCGACTTGTCTATATCCTCCATGAGCTTTGCCGAAACGGAGCGTATCGTCTCAAGCGAGGCTTTAAGCTCCGGTGCTTTGCGGTCACGGCTCCATCCCGCGACGTACCGAAAAGAGTAGTCGGACGTATCAATGCCGTAGTGGCAGCACACCGTGTAAGCCACGCTCTCCGCCTGCACCTCTCGCGTATTATTATCGGGCATATCCTTTTTGTCGGGATAACTGTCCGGGTCGTGCAGTATTGCATGTGCAATTTCGTGTATTGTTGTTTTGAAGGTCTGTATCTCGCTCATGCCGTCTTTTATGGCGATCCTTTTCTCTCCCGGACTGTAATATCCGCACACCTCTCCATGAATATCTTCATAGGAGATAGGGACAGGCGACACATTTCTGAGAGCGTCGGCAAAAGCGTCGTAGTGCTTTACATCGCCAACGAGCTTTGTGTCTGTAAGGGAGGGTATGTCTTTTCCCTCGGTCTGAGACAAATCGAACACAGAAACTACCTTGAACATAGGTATGACACGCTCTATCACCGTCACCTTTTCGTTGCCGTCTTCATCCAAAACCGGGCCGTTTGTAACAGGGTCAATCTCCACGGCGTCGACCGTGCGCTTTATGGGCGCGGGGGCAATTATTTTTATGCCGCGCTCGCCCTTTTTGACGTTGCGTCCGAATTTGTTCTTCCATGTAGTATATCCGGCAACATAGGACGCGTCCGGCTTCTGCATGGCTATGAGCATAAGGTTATTAACGCTGTAACTGTGAAACTCGGAAAGCACGCGCAGGAGCTCTTTATATTTTTCACTGTGAAAATACTCCTCTACGCCGCGTTCGAGCTTATCGGTTATTTCGCGGAGCTTATCCGCTGCTGTTTCGGAGGCGAGTTCAATGGGACTCACCGAAGAGTTATTCGTTTCGTTCGTCATAACCATATTCCTCAGACTGTGCGTCCTGTGGTACGTCCTGTGCAGCTCTTGCGGCCGCAAACGGGTTATATGGGGTCGAAACAAGGAAAGATATGACGCGGCTCGCCTTTATGTGCTTCTGAAGCTCGTTTATGAGGCCGATGTCTTCAAGACGTATTCCCGGTATGAGCAGCATATCGTCGACTGTCATTGCCGCTATCTTCGCCTCATCGTCAAATCCTGCCGCGCAAAGCACGGTGATGATCCGCGCCGCCTTTTTGTTTATGCCCATTTCTTTCTTAGTCCTCCTTTTTATCTTGATATTTCGTCTCTTTCGGTCCGGCTTTTGTCGTCATACACATGCCGGCCAAATGTTACGCTTGCGATTTTCCCTGCAAGCACATCACTGTCCTGCTCGTGCCGTATCATGTCCTTTTTCCACGTTCCTTTGGTGTGATTGATGCCGTTCAGCAGTTTAATGCCGTGTCCGGGAGGGTCCCACGCCAAAAGATTGGCCGTGTAATCATCGAGCAGATAATCTTCCCGTCCGATGCCGCCGGGCACGACGGTCGTCTTGTCTGTCCCGCACGGAACGAAAAGACGGTGTGCGTCGTCAATGAAAGGCAGATACTTGTTGAGCCACGCATTTTTCTCTGCAAGCGCGTATTTGCTGTCGGAGAGATACGCCGACAGAATATATACTTCAAATCCTTCTCTTCTGTTAAGCTCGGCAACGGCGTCGATTACATCGGGCTGCGGTTCGAGGTTTGCGAAGTAACCTTCCTCGTAGAGAGTTTCCATCGTATCAACAGGCCGAAAAACAGCAAGCGTTCCGTCCATATCGACGAAGAGCCGTTTTTCAACGGTAAGCTCGCTGTCTTCATCGGCGGCTCTCTGTTTCGCTTCACTGGCACTGTCGGCATATCCGAGTGTTACGTTCGGACTGTTCGGGTCATATATTCTGTACGCGTTTTTTTCCTTGTCCCAGTGTGCGTACTGTTTCATTGTTTTCGCCTTCCTTTGTTTTTTAAACTTCTGAATATAAAAGCGCCGACCGCAATTATTCCGGTGCCGCCAAAGCAGAGCAGCAGCACGGTAATGTACTTTTTCAGCCAGGTAGACGAATGCGTATCATCAGCCTGCACATCATCATTTTTCGGCGGTTCGTTTTTTTCTTCGTTTTTGTCGGCGGGTTCCTCGCCCTCGGACGGTTCTTCGATTCTTTCGCCGCGAACGAGCAGCCTGTGAGTATTAACTCCGAACGGGGTGCATGTCACGAGCGTGCAGTAGTCCTTCCCGGGCACTGCGGCAAGCGTGTCCAATTCATAGGGGAGAATGACGGAGATGTCGTCTACCTCGTAGTACAGCTTTTCGCCTAAAATTTCGAGACAGAAAATATCTCCGACTTCCATTGTGTCAAGGTCGCTGAAAAGGCGTTTGCTTGCAAGGCCGCTGTGCCCTGTAAGGACACAGTGCGTCCCTATACCGCCCACGGGAAGAGCTGTTCCGGAAAGGTGCCCGACGGCTGCCTCAAGCGTGTTCGCGTCGGTGCCGTGACACACGGGCAGTTTAAGATTGAGTTTCGGTATTTCAATATACCCCATCAGCCCGGTGCCTGACAGGTTTAGTACGGTGTCATAGTCTGCCGGGAGCACATCTCCTGCCGCCAGTGCCGCATTGTACGCATTTGCCAACGCGAGCTCGTCCCGCAGGACCGTGCTCTCTGTGCGTTCTACCTCTTTTATATATTCTTTTTCGTCGTTTTCGCTCATGTGCTCATATGTCATGTTGGATATAACGGGAAAAGCTATCACGAGCATCGACAAGACAAGAACAAAAATACCGAGGCAGACAAAGAGAGCACGGTGGTCGGTATAGGAGAAGCCCCCGGAGCTGTGACGCCCCGGGGACATCCTTTTAATCATTGTCTGTCGTTTCGTCCTCTTTCTTGCGCTTGATAAACGGAATGATTATCATGCAGAAGCCGGAAACGAGCAGCGCAGCTCCGGTGACGCCCGTGAAGAGCAGCATTGTGTCGCCCGTCTTGGGGATGTTGGGCTGCGGGTGGTTCGTGACCTCCAGGAATGCTATCGCATTGGTCGATACCACGCCGGCAGCGGAATCGGAGTGCATTTCAACGGGCACACCGTCGACCGTGGCAGACGCGGTGATTAAGAAATGCTCGAGCTGTTCCTGCGGGATATTGGTGAGCGCGTTCTTTTCGGCCCATCCCTCGACCGCTATGCTGTCCTCGCTGTATCTCGGGTCGTTCTGAACAAGGCCCTTGAGGTACTGTTCGACATCGCGCGTGTAGATATCGCACGGACGCTCATAATCGATTTCCGTTGATATTGTCACATAGCGGGGGTCCGTGAGGAGCGTATATCCGTTCGCGGTCTCAACCTCTGTCAGCATATATTCGTCGTCCTCAAGGCCCTTGATAACGATGTGTCCTATCTCACCTTCCGCTGCATAAGTAACGGGAGAGAACTGCGTTGCGAGGTTTTCCTTATCGGTAAAGCCCGTAACATAGTAGACGCCCTCGTCTGCATTAAGGTTTGCGGTAAGCCAAACCTTATCGGTGACGTTGTAGACGAGGAATTTGACGTGGTCATACATATCCTGCGTGCCGTGTCCGATATCGGAGAACAGCTTGAGGAGATCTATGCCGTAGCTGTAAACATGCGCGTCGTCAACAAGCGTGTCATAGTAAGCACTGTTCGTGCGTTTCCACGAGAAGAGCACAAGGTTGTCGTTGCCCTCGTCGCCGTAAACGAAGCTGTTGTCGGCGTCGAGTACCGTCGTATATGTGATGCGGACCGTGTAGTTGCTGTAGCTCGTGTATATCTTATTTTCGGTGTTGTTCACGTTGGCTTCGTATCCGTTGATAAGAGCGAGCCCCGCGTCGGTAACGGTTACCGTCATCGTGTGCTTTCCGTCGCTCGAAGAGCTGTACTTGACCTCGAATTTGTCCGAACCGCTCTCCCATGTGTCCACGAGATTGGTGCAGCCCTTGTCGGAATATATCTGTATCTTCACGTTATATTCGGGGCTGTATGAGAGACCGGGGTCGAGCGTATCTACCCAGTGCAGGTCGGAAAGAGCCGTCGCCGCAGACGTTATTGTCGGGAGAGTGGAGACTATCTGCCATTCAAGCGTATCGCCTGTTGAGGCGGTCGCATTGTGGTCGTAGCCGTCCTCAATGCCCTCGGTGCCGCCGTTTGTGCCGGTCGATTTAACGGCCTCGCGCACGGTCTTTTCAAGCGTCGGGATACCGGTTTCGTTTTTCGGATAGAGTACAACATCGTAATTCCAGAAATGTCCGCCGACAACGCCCGCGTTCGAGGCGGATGCAGAATGCTCGTTGCCGTCAAGCGTCGTCATCGGGAGAGAAACAAAGAACGGGTCTGTCGTATTTGTTACCATCTCGGGCACGGCAGTCTCAACAAGGAGATAGAGACCGACCGGCAGACCCGTCGCCTGCGTACGACCGTCGCCGTCCGTCTCGTTCATATCTGTTCCGCCATTGCCCTTGATGTACGTTTCGAGAGCGTTCTTGACGCCCGTAGAGTCTTTCGTGAGGGCATTGTAGAGATACTTGTTCAGCGTGTCCGACGTGAAATATACCTTTCCGGCGTCGAGCGGCTTGTCGCTTGTGCCCTTTGCCCGGAAATCATCCTTGTATGCGCCGTCGGCGTAAAGACCGATAGCGGCGAGCATATTGTCAGCCGTGCCGCGTGTGAAGCCGTATATGTCGTTAATCTCGGCCTTGCCGTCAACGACTTCCGAGTACGTCAGAACATCAGCGACGCGGAGATAAGTGAATACGACGCCGCGAATGGCGTAACCTTTGGAATGCTCGCCGTTCTCAAGTGCGCTCTCGTCGCTGCCGGCTCCGCCGCGCGTTGTGTAGAGGAGCTTATCTGTCACATACGATTCGGCAACGCCGGTCGAGGTGAACGTGTCGTTAGACCATACGCCGTCTTTTTCGGCGGCGGTGAAATCGAACTTATATAACGTGAGGCTGCACTCTGCGTCGTAGTTGATTACAGAGTCCTTTTCGGCGGCGGCGAACACACCGGGGACCATCCCGATGAGCATCATAAGGCAGAGCGCCACCGACACGATTTTCTTCATAGCTTTCATGTGTTTGAAAAATTCCTTTCTGTTTTTCTGTTTTTGTTGTTTATATTGTTATCTTGCAGCTTGACGGAACTGCTCCGAAAAATCAAAACGCCCTGCGAACCGGGCGGGAGCCTTGCGCGCCTCAAGGTGCGTCATCTCCTTTTCTTTTTCCGATTAACAACCATAAGCCCGAACGCGATTGCGGCGCAGCACGCAGCGAGCGGTGGAAGTATGAGCCCGCCTTTTCCGCCCGTAACAGGCAGCGCGGGCAGAGGACGGTTCACGACCCGATATGCAGCCTCGAAATTGTTCTCAACTTCGAGCTTGCCCTCAAAAACTGGGGCGGTGAGCAGCTGATATCCGTTAGGTGCCGCTACCTCTGTTAAACGATAGTAGTGCAGCGGATACAGTCCCTCAAACACGACCTTGCCGTCAGCGCCTACCGTGAGAATACCGTCTTTGAGTTCCGCGCTCGTGCAGCTGCCGCGCTTCACGAACGCCGAGTCCGTATAGCTTACGGGCTGCCATACCGTCCCGTCGTCGCTCCATTCCAGGAGAAACTCGGCTCCGGGAAGTATCGTTCCGCTTTCGTCCGTCTTTTCGACCGTGAGCTTTGCGGGGCGCAGGGCATTGTCAAACGTGACCGTTATCGTCGAGCCTGCAACGACTGTGACCGTCTGCGGGTTTTCGGAAGTGCAGAACCATATGGAGTTCTCTTCGAGGATCTCCGTGACGGTATATTCGCCGGGCTCGAGCCAATCGGTCGTTATCGTGCCGTCTGCCGCAGAAATGAATGTGTCAACAAGCGTTCCTTTGCTGTCGCGCACCTCGAACTTCCACCCGTCGAGCGTTCCCGCCTCGGGGTTTTCGAGCGTCTTTTTCATCTCTATCCTGCCGCCGTAGACATTCTCGAAAGCAGCTGAGACAGTTTCGCCGGCAACGATTGTGACTGTCCTCGGGTTTTCCGAAAGGCAGAACCAGCCGAAATGGTCATCGAGGATCTCCGTGAGCGTGTATTCGCCCGGCTCAAGGTTTTCTGTCGTTATCGTTCCATCCGGCCCGGTAACATATATGCCGACGAGCTTGCCGCCGCTGTCGCGGAGCTCGAACGTCCATCCGTCGAGCGTTCCGTATTCCGGGTTCTTCAAGGTCTTGACGATTTTCATCCTGCCGAACCATTTGTTTGTGAACGATACCTCCGCCGTTTCCTCGATATTGACCGTCACTTCCTTCGGCTCAAGGTTTTCCATCGTCCAATAGGACGTGTCGACGCCGGCGGGCGCGCCTGTTTCCTTGACATAATACGTTCCCGGGAAAAGCAGCTCCGTCGTTATCGTCCCGTCCGGTCCCGTCGTGTACGTCCCGACCTCGTATTCGCAGTCTTTGTCTCTGTATACCGTGAACTGCCACCCCTCGACCGTGCCGCCGTTCGTGGAAATCTTTTTGACGGATATGCGGCCTTTGGCAATGTTAATGAACGTAACCGAGGCGGTCTCTCCGGCCTTGACGGTAACGTCTCTCGCGTTCTCGTCCATGACCCAGTAGGAAGTGTCAACGCCGTCGGGCGCGCCAGTTTCCTTAACGTAGTACGTTCCGGGCTGCCACTCTGTTATCGTTATCTTTCCGTCCGGTCCCGTCGTGTACTCTTCGTCACTTACGGGGGCTGTGCATTCTTCATCGTAATATACTTTGAATTTCCATCCCTCGACAGGACCTCCGGTCGGCGATATCTTAACGAGCTCGAGCTTGCCGTACCACCTGTTTTCAAACGATACAGTCGCCGTCCCGCCTGCTTCGACCGTCACTTCTTTGGGGGTTGTGTCCATTACCCAGTAAGTTTTATCCATGTAGGGAGGCGCGTCAGTCTCCTTAACGTAATACGTTCCGGGCACAAGGCCGCGAGCGATTACGGTGCCGTCGCCCTGCGTCCGAACCGTCGTCACAAGGTCAAGGCAGTATTCGTCGCGGTATATTGAGAACTCCCAGTATGCGACCGTGCCGCCGTTCGTGGATGTTTTAACTATCCGTATATCGCCGCGATACTTGTTTTCAAACGTGACAGTCGCCGTTTCGCCGGCGCTGACGGTTACTCTTTTCGGTCCTTCGTCGAGCTTCCATTCGGCAAGCTCTGACTCCGACATGTGCGTCGGACGGCCTGTCTCCTTGACATAGTACGTTCCGGGTTTAAGACCGTTTACCGATATCGTACCGTCACCCTGCGTCCTAACCGTCTTCACAAGGTCAAGGCAGTCTTCGTCACGGTATATTGAGAACTCCCAGTCGGCAACAGTGCCGCCGTTCGTCGCCTTCTTGACGATTTTTAAATCGCCGCCGAACTTGTTCTCAAACGTGACGGTCGCCGTTTCGCCCGCCTTGACGGTCACTTCCTTAATGCTCTCGTCCATCTTCCAGTCGGAAGCATCGATGCCGTCGGGCGCACCGGTTTCTTTGACATAGTATGTGCCGGGCGACCATCCGCCTGTCAATATGGTGCCGTCGGCTCCCGTCGTATACGTTCCGATAACCTGTGAGCAGGTTTTGTCGTAGTATGCGGTAAGCTTCCACCCCGCGACCGTACCGCCGTTCGTTGTCGTCTTTTTGAACAGCACTTTGCCCGTCCACCGGTTTTCAAACGAAACCGTTGCCGTCTCGCCGGCCTTCACGGTGACCTCTTTAATGGATGTGTCCATTGTCCAGTAATTAAGGTCGACGCCGTCGGGCGCGCCTGTCTCCTTTACATAGTATGTGCCCGGCGACCACCCCGTGGTCAATATCGTTCCGTCCGGTCCCGTCGTATACGTTCCGATCTCGCCGGTGCCGTCTGAGTGATAGTATACGGTAAACTTCCACCCTTCGACCGTACCGCCGTTCGTAGACGTCTTCGCAAACAGCACCTTGCCCGTCCACTTGTTTTCAAACGAAACCGTGGCGGTTTTGCCGGCTTCAATTGTTACTTCTTTGACTGACGTATCCATTGTCCAGTACGACTTGTCGCCGGTGTAATATCCGCCCGTTTCTTTAACGTAATACGTTCCGGGTTTGAGCTCAACATTATCTATCGTGCCGCCGTCTCCCGTTGAGTAAACTGCTACACGGTCTGTGCACGCTGCGTCACTATATATTGAGAACTCCCATCCGCGCAGTGTCCCGCCGTTTGTAGTCGTTTTGATGATGTCGAGGAAACCATTATCCGGAAGTGCTTCATAAGTCGGATGATAAACATACAGCGGAATACTTGCCTTGCTGTCGCTGCCCTGTACATATCCGTCAATATAGTTCGCTATTATCTGTATTTCCGGCCCGGCTGCGCTGTTTCCGCAGTCAATCATCATATGGCGCTCTCCACTGCCGTTAGTCGCCGCTTTTCCGGCGTATATAGCAATGTGAACCAATTTTTCTGCGGTCGAAAGACTTCCGCTTGCATCATAGACGGCAGGCTGTCCCATGATAAGGATATCGCCGATTTCTAAGGCATCCCATCCTTCCGCGATGCCGTTTAAAGTGTAGTTTTCGACCAATCCTTCAACATGCTTACCTTTTGTGCCGGCTTTCATGCCCTCATTTTTCACGCGTTCAATTTCTGATACCGGGATTATTTTGCGATTGGCTGAGAGGTTTATCGCCTGACCTCTGCTTACCAGCTTGTCAAGCGCGCTTTTCCATGTCGCCGGGGATTTACTGCCCCCGGGCAGAACATCGGCAAGTCCTACAACCCTTTTTCCGGCGATATTCGGAAAATAGTTCAGGTATACATACGATACAAACGCGCCGCAGTGAAAGCCTCCGGAACGAAAGCCGTTCACATCCGGCTTTAGCCCTGTCCTTGAAGCTATCTTTTTGTTGGTCGCCCACCGCGCATCCGCCGTTGAGGGATGACTTCCGCTGCTGTCATCTACTCCTGCGGATACAGTTTCAAGCCCCGAATTTTTGGCTGTGTGTTCTATCTCGGTTGTGTTGCCGTGTTTCGAGCCTGTGTTTGAATTGTAGTAAAGTGTGGCATTAAGCAGCGACTCTCTCACACCGGGGTTGAGTCCTCCGCGATAATCGAGATAGAACAAAGCATCGAGAATCGGGTTATCGAGTGTTGTCCAACTCGAAGGATCATCCGGTTCCCATTCCGCCGCCGACGCGCTGACCACGAACGGCGTGAACGGAACGACTCCGAGAACGGTGATTGCAGCAAGCAGCATTGAGAGAACACGCGTCCAAAGGTTTGTTCCGTCCTTTTTTCTTTTTCTTTTCATTCCTCGTTTTTCTACCTTCCTTTCTGAGGATTTTTATCTATATAAAAAGACGCCCGGCCTGCGCCAAGCGTCTCAGAATTGTTATATTCGGTTTTTACGGCTCGTTCTCATGTACAACGATTTTGCTTAAATCGCTTATATCATGTATCCCGAGCAGGTCGGCCACGAATTCAGTGGAAAACCCCAACTTGGTTTTATCGGTGGGGCAAGGTTCATATTCAAAATCCTCCGGATACATGAGATTTTCAACCCATGAGCAAACCTCGGCTTTACAGTACCAACATTTTATCCTGACAAGAGTATACAAGAAATCTCCGTCCTCATAGTAGCCGTCGAATACATCGCGTTTTTCTTTGTACCAGTAGTGATCTCCGTGTTCTGTTCGGCATTTCCAACTGCTCTCGCTTTCGCCGCAGCGCGAGCAGAGCGTACTCTTGGAGAAATCGTGTTCCATACCATGCTCATCACAATACCCATCAAAATAGTATACACGCTTAATGTAACTCAGACTGCAGCCAGTGCACTGGTATTTTATATATCCGGGTTCACTTTCGGTAGCCTGCTTAGTTTCAATTTCTTCGTAGTCGTGTTCGAGAGACTCGGTTCTATCGACCCATTCAAATGTCTCCGCTCCGCATACAAGACAGGTATATACATCTTGTATGTAACCGCCCTCAGTACAGGTAGCCTCTTTAGTTCTCCTCTCTGTGAATTTCCTTTTCATATGAGTATAGAGGACGGTTACGTCACAGTCAATATCTGCATAGCCTGTATCGCCATCAACATCGTCAAGAACAATATTTTGATGTTCGCCGTAGCTTTCGTCCTTTTCCGCACCTGTTCCTCCGCCGTAGCGGTGCCATTTATATCCCATATAGTCGAGAACCATGCCGAGCGCGCTTGTCTTTCCCCAACAACAGGTTTTGCCAAGCTTGAACACACTGTACGCCGTCATATATACGTTCTTGTTGTCCGCGTACCCGCATTTTTTGCTGTATTCAAAAACTGCATTCGCCGCTGCAATAATACGGTCGATATCCTTTCCGCCTTTGGGAATGCTGTCAGCTATCTGCTTTGCGATTTTCCGCGCTTCGGCGTCCTGCTCCGCCGTGCCGAGATAAACGGAAGTCCAATTGGAGGGGTCGCCGACTTCGGGCTGCGGAGCTTTCGACGACGAGCCGGACGCGGGCTTGGCGGTTGTTTCGGGAGCCGCCGTTGTCTCGGGAGCCTTCGCTGTCGTCTCGGGCGTCTTTGATGTCTCGGGAGCTGCCGTCGTTTCGGGTGAAGCCGTCGTATCGGAAGCTGCCGTTGTTTCGGTAGGTATCTGTGCTTCCGTGTCGGGAACGTCGGTGCCTGCCGCTTCAGCTTCTGTGTAGGGGAGCTCCGTTTCGGGCTCGTCCGTCGCCGCAAACGCGGTGTCCGCGCTGTCTTCATACGCGGTATAACTTCCCGTTATCTCACCCGTACCGTCGCCGGTCAGGGACTGAGCCGGAGAACACCCGTATATAGCCAGCGCAACGCTGCACACGAGCAGGACTACGCCGATCATTTTTGACACGATTCTGTCAATCTTAACTACGATCAAGAGAGCAATCAGCGCGAGTACAATTTCCATTTTTATTTCCTCCTTTTGGCTTTGTCTATATTATACTCCTTTCATGCACAATTGCAAATGTGCGATTTCTTTTTTTCTACATTTTTTAAAAAATTTTTTCCTTGTCTGTCTTCGCTCTCGATATCGCCTCCTATCTTACGTCGCGGTCAGCCTTGAAAGTCCGCTGGTGCCCATAAACCGAGCCGGGCAGACAAAAGGTCTTTTTCGCGCCGGTATGAAGCCCGTTTTCAACTAAACTCTCATGTATTTTTGCTGTGCCGCACATATATGCGTCGCCGCATACCTGTGCGCTCCCGCTTATTTCGGCGCCGCTTGTTACTGTCGCATGGCCGTAAATACGAGCGTTACCGCAAACGAGCGCGTGATCGTTCACCATAGCGTTATCGTAAACCCGTGCTTTGCCGCGTACTGTCGCGCAACCCCACACCAGTGCGTGTCCGGATACCTGTGCTTTTCCGGACACCTTCGCTTTTCCGAACACTTTTGCACTGCCGCTTACTTCCGCGTTGCGGAACACACGGGCATTGCCGTGCACAAGGGCGTTACCTTTAACTGTCGCATTATCAAACACCTTTGCATCGTCACATACACCGGCCTCATTGGCGACCCACGCTTTTCCGGACTGTGAGAGATTGTTTTCGCTTTCAACCCAGCCGCCGATGTCACCCGCGCGGACCGTGCGCCCGTCCGCAGCTTTAAAATCTTTCAAAGCTCGGATACGGTGCAGCACCACCTCGCCGGCGAATATCGTCATGGCCTTATCTGTAAGCTCATATTTCTTTGTTTCTTCCATTTCAGTATTACCTCCTATCTTTCGTCGCGGTCAGATTTACTCTTTTCGGGACCGTTATGAACTCCGCTTGTCACTGAGACGTCCTGTATTTTTGCGGTGCCGCAAACTGCCGCGTCGCCGCGCACCTGTGCGGTTCCGCATACCGTTGCGTCGCCGAACACACGGGCCTCGCCGAGAACCCATGAGAGGCCGCTCACCAAAGCATTATCGTACACCCGCGCATTGCCGTTTATATTTGCGAAGCCGCACACATGGGCGTTACCACCAACGAGCGCGTCCCAAAGCACTTTTGCATCGTCATATACACGGGCCTCATCAGCGACCCACGCTTTTCCGGGCTGTGAGAGATTATCTTCGCTTTCAATCCAACCGCCGAGGTCGCCCGCGTGAACTGTGCGCCCGTCTATATCTTCAAAATCTTTCAAAGCGCGGATGCGGTGCAGCACCACCTCGCCGTCGAATATCGTCATGGCCTTATCTGTAAGCTCATATTTCTTTGTTTCTTCCATTTCAGTATTACCTCCTATCTTTCGTCGCGGTCAGATTTACTCTTTTCGGGACCGTTATGAACTCCGCTTGTCACTGAGCCCTCATGTATTTTTGCGTTGCCGCAAACTACCGCGTCGCCGCGCACCTGTGCGGTTCCGCATACCCATGCGCTGTCGCTGACCCGTGCGCTGCCGTATACATCTGCGTCGTTGAAAACGCGCGATTCACCGAACACGCAGGCGCGGTCGCTCACCCAAGCGTTCCCGTAAACCTGCGCCTTATCGTAAACCTGTGCGAACTCGTTGATCCGTGCGGAGTCCTTCACCTTTGCGTCGCCGTACACGCGCGCGGTGTCTTCTATACGAACATCTCCGTCCACCCACGCATTACCATAAATCCATGCATAATCCCTCACAGTTGCATTTCCGCTCACATGAGCATTGTCGAACACCAACGCATGAACGAGCACTGCCGCGCAGAGGTCCACTACCGCGTCACCGTACACACGGGCATCGCCGCCAACGAACGCATCATCACTAACCTTTGCGCCCCCGAACACACGGGCATCACCGGCGACCCATGCTTTTCCGAGCTGCGAAAGGTTGTTTTCACTCTCAATCCACCCGCCGAGGTCTCCCGCGTGGACCGTACTTCCGACCGCAGTTTCAAAATCTTTCAAAGCGCGGATACGGTGCAGCGTCACCTTGCCGTCGAACATCGTCGTGGTCTCATCTGTGAGCTCATATTTCTTTGTTTCGTCCATGTCAGTATTTCCTCCTATTTTTTATCGCGTCTCATCGCGTTCCTTTTGCCTGGGCTTTATGAGATTTCCGTCTACACCGTAGTTTTTAGGGTCTGCGGCAGGGCAGGCCCAGCCGAACATGGAGCCGGCGCTCATCGCTGCCGCCTGCGCTTTTGTCACGCCGCCTTGTCGGTTCAGTTCCTCCACAAAGGCTTTTCCATCCTGCCCATATACCGGGGAGAGATCGCTGCGGTAATATCCCGATTCGCCTTTTTTGACAATGCCTATTTCCTGTGTCGTGGGCAGATACACATAGCATTGCGCCGGCAGAGAAGAGCGCAGGGGGAGCACGGTATTGCCGCACTGTTCCATCTGCTCGGCAAACTGACAGATGTGAAACAAGCTGTCCCAACCGCCGCCGATTTCAACATGGCAATCGTCGATATAGCGGCAAGTTTTGTCTATGTGCGTTCCGTCCGGTCTGAGGATACGGATTTTGTCGCCGTCGGGAATGCGGAATATCTCCTTATAATTCGGGTCAATGAAACGAATGCCTCTCTCGGCCTGTTTCATATGGTGGTCCAGCCACTTGCGTTCGTAGCAGTAACAATACAGATTGTAGTCGCCCTTTTCCGGGTTCATACGCAGCAGATACGCATAGAAGTTCGTATCGACACGGACGCCGTAGAAGTGCGGTTCCGTCGTCATTTGGCTCTGAGGCGTTTGTCTGCAATATTTGCTCATAGCGGCTCTGCTGCTTAAAATATCTCCTTCTTCACGCAGACAATTGATTACCTCGTCAAACTCCAGCTGGAAATCCGGCGTTTTCCGTTCCTTGTTCCAGTCCTCCCAGGAGGAATAAAAACCTTTTCCGTCAACGCCGAAGTCCGCTCGGAGATATCCGATAAGCCCGGTCTTCTCGTTTATTTCGCTGCTTTGCTCAAAAGTATATTTATCCTCTGCTTCTGTCATCGCTCTTTTCAGATAATCATTCTCTATTTCTTCCATGTCAGTATTACCTCCTATCTTACGTCGCGGTTAGCCCTGTTCTTCTCTAGGCCTGCGTACCGCCCACTTGTCACTGAACCTCTAATCAATATTGCTTTGCCGCACAATTCTGCGTCACCGGATACATGGGCGTTGCCGTCAATAAGACAACTATCAGTTATCTTTGCGTCACCGAACACACGGGCCTTGCCGAGAACCTCTGCGAAGCCGCTCACCAAAGCGTTATCGTACACTCGCGCATGGCCGCGTACTGTCGTGTAATCGTCTACGACAGCTTTGCCGCTTATATGTGCATTGTCGAACACCTCCGCTTGATAGAGTACTTTCGCGCTGTCATACACAACTGCATTATCAAACACACGGGCCGCGCCGCCGACGAGCGCGTCCTCAAGGACCAGTGCGTCGTCGCACACAATGGCCTCATCAGCGACCCACGCTTTTCCGGACTGTGAAAGATTATCTTCACTCTCAATCCACCCGCCGAGGTCGCCCGCATGAACTGTGCGCCCGTCCGCAGCTTCAAAATCTTTTAAAGCGCGGACGCGGTGCAGCATCACCTTGCCGGCGAATATCGTCATGGCCTCATCTGTGAGCTCATATTTCTTTGTTTCTTCCATGTCTGCGCTGCCTCCTATCTTTCAAATTCACGCTGCTTGTCTTTTTTCGGCGGGTGCTGCTCCATATATTCCGAAACGGTAGAATCTACACCCTCGTAATTCCAATCCTTTTCCGGGTCAATCTCCAAATAGGCGTTGTTCGTCTCTTTGCTCGGCGTGAGCTTCAACGGCTCGCTCGAAATGAGCGTGCCCCAGTGATTGACCATAATCCAGTTGGCAATCTCCACCGGGTCGCCGCGCATATCGTCATCGTGCCGAACTTCATACATATATAAGCCCTTTGGAACAGTAGTACGGTCTATTCTCGCACATGTGAACAGCATGGGCTTATCAAGCACCGTAACTTCTTCAAAAACTTCTTCCATCGCGTTTAAGCGGCTCATGTGCGCTGCCTCCTGTTATCTCTCATTGGCGCGGTTTTTGTGACGCTCATAAAGCTCAAGCGCGCGAATTATCGTTTCCTCAATTTGCTTCGGCGTCGCGTCACGAGGGAAGAACTTCGATATGCGCTCCCTCGGCATACGGAACTGCTCTCTCTGATTTGGCTTTTCTTCGGACAGTATGCTTGAAATCTCTCTTGCGGTAAGCTCGTCTTTTTCGGACAGCTCCCGCATTATTATCGCCTGCGCGTGAGACGGCGTGGCGTCTGTTTCTTCAATTTCCTTGCTCAAAGCCACCTGTTCTTCGGGGGAGAGATACGACAGCTCAACGGCGGGCCGCATTTTCATTCGCCCGTCGTCAACAAGGTCAAGCAGCGGCGGAATAAGATATGTGAGGCGAATGTAGCGCTGAATTTGGGTTTTTCCATCCGGAGATTGGTCTGCAAGCTCTTGATTTGACCTTGTGCTGAACTTCGACCCCACTGGGGCCGAAGTTAAATCCGTTCGCTGGCCTTGTCTGTTCATGGCTTCAAGCCTCATACGATAGGCAAATGCCTTTTCACTTGGAAGTATCGTTGAACGCTGAAGATTGCTCTCAACCATCATGATGACAGCCTCGTCGCGGTCAAGCTCTTTCACATCGCAGGGAAGTGTATCGATGCCCGCGAGCTCACAAGCTCTTTT
>CANQYV010000039.1 GCA_947628165.1 uncultured Clostridia bacterium | reverse complement strand
TGCGCTCTTTCTCATGAGTATTTGCTTAAAGTTTTTGCTTCTTCTTGATCCTTTTTCGTAAGCGATTGCCGTGGGCGTATAACGAAACTGCGCGCGCCGAAAGGCGCGCGCAGTTCAAACAAACGTTATTTTAAATTTTACTCGCCCTTCGCGGAGACGACGATCGTCGTTACGGACTCCGCGGGGACGGAGACGGCGGTGCCGTCCTTGAACTCGCCGTAGTAGGTGCGTTCGAGGTCGCGCTTCTCGTCCGTGACGTGGACGGAGACGCGGTTGTAGCCGCCGGTGATGCCTGCGAAGCTGTAGTTGGCGTCGCTCTTGCCCTTGTTGACGGCGACGATGACGATCTCGTCCTCGCCGTACTCGTTCTTGCCCTCATAAGCGGAGACGTGAACGGAGGAAATGTCGCTCTTGCAGTCGACGCGGGTGTATCCGCGGTCTATGTATCGGCTGTAATTGCCGAGCGCCCAGAGACGCTTGCAGGCTCTCGGGTTCGCGCCGGAGTAGTCGGAGGTGTAGATGAGTCCGTCACCGTATGCGCCGCAGGACACCGCGGTCCAGAACGACCATGACACGGTGTCGAGCATCGTCATGTCTTCCCAGATGACGTCCGCTATCGTAAGGCCTATGCCGATGCCGGTCGTATACTCGACGCCGTTCTCCATCTCACACCATTCGGTCTGACGGAGCTTTATGCCGGGGGCGACTCTGTCGATGCCTGCCCTGAAGTTGCGCTTGACGTCGGCTGACGACCAGTACGAATGCGCGTCGAGCGACTTGAAGTATTCGCCGAGCGTCTTGTCCTTCATTATCTTCTGGCAGAGGCCGAGAGTGTTGTCTTCGTATATGCTGTCGGAATTTCTCCAGCTGCTGCCCTCGGGGCCCGATATCTCGACGCCCTCGAGCGTCTCGCGCTTGCCTATTTCCTCGACGAAGACCTTGAGCAGCGCTATGACCTGCGCGTCCTCGTAGTGGCAGCCTTCCTGACCGCCCGCCCACTCAAATTCTGGCTCGTTTATCGGGGAGAGGTATTTTATCGGGAGACCCTCGTCTACCTTGAAGTGCTCGGCGACGTCGAGGACGTAGTCGGCAAATTCCTTGTAATTCTGCGGGGCAATGTTCGTTTTGTAGCCCGTGTCGCTGTACGCGTGTCCGTTTATCGTCAGCCTTTCGAGCGGGCTGTTGGAGAAGAGGACAAGCTCGTCGACGCCGAGCTCGACGGCCTTTTTCATGAACCATACGGCGCTCGAGTCGCGGTTCCAGTTGTACTGACCCGGCGACTTTTCAAAGCTGTACGCCTTGCGGTTGATGTCGCCTATATCGGGGCTGTTGCCGTTCGCGCCCTGGCTGCCCGCGCCGAGATTGTAGCGGTAGGAGTTGAGGCCGATGCCGGTCTTCGGATCGAAGAGCAGCTCCGCTATTTTGTCGCGGGTGTCCTTGTTCGCGCCGACCGTCTGCGCCCACCATGCGCCGGACGCGCCGAAGCTTTCTACCGTCTGATGTTTCTTCGAGGTGTCGACCGTCAGCGTTTTTACGTCCGAGAGCTGTAGTTGATCCTCGATCGGGGGCTCTGTCTCGGGAGCCTCGGTCCCCGGGGCTTCAGTGGAATCTCCGTCTGCGCCGCCCGTGATGTCGGACGTGCCGGCAGCGCCGCCGGAGCCTTCTCCGCCGCCCGTCTTGGGATTGCACGCGGCAAGGGAGAGGACGAGAGCTAAAGAGACGACGGAAAGAATGAGAAGAAATAGCGTCTTTTTCATAAGATCTTTGTCTTCCTTGTTTTCGTTTTGCTGTTTTGCATAAAAATATTATACGACGGCCGCCTTAATATGTCAAGTGTTTTGAGGATAAGCTCATGCGAAATTGCCGCGCTATGTTTTATCATCGGACGCGTCGCTTTTTCTTTCGCATGCCTTTTTGTTTTTGCTCCCCGTCGCGCGCGCGAGCTCGGACGCCGCCTCGGACGCCGTTATGCCGTAAACGTCCGTGATGAGGTTTATCCCGTAGAGCTCCGCGCGCTCGCGCAGCGCCTTTATCTTCTGCGGGAGCATGCATCCGTCGGCGCCGCCTCCGTCTCCGAGCGCGGGCGCGACGAGAACAGCCACCCTCTCCGAGCCGCCGAACTGACGGGTGACGGCGGCGAATTTATAGAGCTCCTCCGAGCCGAATTTTCCGTTCTTGCAGGAGACGAACACGGGCACGGGGCCGCGCGTGAAGATGCAGTCTATCTCGTTGTCGGAGCCGCCCTCCTCCCCCTCAAAGCCGAGGCTGACGCCGCATATCGCGCCGTTTCCCGAGACCGTGTCGGCAACGGAGTTTATGTAGAGCTCGAGCAACTCGCCCGCCTTTCTCATACAGAAGAGCACGGCGTATGAGCGGCAGCGGAACCATCTGCGCGACGGGTCCCCGCCGCGCGGGGTGAGAAGACGCGCCGAGACGAGATCCTCTATGAGGTTTGAGACGGCGCGGAGCCTGTATTCGTTGCCGTTGACGTATATGTCGAGCGAGGACTCGCTCTTGCAGTGTATCCTGTCGGGGATGACGGAGTTCCACGTCTTACGCGAGCGGCGGAGCATCGCGCGCCAGACGGCGGAGGCGTCGTTTGCGATCTCCTTTTTCGTCATGCCGCGCGCGGTGAGCTCCGATATCGTGCTGCTGTATATGACGCCGCCGTATATGCTTATGCACTCGTCGACCGAGAGGGAGACGCGGGCGCGCTCCTCCGGCGTGAACGGGCGGCGCGTCGTTTCTTCGGGCTTTCCGTTCTTGCTGTATTCCGTTATCTTCATGTCGGAAAAGTCTATTCTGACGCAGGAGAATTTGCCCGGGCTGCGCCCGTAGACAAATCCGGCGGCTATGTAGAGCTCGGGCGTGCCGCCCTCTATGTCGAGCACGGAGGACTCACCCGAAAACTCGTCTATTATGTCGGCGAGCGCCATCATGTCCGACGTGTCCGTCGGGACGAAGACGGTCTCCTCCGGCACGACGCCGCGCGAGCGCCAGAGCCTGCGGTACGCGTCTCTGTATTTGCAGGAGACCGCAAACGTGTGCTCGGGCACGATGAAAACGACGCGGCGCGGACGGAGCAGCATGACGCCGAGCGCGTTGTAGATGTGTGTTTCGGGGTCGAACAGCTCGACGAGAGTGTCCGCCGATATGGCGTTTTCCATCGGGCGCCTCCTTTTTTGCGGTCCTTTTATACGATTATACACCATCCGGGAGAAAAAATAAAGCCCCCGACGGGGCGGGGACGGAAAAAACAAAAAAACAAAAGAACACCGCGCAGGCAGGGATGCTTTCACATCCGCGAATACACGGTGTTCTTTTCGCGCCCTAAAGGATTCGAACCTTCGACCTACCGGTTCGTAGCCGGGCACTCTATCCGCTGAGCTAAGGGCGCGTACTCAATCGAGCCTAACTATAATAGCACATCTTTCCCGCCGTGTCAAGCGTAAAAAAATCTTTTTTTTGCAAATTTTTTTGACAAAAATTTTGCGCTTGCAAAAGCCGCTCAGGCTTCCTCCCCGCCCGGCGCGTCGAGCAGGGAGCGGAGCTCCGCCTCGACCGAGCGCGCGTCGAGCCCGAAGCGGGCGAGCAGGGACTCCCTGTCTCCGTTCGGGACGAAGCTCTCGTCTATCGCGCGAATGACGACGCGGCGCCCGCCGCACGCCGTCGCGAGCAGCGCGGACAGCGCCTCGCCGACGCCCCCGCTTCTCATGCCCTCCTCGAGGACGTAGACGACCTTTGCGTCTCCGAGCAGCGGGAGCAGCGCGTCCCCGTCTATCGGGTGGACGCGGATCAGCTTGACAACGCCTATCCCGTATTCCCCCGCGAGCGCGTCGGCGGCGCGGGCCGCCTCCTCCGCTATTATGCCGTATGTGACGATGACGGCGTCACGCCTGCCGTCGGGGAGCCTTGCGGTCATGGAGCCGCCGTATTTTTCAAAGCCCGTCCTGTCGTAGACGTGCTCGCCTCCCTTCGGGTAGCGCACGATGCGGACGCCGCCTCCGGCGAGCGCGAGCGAGAGGGATTCGTCGAGCTCGGAATACGTCTCGGGAGAGTATATCGTCGTGTTCGGAATTGGGGAGAAGAGCGGCACGTCGAATACGCCCTGATGCGTGACCCCGTCGCCGGGGACGATGCCGCAGTGGTCGAGCGCAAGCGTGATGTGCGCGCCGTTCAGCGCGACGTCGTGGAACACCTGGTCGAACACGCGCTGCGCGAATGTGGAGTAGACGGCGAAAACGGGGTTCATGCCCGAAAGGGAGAGCCCGCCGCAGTAAGCGACGGCGTGTTCCTCCGCGATGCCGACGTCCCACGCGCGGTCGGGAAAGCGGCGGAAGAAATCCGTGAGCCCGGTCCCGTCCCTCATCGCGCCGGTTACGGCGCATATCTTCCTGTCGGCGCCCGCGAGGCGGCATAGCGTTTCGCCGAAGCGGGAGGTGAAGCTCTCGGATGTGCCCGTGATGCCGACCTTCGGGTCGAATTTTCCGGTCGAATGGTATTTTTCGGGGTGGTCCTCGGCGTCCTTATAGCCGAGCCCCTTCTTTGTGACGATGTGTATGAGCCAGACGCCGCCGCGCTCCTTCGCCTCGGTGAGGACCGACGTCATGCGCGCTATGTCGTGCCCGTCGACGGGACCGACGTAGGGGATGCCGAGGTTCTCGAACAGCGTGTCGCGGATAAAGATGCGCTTGAAGCTGTCCTTCACCCATTTGAGCGCCTTTGCGATCGGTCTGCCGACGACGGGGATCGCGGCGAAGAAATCGTCGAGCGAGTGCTTGATCGTGAGGTATTCGCGGCTCGTGCGCGCGCGCGTCAGATGGCGGGAGATGCCGCCGACGTTTTCCGAGATCGACATCTTGTTGTCGTTCAGGATTATGATGAGGTTGAGGCCGCGCCGCTCGGCGCAGTTGTTTATCGCCTCGTATATCATTCCGTTCGTGAACGAGCCGTCGCCGACGACGGCGACGGCGTAAGCCCCGCTGCCGGAGTTTTTCGCGGCTGCCGCAAAGCCGAGCGCGGTCGAGATGGAGCTGCCGCTGTGACCCGCAAAAACGGGGTCGTACCGGCTCTCGTGCGGATTCGTGAAGCCCGAGATGCCGTCCGTTTTCCGCAGCGTCGAAAATTCCTCCCGCCTGCCGGTGATTATCTTGTGCGCGTAGCTCTGGTGGCTGACGTCGAATATTATTTTGTCCCGCGGCGCGTCAAAGACGCGGTGAATGGCGAGCGTCGCCTCCACGAATCCGAGATTGGAGGCGAGATGTCCTCCGTTTTCGGACACCGTCTTTATTATAACGTGCCGAAGCTCGGCGGAGAGCGTTTGAAGCTCGTCGTCGGAGAGGTTTTTTATATCCTCGGGCCCGTTTATTCTTTCCAGCATGACGGTCCGTTTCGCTTTCTTTTTCATGTATCTGAGTAAATTATACCACATTTTCGGCTTTTTTGTCAAGACGGCGCGCGCCGGCGCAGCTGACTTTGGCGGAGGCGCCGCATGTCAAATGAGACGGGAAATGAGACCGGGGCGTTCATTTTTGTGTGAAAAGCTCCGAGATTGCCCGAACGCTTTGACAAGTGCACGCCTTTGTGATATAATCTCTTATTATGTATGAGTATGCCCGAAAGAAGGCTTGTCGGAGGGTTGGCAAAGAATGATAATACTCGGCGTTGACCCCGGTATCGCCATCGCGGGCTGGGGAGTCATAGATCACGACAGGGGGAGATTCCGCGTGCTCGGATACGGCTCGGCGACGACGCCGGCGGGCATGAAAACGGAGGACAGGCTCCTTTCCCTCTACCGCGATTTCTGCGAGATAATAGAGCATTATCACCCGACGGAGTTCGCGGCGGAGGAGCTATTTTGGAATACGAACCAAAAGACGGGCATCACGGTCGCGGAGGCAAGGGGCGTTATCGTGATGACGGCGCGGAAATACGGGCTCACGGTCTCGGAATACACGCCGCTTCAGGTCAAGCAGTCGGTCGCCGGATACGGCAGGGCGACAAAGCAGCAGGTGATAGCGATGGTGACGTCTCTTTTGCGCCTGCCGTCGCCGCCTAAGCCCGACGACACGGCGGACGCGCTCGCCGTCGCCATCTGCCACGCGAACAGCGCCGGCTCGCCGCTTGCTAAATATTATAACCTCTGAAAAAAATCGGGATACGAAAGAAAAAGAATATGTGGATATCGGATAAATGGGTCGACTATGAGCTCCTCGACTGCTCGGGAGGGGAGCGGCTCGAGCGGTGGGGAAAATATATCCTCATCCGCCCCGACCCTCAGGTCATATGGAATACGGAAAAGACAGATCCCCGCTGGGAGCGTGCGGACGGCGTCTACACCCGCTCCGAGCGCGGAGGCGGGTCATGGCGCGGCAAGCTGCCCGAAAGATGGGAAATATCTTACGGGAAGCTGCGGTTCGGCATACACCCGATGGGATTTAAGCACACGGGTCTTTTCCCCGAGCAGGCGGTCAACTGGGACCGCATGGGGGAGCTGATACGGCGCGGGCGCGGCGAGTGCCGCGTGCTGAACCTGTTCGCGTACACGGGCGGGGCGACGGCGGCGTGCGCCGCCGCGGGCGCGTCCGTCTGCCACGTCGACGCCTCCCGCGGGATGACGGCGCAGGCGAAGGAAAATCTCTCCCTCTCGGGCCTCGGCGAGGCACACGTCCGCTATATCGTCGACGACTGCAAAAAGTTCGTCGCGCGCGAGATACGGCGCGGGAACAGATACGACGGCATCGTGATGGACCCGCCCTCTTACGGCAGGGGCCCGTCGGGCGAGGTGTGGCGGCTCGAGGACAGCATACACGAGCTCGTCTCGGAGGCGGCGCGCCTTCTTTCCGACACGCCTGTGTTTTTCCTTGTGAATTCGTATACGACGGGGCTCTCGCCCCTTTCGATGGAGTACATCCTGCGCGCCGAGATAAAAAACAGGCGCGGCGGGAGGCTCGAGTCGGGAGAGCTCGCGCTCCCCGTGACGTCTTCGGGCGGCGCGCTCCCCTGCGGCGCGTCGGCATGGTGGCTGCCGTGAGCGCGTTTATAGAGACGCGCGGACTCAAATTCGCGTATGAGGACGCGGACGGCGTGCGCCACACGGCGCTCGACGGCATCTCGCTTTCGTTTGAGCGCGGCGAGTTCACTGCGATCCTCGGTCACAACGGCAGCGGGAAGTCTACATTCGCGAAGCTGTTAAATATGATACTCATCCCCGACGAGGGGGAGATATACGTCGACGGGAAGCTCGTCAGCTCACACGAGGAGCCCGACGAGGACACCGTGTTCGAGGTGAGGCGCCGCGTCGGCATGGTGCATCAGAACCCCGACAACCAGATAGTCGCCTCCGTCGTCGAGGAGGACGTCGCGTTCGGACCCGAAAACCTCGGCATCCCGCCGGAGGAGATAAGGGCGCGCGTCGACGGCGCGCTCGACGCCGTCGGAATGAGAAAATACGCGCTCTCGTCCCCGTCGCATCTTTCGGGCGGGCAGAAGCAGCGTGTCGCCGTCGCGGGCATAATAGCGATGCTGCCGGAGTGCATAATATTCGACGAGTCGACGTCAATGCTCGACCCGTCCGGCAGGCGCGAGGTCATGGACACGATACTCAAGCTGAACCGCGAGCGCGGAATTACGATAATACACATCACGCACGAGATGGAGGAGGCGGCGCTCGCCGACCGCGTCGTCGTCTTTTCCGAAGGGCGCGTCTGCCTTGACGGGAAGCCGGGCGAGATATTCTCGCGCGCCGAGGAGCTGCGCGCCGTCAGCCTTGATGTGCCGCAGTCGACGGCGCTCTTATACGAGCTGAGGGGGCTCGGGGTAAGACAACTGCCCGAAACGCCGGACGCCGGCGCGTGCGCACGGCACATAAGGGACGAGCTTTTGAGGCTCGGGGCGCTGCCTCTGCACGGAGGTGACGCGAATGGCTGAGATAAGGCTCGAGGGCGTCAGCTACACATACGGGCGGGGCACGCCGTTCGAGGCGCACGCCGTAAAGGACTTGACGCTGACGATAGAAGAAGGAAAAATAACGGGAATCATAGGGCACACGGGCTCCGGCAAGTCGACGCTCGTCGAAATGCTGAACGGGCTCATAAAGCCCGACTCCGGCAGGGTCATGCTTGACGGGGAGGACATCTGGGCGGACAAGAAAAAGCTGCGCTCGGTGAGGTTCCGTGTCGGACTTGTGATGCAGTACCCGGAGTACCAGCTCTTCGACGAGACGGTCCGCGCCGATATCGCGTTCGGTCCGCACAACATGGGGCTCTCGGAAGAAGAGACGGACGAGCGTGTGCGCGAGGCGGCGAGGTTCGCGGGCGTCGGCGAAGAACTGCTCGACAAATCGCCGTTTGAGCTGTCGGGAGGACAGAAGCGGCGCGCCGCGGTCGCGGGCGTCATGGCGATGAGACCCGACGTGCTCGTGCTCGACGAGCCGGCGGCGGGGCTCGACCCGAAGGGGCGCGCCTCGATCCTTTCGGGAATCAGGGAATATTCCGGGGCGACGGGCGCGTCCGTCGTGATCGTCTCGCACAGCATGGAGGACATGGCGGCGTACTGCGACAGGATAGCGGTGCTCGCGGACGGCGGGCTCGCGATGTACGGCACGCGCGAGGAGATATTCGCAAGGCGCGACGAGCTGCGCGCGATAGGGCTCGGCGTTCCTCTGATAACGGATATAGCTTACGAGCTCTCGTCGCTCGGCGTCCCGCTCGGGGACGACATATACACGGTCCGCGGGGTGGCGGAGTCGATAGCGAAGCTCATAAAGGAGCGGGAGCGGTGACGTCCCGCAATAAAAACGAGGGGGTGAACAGCGATGCATGATATAGCGCTCGGGCAGTATTTTCCCGGCGACTCCGTGATGCACAGGCTCGACCCGCGCGTCAAGCTCGTCTCCCTCATAGCGTATATAACCGTCATCTTCGTCGTGAACTCCGCCGCGTCGTTCCTTCTGCTCGCGGCATTCACGTTCGCGCTCCTGCTTCTGAGCCGCATCCCGCTCTCCGTATACGCGCGCGGCATGAAGCCGATACTGTTCATCATAATATTTACAACGGTCATAAACCTGCTCATGACGACGGGAGGGCGTCAGCTCTTCTCGTTCGGGTTCATACACATATACGAAAAGGGCGTCATAAACGCGGTGCTCGTCTCGGTGAGGCTTTGCTTCCTCATGCTCAGCTCCGGGCTGTTTCTGACGTACACGACGTCCCCGCTCTCGCTGACGGACGGGCTCGAGTCGCTTCTGTCCCCGCTTTCTAAGCTGCGGGTGCCCGTGCACGAGTTTTCGATGATGATGACGATAGCGCTCCGCTTTATACCGACGCTCGTTGAGGAGACCGACAAGGTGATGAACGCGCAGAAGGCGAGGGGCGCGGACTTTTCCTCGGGCGGGCTCATCTCCCGCGCGAAGGCGCTTCTGCCCGTGATGATACCGCTTTTCGTCTCGGCGTTCAGGCGGGCTGACGAGCTCGCGGTGGCGATGGAGTGCCGCTGCTACAGAGGCGGCGAGGGCAGAACAAGGATGAAGGTTTTGCGCTGCGGCAGAGTAGACGTCGTATTCCTTGCCGCGTTTGCGCTGTCTGCGGCGGCGGTCGTTTCTGTGAACGTATTTTTCCCGCTGTTCGCGTTCAAGCTATGAAGCTGCGGCTCATACTTGCTTACGACGGCAGGCGCTACTGCGGCTGGCAGGCGCAGGACAACGCGACGAGCGTCCAGTCCGTGATGACAAAGGCATGCTCGGAGCTTTACGGCACGCGGTGCCTCGTCACCGGCTGCAGCCGTACCGACAGCGGGGTGCACGCGCGCGGATATTCGTGCGCCGTCGCATTTGAAAACGACAAGGGCGGCGACATCACCTGCCGCATCCCTGCGGAGTCCGTCCCGCGCGCGCTCAACGCGCGTCTGCCGGAGGACATATCGGTTCTTTCCGCCGAGTGCGTGCCGGACGGGTTTCACCCACGGTACGACGTGAAGTCAAAGACTTACGAATATCTGTTTTACGACGCGCCGGTTCGCTCCCCGTTTTACGAGGGGTTCGCGCTCCGCATACAGCCCCTCTCCGACACGGAGCTCGCGGCGATGGACGGGGCGGCGCGCAAAATGGAGGGCAGGCGGGATTTCTCCGCGTTCATGGCGAGCGGCTCGAAGGTGACGGACACGGTGAGAAACGTCACCGAATGCCGCGTCGCAAGGCGGGGCGAGCTCATCGTCTTTTCCGTTACCGCAGACGGATTTTTATATAAGATGGTAAGGACGATGGCGGGCACCGCGCTCGACGCCGCGAGGGGAAAGCTCACGGCGTGCGACATAGACGAAATAATCCGCTCGCGGCAAAGGGCGCGAGCCGGGGCGACACTGCCGCCCTCGGGGCTCTACCTCTGCCGGGTGGAATACTGAATATGACGAAAAGGAGGCGGGGAGAACATGAAGCTGAAAAAGAGACGCAGCTCCGAGGTCTCGCTCGGACGGAGACGGGACGTTTCCGACGTGCTGGTCGAGCTGCCGCGCGCCGACGACGGCGAAAGCGGCAAAAACGAATACTACCTTTCGGTCGCGAAAAAATACAGGCTCGCAAGGCTCGTGACGCTCGCCGCGTTCATCCTTTTCGCCCTTTTCATGATGACGGCGTTCAGCAGCGAGATAACGATAGACAACATGATGTATCTTCTGCGGGACATAAACGTGAACTCGGGAGGGGCGGCGTTTTCGGGCGTGTCGTACTCGGCGGAGCCGATACAGCGCTTCGGGCTTTACAAGGGCGAGCTTTTGTATGTGACGGGCAGCGAGGAGAAGCTCTTCTCGCCGACGGGAGCCGTCGGGCTGTCTGTCGGGATGTCGTTTGAGTCGCCGCTTTTAGACGTGTCGGAAAAATACATTCTCACCTGCGGACTTGACGGGTACGGCTTTTCGGTCTGCAACTCGTTCTCGGAGCTTTTCCGGGGGACTGCGGAATATCCCATCCTCTCCTGCGACATGGCGGACTCCGGCGATTTCGTCATCGTGACGGGCGGGCGCGAGCACCGCTCGACGGTGTACCTTTACGGCGGAGACTTCGAGCTGAGGACGAAATATTCAAAAGGCGATTTCGTCTCCGACGCCGCGATCTCAAACGACGGAAAACGGCTCGCCGTGACGTCGTTCGGCGTGCTCGAGGGCGAATACTACACCGACGTGACGTTCTACGACGTCGGCGCCGACGCCCCGTCGGGCAGCGACAGGATCGGGGGAGAATATCCGCTCGCGGTCGAAACGATGGGGGACGGATTTTCTGTGCTGACGACGGCGTCGGTGCGGATCTACCGCCGTGACGGGACGCTTTCGGGCTCGTACATACACGGCGGCGTCGGAATGTACAACGTGTCGGACGCGTATGTGCTCCTGACCGCGCCGAAAAACGCGACGGGCACCGAAAACAGCGTCGTCATACTTGACTCCGCCGCCTCCGTTTGCTACAATGCTGTAATAGGGGAAAAGGTCGTCGACGCGGCGGTATCCGACACGGGCGAGGCGTTCCTGCTTTCGCAGGGGCACGCGGTCATGATAAACCCGGCGGACGGCACCGAGCGGACGGCGGTGGTCGGCGTCGGCGCGAAGCGCATCATACCGACGGGGGACGGCACGGCGCTTTTGTGCCTTTCGTCCTCGGCTTACACGATAGATTTTGCGCATCCGTCCCATACGGAGGCGGGCGGCGCGAGTGAAGATGAGACGGGACAGGGCGGCTGAGGAGCAATTTTTTGCCTTCGAAAAATAAAAAGGGAGAAAATAATATGGGAGCATTTTTCGACATCGTCATTCTTGCCGTTATCGCCATAACGGTCATAAGCGGATGGAAGCAGGGGTTTTTCAAGTCCATTATGGGGCTCGCCTCGTCGATAGTTTCGTTTTTCGCCGCGGTGTTCTTCACGCCGTATCTCGGCGCGTTCATCTGCGACACGTTCGTACTCAAATCGCTGTCCTCGGAGATAGCGGAGACCTTGACGTCGCTTTTGTCCGTGCACGGGACGACAGAGACGCTGTTTCAAAAAATGCCGGAGCAGCTCTCGGCGATACTCGAGCGGTTCGGCGTCGACAGGGCGGAGTTCGTATCGCGGTTTTCCTCGTCGACGGCGGCGGGGGGAGACATAATAAAGGATATGTCGGAGACGATAGCGCGCCCGATATCGGAGGCCGCGTCGTCCGCCATTGCGTTTATCATAATCTTTATCGCCGTGTCGATAATATTAAAGGTCGTGACTGTTGTGATCGGGCTCGCGTTCGAGCTGCCGGTGCTCAAGCAGATGAACGAGACTCTCGGCCTTGCCGCGGGAGTCGTCAGCGCGCTTTTCTATGCGGTCGTGCTCGCGAACGTGTTCGTGCATCTCGCCTCGACCCTGAACGTGTTCGACCCGTCGGCGTATCCAACCGACCTTATAGACGGGACTTATCTGACAAAGTTCTTTTCGGGTCTGCACCTCTCTATGGTGACAGACCTTCTGACGAAAGTAAAACGGTAAAACATTAAAACGAGGTTTTTACACAGAAAAGATGGAAATGTGTTCAAGATGCCACAAGCGGCTCGCTGTGGTGTTCATAACCAAAATCGAAAACGGGGAGACGAAGAACGAGGGGCTCTGCCTGCGCTGCGCGAAGGAGCTCGGGCTCAAGCCCGTTGACGACATCCTCTCCCGCATGGGCATCTCGGAGGACGACGTTGACAGACTTTCAAACGATATGGAGGGCATGCTCGAGGCGGGTCTCGGCGGCGACGACTCCGACAGGGGCGACGAGGCGGAGGACGCCGGCGCGCCTCCGATAGACATACCGCGCCTTTTCAGAGGCGGCATGCCTCAGCCGAAGCCGGGCGGGCGCGAGGAAAAGGCTGGCCGCGATGAAAAGAAGGAAAAGCAGCCTCGCGCTCCAAAGCGCAAATATCTCGACGTATACACGAAAAATCTGACGGCGGAGGCAGGCGCGGGACGGCTTGACAGGATAGTGGGCCGCGACCGCGAGCTCTCGCGCGTGATACAGATACTCTGCCGCAGGCAGAAGAACAATCCGTGCCTCATAGGCGAGCCGGGCGTCGGCAAGACCGCAATTGCTGAGGCTTTGGCGCAGCGCATTTCGGACGGGGACGTCCCCTACCGCCTGCGCGGCTGCGAGGTGCAGCTCGTCGACCTGACGGCTCTCGTCGCGGGCACGCAGTTCAGAGGGCAGTTCGAGTCGCGCGTGCTCGGGCTTCTGAACGAGGTCAAGGCGGCGGGCAACGTCATCCTCGTCATCGACGAGGTTCACAACATCGTCGGCGCGGGCGATGCCGAGGGCAGCATGAACGCCGCCAATATACTGAAGCCCGCGCTTTCGCGCGGCGAGATACAGGTCATCGGCGCAACGACCTTGACGGAGTACAGAAAGCACATAGAGAAGGACACGGCGCTCGAGCGCCGCTTCCAGCCCGTTATGGTCAACGAGCCGACGGTCGGCGAGACGATAGAGATACTGCGCGGCATCAAGCACTATTACGAGGAGTACCACGGGATAAGGATACCGGAATACATCCTCGAGCGCGCGGTGACGCTCTCGGAGCGGTATATCACGGACAGATACCTGCCCGACAAGGCGATAGACCTTATCGACGAGGCGGCGTCTCACGTCGCGCTCTCGACGGCGGCGATAAACAGGCGGCTCGAGGCAAAGGATGAGCTCGACCGCGTGAAGGGCGAATACGAGGCTCTGAGCTCCGAGGAGAGCGGCAAGAACTCGACCGAGGAGGAGACGGAGGAGCGGTACGAGAAGCTCGCCGCGCTCAAGAGCGACATTTACAGGCTCGACGACGAGCTCGTCGGTCTTGAGGAGGAGTGCGGGCACGTCGAGATGACGGTCGCGGACCTCGCGCTCGTCATTGAGATATGGACCGGCATTCCCGCCACAGACATAAAGGCGGACGAATTCGACAGGCTCGCGGGGCTCGAGGAGAGGCTGCGGGCGCGTATCGTAGGTCAGGACGAGGCGGTGTCCGCCGTATCGAGGGCGGTGCGGCGCGGCAGAGCAGGCGTCACGGCGAAGAGAAAGCCCGTATCGTTCATTTTCGCGGGACCGACCGGCGTCGGCAAGACGGAGCTCGTCAAGACGCTCGCGAACGACCTCTTCTCATCTCCCGAGACGCTCATAAGGCTCGATATGTCAGAGTTCATGGAGAAGCATTCGGTCTCCCGCATCATAGGCTCGCCTCCGGGCTACGTCGGCTACGACGAGGCGGGGCAGCTGACGGAAAAGATACGCCGCCGCCCGTATTCTGTCGTGCTCTTCGACGAGATAGAGAAGGCGCACCCCGACGTTATGAACATCCTTCTTCAGATACTCGACGACGGCGAGATAACGGACGCGCACGGCAAAAAGGTCGATTTCACGAACACAGTCATAGTAATGACGACAAACGCGGGCTCGAGCTTTTCGTCAAATCCCGCAGGGTTCACCGATACGGCTGATAAGCTGGCGGCGGACAGGACGACAAGGGCGCTCTCGGAATTCCTGCGCCCCGAATTCCTGAACCGCGTCGACGAGATAGTGACGTTCCGTCCGCTCTCAAAGGAGGACTTTGTCGGGATCGCGCGCATAATGACGGGCGACCTTTCAAAGGCTCTGACCGAGCGCGGCATAACGCTCAACGTGACGGACGCGGCGCTCGCCGTCATCGCGGAGGAGTCGTATTCGACGAAGTACGGCGCGCGCAACATGCGCCGCTATATCGAAAGAAATATAGAGGACGTACTCGCGACGCGCATAATAAACGCGCGCGAGAACAGGATACTCGAGGCGGACGTCGACGCCGCAGAGGGCGGCGGACTCGCCGTCGAGACGTTCGGCCTGCACTAAAACGGCGGGACTTGGAATATGGCAAACAAAGCGGTAAAAGAGGCGGTCACGCCGCCGCGCGCGCGATATGGCGGTTAGAATTCCGGGCGGCGCGGGGAACGGCAGCAAAGTCAAGGGCGGCAAAGACGCCTCCGGCGTCCCGATAACGAAGGAGCTGCCCGTCGAGGGCGTGTGCCGTTCGCTCGGCGTCGACCCCGAGGCGGGGCTTGAAAAGGCGGAGGCGAAAAGACGGCGCCGGCGCTTCGGTCCGAACATGATATACGACGCGCGGCGCGAGTCTCTGTTCGCATACGCGTGGGACGCCGCGTTCGATTTGATGCTCCTGATCCTCATACTGACCGCGGCGACGGCGTCCGCGTTCGGCGAGAGGGTGGCATACGCCGTCGTGATACCCGTGCTCGCGGTGAATATAATCCTTCGCACGCTGGCATACATCAGGGCGAAGAGATATCTTGAGGCGTGCCCCATGTCGGGGGATTTCATGCCGGACGCCGCCGTCAGGCGGGACGGGAAGGTCTCGCGCATAGACGCGCGGGGAGTTGTTAAGGGAGATATCGTCTGCCTGCGCGCTGGCGACGTCGTCCCCGCGGACTGCCGCCTCATAAGCTCGCGCGGGCTTTATGTATTTGAAAAGCATATAACGGGCGTCGGCGGCGCCGTCGGGAAGGACTCGGCGTCCGAGGCGGGGGCGTCCCCCGTTTCGAGGACGAACACCGTTTACGCCGGGAGCTACGTCACCTCTGGCGAGGGCGTCGCCGTCGTGACGCACACGGGAGCGGACACGCTCGCCGTGAGGACAAAAGGGTATTTAAAGGCGGCGCGCGGCGGCACGCTGAAGCTGACGGCGCTGCTCGAAAAATACAGCAGGCGGTGGGGTGCCGCGCTTACGCTGCTTGCGTTTTTCGTGACCGTTCTCGACATTTTCGTCGGCAGACGCGGGCTTTACGAGGTGTTTTTCCTCGGGCTCTCGCTCGCGGCGTCGTCGATGTGCGAATTTTACCCCGCGACGGGAGATATCGCGGCGGCGCGCGGAATCATGTCGCTGAAGCGGCGCGCGGGCGTCTCGGTCAGGGGCGTGCGCGCGATAGAGACGCTGTACGGGCTCGACGCGATAATAACGCACGCGGACGGCATCGTGAGCGTCGACGGCGTCGAGGCGGACGCGTATTTCTTCGACGGCGAGGTGCGGGACGTTTCCGGGGCTGAAGAAAAAGATAAAGAGGATTTTTCACTTCCCGACGCGCTTTTGCGGTATGCGAAGGCGGTGACGACAGGCGAGGACGCCGACGCCCACGTCTTCTCCGACGCCGCAAAGACTCTGCGCGACTACATAAAGGAAACGGACGCCGGCTCGGGCGGCGCGGCATACGCCGAGGGCGAGCTTCCGATGGCGCTTTACGGGACGGCGGACGGAATTTCGTTTGACACGAGGCTTTTGCACGACAAGGACGGATATATGTCGGTTTCGTGCGGGAGCGCAGACGCGATTTTGCCGTCGTGCGCGTTCGTCCGCGCGGGCGGGAAAGACTCGCCGCTGACAGACGCGGTGAGGGCGGGCATCGGAGGCTTCGTCTCGCATCACGAAAGGCGAGGCGGCACGGCCGTTGCGGTGACCGTCAAAAGAACCCCGTTCTCGTCCCCCGAGCGCATTGCGTTCACGCAGACGGACATGACGCTCGTCGGCGTTATAATACTGTATAGGCCGTTGGCTCCCGGAGCCTGCGAGGCAGCGCATGCGCTCCGCGAGGCGGGAATACGCGTCGTTTTGACGGGCAGCGGCTCCGAAACGGCGAAGCTCGCCGACAGGGCGGGCATCATATCTGGTCCCGAGGACATACTGACGGCCCGCGATTTTGCCGCGATGACGGAGGCGGGGCGCGCCGAGGCGGCGTCGAAGGCGCGGCTTTTGCTCGGGTTTGACGCGCGTGAAAAGGCGGCGTTTGCCGCTCTGATAAGAAAGGCGGGCGGAGCCGTCGCTTACGTCGCCTCGCCCGACGGCGACATGACGGGCGAGCTTTCGATGCTCGGAGCCGTCGGCGCGGGATTTGTGCCGCAGTCGTCTCCCGTGACGCTCAAGATGAGCGCGGACGCCGTGCTCCCCGAGGCGGGGGGCGGCGCGCAGGGGCTTGCCGCCGTCGCGTCGGCGGTCGCGCACGCGCGCAGGATATACGGGAACATATCGAATACGACGGGGTTCCTTCTGACCTCGCAGACGGCGCGCATTTTCGCCGTCATACTGACGGTCATTCTCGGCACGGGCGCGCTGCCCGCCGAGCAGGTGCTCCTATGGGGCCTCATATATGACTTTTTCGCGGTGCTCGTGCTGACGCGCGAGCCTCCGGAGCGCTCCTCGCTCTCGCTTGTGACGGACGTCTGCGAGCGGCTCTCGCATCCGTTCTCGGGACTTTTGCCGACGGCGCTTCCCGGCTTTGTCTGGGCTGCCGTGACAGTCGCGGTCCCGCTGCTTTACGGCGGGGCGGAGGCGGCGGTGCCGTCCGTGATATTCGTGTCGGTGCTGCTCTCGCTCGTCGTCGTATGCGGGGAGTACCGCTCGTCATATCCCGCGTTCTCGCGGAAGCGGCAGCTGTCTGTCCCGGCGCTGTTGTTTGCCGCAGCCGTCGCCGCAGCTGTCGTTTTGGTGACTGTCTCGTCACGCGCGGCGGCGCTCTTCGGAATAATTCAGCCGGACGCAAAGGCGCTCATCGTCTCCGTCATACCGGCGCTCGTGCTGCTTTTGCTGTTTGAGCTCGGGAGGTTCGCGGGCGGCACCGGGAATAAAGGGACGGAGAAGGACAATAATAAGGAATGAAAAAAATAAAGGAAAAAAGGTGGGAAAATCACATGGCGGACTGCACACATGACTGCTCGACGTGCGGGGTCGACTGCCCGTCGAGAAATTCCGAGCCGGAGGATCTTTTAAGACCGGCAAACAAGAACAGCAGCATAGGGAAGGTCATCGCCGTCGTCTCCGGCAAGGGCGGCGTCGGCAAGAGCATGGTCACGTCCCTGTTGGCGCTGACGGAGAGACGGCGCGGCAAGAGCGTCGCCATCCTCGACGCCGACATCACGGGTCCCTCTATACCGCGCGCGTTCGGACTTAAGGCAGGCGGCGTCGAGGGCGAGGAGGGGAACATAATCCCGCCCGAAACGGCGACGGGCATAAAGGTCATGTCCGTGAACCTGCTGCTCGACGAAGAGGCGGCTCCCGTCGTATGGCGCGGACCCGTCATCTCGGGCGCTGTGCTCCAGTTCTGGGAAGAGGTCAACTGGGGCAAGACGGACATCATGTTCATAGATATGCCTCCGGGGACGGGTGACGTCCCGCTGACGATATTTCAGTCCGTTAAGCTCGACGGAATAATTATCGTCACGAGCCCGCAGGAGCTCGTCTCGATGATAGTCTCAAAGGCCGTCAACATGGCGAAGATGATGAATATCCCCGTGCTCGGGCTCGTGGAGAACATGAGCTACGTCGAGTGCCCCGACTGCGGGCGGAAGATACCCGTTTTCGGAGAGGGCAGGACGGAGGAGTACGCGAAGTCAGCGGGGCTGACGCTGCTCGACAGGCTGCCGATAAGCCCCGAGCTTGCGAAAATGTGCGACATGGGCAAGCTCGAGCTGACGCCGCACGAGTGGCTCGAAAACACCGCCGACGCCGTCGAGCGTGCGTAAGGATGTAAAAAATGCCGCCGGCAAACCGGCGGCATTTTTATCCGAAAAGGTATGGACATTTGCCCCCGGCTGATGTATACTTAATGTAAGGCAAAAAGACGTTTTTTATGAGGAGATGTGCCAATGGATAAGGTCAGGTTCGGCATCGTCGGCATCGGCAATATGGGCTCGGGTCACGTCCGCCGTTTCGTCGACGGCGAAGTCAAAGACGCCGTGCTCGCCGCCGTCTGCGACATCAAGCCCGACAGGCTCGAATGGGTGAAGCAGTACTGCGCGGAAAAGGGAGCGGAGGCCCCCGCGATGTTTGACGACTGCATAAAAATGCTCGATTCGGGAAAGATAGACGCCGTTTTAATCGCGGTGCCGCATTATCTTCATCCCGTGTTCGGCATCGAGGCGTTCAAGAGAAAGATACATGTGCTCTGCGAGAAGCCGATAGGCGTCTACACGAAGGCGATACCGGAATTTATCGAGGCGGCGCACGCGTCAGGCTGCGCGTTCGGGCTCATGTTCAACCAGCGCACGGACAAGTTTTATCAGAAGATGCACGACATGATCGCCGCGGGCGAGCTCGGCGAGCTTAAAAGGTGCGTTTGGATAATCACTGACTGGTACCGCACGCAGGCTTACTACAACAGCGGCGGATGGCGCGCCACATGGGCGGGCGAGGGCGGCGGCGTCCTTTTGAACCAGTGCCCGCACAATCTCGACCTTTGGCAGTGGATATTCGGCATGCCGTCGAGGATACGCGCGTTCTGCCGCTTCGGGCAGTATCACGATATCGAGGTCGAGGACGACGTCACGGCTTACGCCGAGTACCCGAACGGGGCGACGGGCGTCTTTATCACGACGACGGGAGAGTTCCCCGGCACGAACAGGCTTGAGATATCGGGCACGCACGGCAAGCTCGTCCGCGAGGGCGCAGGGCTGAAATTCTACCGCAACGAGGTCGACGAGCGCGAGTTCAACAGAACGACCGAAAACGGCTTCGGCAAGATACCGTATGAGGTCATAGACGTTGAGGTCGAAGGCAAGGGCGGCGCTCATACCGAGATATGCCAAAACTTCACAGACCACATACTGCGCGGAACGCCTCTCATCGCTCCCGGCGAGGAGGGGATAAGAGGGCTCTCGATCTCGAACGCGATGATGCTCTCGACGTGGAAGGACGATTGGGTCGAGCTCCCGAACGACGGCGAGGAATTCTGGACGTACCTTCAGGAGAAGATAAAGACCTCAAAGGTCAAGGAAGACGTCGGCGGCAAGGTCGCCGACCTCTCGGGAACGTACAATAACTGAAAAGGTCAGTCTCTCACGCCTGAAGGCGGCTGTTATCAAAAATCAAAATTCCGCGGCGGACGCCGCGGAATTTTTTTGCCTTTTCGGGAATATCATTGTATGAGTGACGCTTTGAGGGGTGGGAGCATGAGATACGAGTACAGGGAAGAATGGTACCGCGGCGTCGAGGGGACGGGGCGCGAAGGCGGGAGCGCGGAAAAAACAGGGCAAAAAAAAGGCCGCGCACATCGGCGGGCATCGTCCGCGTGCTCGCCTCGCTCGTCCTGTGCGTCGCCGCCTCATACGCGGGCGCGGCGGTCACGGGAACCGGATTGTCGTCGGACGATATTCCCATGGGAGAGGCGGCGCGCCCGTCAGCGTCCGAGGACGCGTCCTTTGTCATGTCGTGGTCGTGGGATACGGCGGGCGGCAAAACGGAGGAGACTGACGCAACTGGGGCAAGTGACACAGACGACGCACACGCGGAGCGCATAAAGGAGCTCGCGGACGCGTACATAGCAGAAAAGAGCGGAAAAACGGGTGAATGAACCGCTTGCGCTCGCGCTGACGCTCGGGATACACGGGGCGGGGCACGCCGCGGCGGCGATTTTGTGCGGGGCTAAGGTCGGAGGAATAAGGGCGCGCGCCGGCGGGCTGTCGCTCCTCTGTCGGACGGACGGGCTCTCGTACCCGAGGGCGGCGGCTGTATTCGCGGCGGGTCCCGCAGCGAATCTTTTGACGGCGGCGCTTTTCCCGCACATATATCCGCTGTCGGCGTTTTCGCTCGGGGCGGCGGTATTCAACCTTTTCCCGCTGCCGGGCGCCGACGGGGAGAGGATACTCGAGTCCCTGCTGCCTCTCGCGCTGCCGCCCGGGGCGGCGTACAGGGTGACGAGGGCGGTCACAAATGCGTTCGTCGCGCTGTTCTGGCTGCTCTCGGTCTATCTTGCCATGACGGGACGGGGCGGCGGCTTTATGCTGCTGTTCGCCGTAGGCATG
>CANQYV010000038.1 GCA_947628165.1 uncultured Clostridia bacterium | reverse complement strand
ATGAAGCGCAGCGCCATCGACAGTACGAGCGACAGCCTCGGTATCGGCTTGCCGAAAAGATAGAGAAACTTGTCGCTCGTCATGATAAAGCTGTAGCACTTGCACCACAGAAGCACGCCGATAACGGTGGCGGCGATCGATACGCCGCACAAAATCGCCTCAAGCGTGACGGGGTTTCCGTTCAGAAAGAACAGCGGCGTCACCCCGTTATGTGAAAATAGCGGATTTGTGACGGCGACCATCAGAAAAAGCGGCACATAAAAGCCGATGTCGCGAAAAGACGCGCGCCGCCCTCCGAGCAGAGCGCAGAACAGAGCGCCTCCGAAAAGCGCCTCCGCCTGAAGAACGGGGTGAGGAACAAACATAGAGACGAGCAGCACGGACAAAAAATATATCATGCATACCGCCGGATGAACATTTGAAAACGCTTTCATTTTCCCTGACCTCCGCTCTCTTTTATCCATTCCGCGCCTACATCCTGCCCGAGGTCGCAGGTGTAGACCCATTCGATATTCTGTCCGTCGCAAAGCTCAAAGCGGGAACAGCCGCAGCTCGGGAACTCGCCGTCCACGCGGTACATCCAGCCCGAAAGCGGCCCGCATGAAAACTCGTAAAGATAATTTATCCCCTGAATATATACGCTTCCGAACGGGTTTTCCTCCGCCCCTTGAAATTCCATCTGTATCCTTCCGTGACGCACGGCGCGGTCGAGAATATCAAAAACGGTGTCCCCGTCGCGGAGCACATATTCGGTCGGCGGAAGTATCACCCCGTCTTCGGGCACAAATTCCTTCGACCGGAGCGCCGGGTCGAGGTCGTCGTAATTCCTAAAGATCGTATCGCAGCGGATGCTGAGCGTCACCGTTTTGCACTCCGGCGTAACATCGTCGATATGTGTGAGATAGTATTCGTCGACCGATTGGACGTGCGTGCCGTTTATCAGCACCGCCAATATAAGAACTATCCCGAAAACGGCCAAAATATCCTTTTTCACGGCACGCACTCCTTTCGCATTTATTCTTTCCCGCCCGTGTCTTCCTCTTCGTCCTCATCCGCAAATCGGTCGGCGAGCTCCTCCATCTCATCGGCATGACGTCGCCGCTTTTTCCTTATGCTTATGATAAGGAAGACCGAGGCGGCAACGGCGGCGGCAGCCAAAACGGCGCCTATTATGATCCCCCTTTGAAGCGTATCAATCTGCGTTTTTGCCTTGACAACGTCATCCCAATGGGATATCTTCGTTCTGTCGTAAGCGCTGAGAGCTTCATAACGGGAAATAATCTCGTCGACTGTCTTTTTGTCGCGTAGAGAAATGCTCTCAAACGGATAGAGCTTTTCGCGTATCTCATCATTCAGGGCGTCGATCTCCGCCTGAATTTCCGATATCCGCACCTTCGCCTCCGTCAGCTTTTGCAGGTATTCTTCCTTACCGAAAAAATCTTCAGACTGCAAAAGTTTGTCAAGCAGCGCGGTGACGGTCACATACTGCTCCGTCGAAAGCGGCGACGGGAGGTCGTCGACGGCGCGCCTGTCTTCGTCGGAAAAGACGACGCGAGAGTCGCCGCCGCCCTCTTCCGACCTGAAATCATAGATCGTCGTATCTCCGTTTTGCTGTCTTATGAGCGCCGCCATCGCGAGAAGCGTCTGTTCGCCCGCCATGCTGTTTGACTCTCCCGGCACGGACGCGGGGTTATCGGGGTCGTGATCATAGGAATGGGCAAATCCGCCGTCGGGCTGCCGGTAGCGAAGCACGCCGTCAAGCAGAGTGTTTCCGTTTTTGATAAAGCGCGCGTCGCTTTGCGGGTCTATTCCGAGGCAGCACAAAGCGATGATCACCTGGTCTGTGCTCTCAACATTCTGTGTGCCCCAGCTTGCATAGTCGCCTGTCGGCAGCTGCATTGAGGAAAGGCAAAGGAGAGCCGTGTCGACAGCCTGACGGACGTCGGCTTCCGTCTTTTCGCTTATGACATCTTTTTCGCTCTCGTAATACGGCGCAAGCGCCTGGACCGCCATTGCGGTCAGGTCGGGGTCGGAGACTTTTCCGCTAAGTGCCCAGCCTCCGTCGGGGAGCTGTTTTAAAAGGATCTCGGAGATAATATCCTCGCGCGTATAGTACGCGCCGTTCGGTATCTCGTACCGCTTGCCGTCAAGGGCGATAAGCCCCCAGATCCAACCGTTTATCCCCTGCCGCCCGAGCGGCGTCGTTTTGCCGCGGTCGTATGTTCCGTCGGCAATAAGGTTTATCGGCTGCCCGTTTTCGTCCGTTCCGAAATGCGTCGGATCGCCGCCCGCCGCGAGCACGGACAGGATTATGCGGTGCCATTCAGTCGCCTTTGCCACGCTGAGTCTGCCGGGCTGTCTGTATCTTTCCTCGACCTTGTCGCGCAGCACGGCAAGATACCCGTCGTAATTATCGCTTGCCCCTATGCGTGAAAGCCCTATCGGATACCAGTCTCCGGCAGTGGTGCCCGCAAGCTCAAGAAAAGCGTCGCAGAGCAGATCTCCGTTTTTCGGTGAGCCGACGTCGGCTTTCTTCCAGTCGATTATTCCCTGCGCTATCGACAAAAGCGGAGGCGGCGATTTTGGCGGCGCATCCGTTTCGATATTGTCGGCGGGCGCGCCGCTTTCGCCCGCCGTGTCGGTAGGAGCATCCGTATCCGTGACTGCGTGCGTCTCCGTTTCGGCGGGTTTGCCCGTATCGGCGGGCTTTTCCGTCTCGACCGGCTTTTCCGTCTCGGCGGGCTTGTTTGTTTCGGCGGGATTTTCAGTCTCGGCAACGGGATTTTCAAGCGCGCTTTTTAGTGCCGAGGCGGCGACGTCTGCCGCGCTTTGCGGCGCATCGAGCTGTAATGCGACCGAAAGCGCGTCCGAATAAGCGCGCCTCACATTTTCGCAAGCCAAAAGTCCCGAGGCGCGCGCATTTGCGATGGCAAATGTCAGCTCGTCCTTATCAGCCGTTTGGTAATATTCCGTCCCGGGCTGATTTTCGACGCCGGGGATCTGTCCCCCGAGCGCGCTCATCCCTCCGATATCGGCGCCGTATCCGAGCGTGAACTGCACTCTCACAACGTCGCCGTCGGACAGGTACATATCGGAAAAGCCGACATTCGGGAATACATTGTTGACGCAGTACATCCAGCCTGAGCCTGAGGATATGACGAATTCGCCGAGATGACCTTCCCAGTTCTTTTCGTAGTCGCCGGGGTCGTAAAAATCCGTGCCCGCACACAGATTCTGATGCAGATGATCGGGAATTGAAGGCGTCAGCCCCAACTTCTTCGGATCTTTTGCGGTACCGCTCTTTTTGTAGCCGTTATACGTTTCCGCGGACGCGGTCCCGTCTGCGATATACGCAAGATAAAATCCGTCCTCGACGGCTCCGCCGTAATAGCAGACGAAGCCGTTTTCATGCAGCAGGCGGACGAGCGTCTCCGCCGCGGTTTCGCCTGCCCGTATCGGGAAAAACTCCGGCTCTATCAGATACCCGCAGCCGAGCGTGAACACCTCAACACTTATGACTGCGCTGCCTATTACCTGCCCCTTTTCTGTCGGTACATAAGTTATGTGATATGTCAGCTGCTTTTTTCTGCCGCCGTCTGAGGACGCACTGACGACGACGGTGTTTTCCCCCTCTTTTGTGAAGGCCAGAGTATAGCTCGTTTTGTCGCTGTCTTCCCAGACAGGCGCGACGCGCTCGCCGTTGTGCGTGACGGTGGACGCGATCTTTTGTCCCGCCTGATTTCTCGCGCAAACGTCAAACGTCAGCCTGTCGTTTTTCACGACCGCGCCGTCCTTGAGAGTCGTCGTCAGCGTCGGACCCGAGGCGCTTGCCGTCACGACGGCGTGCGGAAAAAGCAGCGAGAAAACCAAAAACAGGCTTAATATATAAACAGCCGTTTTCTTTATGTTCACGGTTCCTTTATCTCCTGAGGGAAGCGTCATTTTTTAATCGGGCCTTTTTTTCGTTTGCCGCCGTGAGCGCCGCTCCAAAGAGCGTGACGAGCATAAGTGCCGTGCAAACCGACAGGTTTGCTTTATCCCCGGTCTCCGGCGGCACGGCGCTGCCGTCCGAGCCGTATTTATCGGATGGGGCGTCCTTGTCCTTGTCATTGTCGGGCGGCGTCGGCTCTGCGGCTACGTCCTTCAGCGCCGAAAGCGCCCTCTCCGCATTCAGCAGAGTTTCATAATTTGAAATGAGCTTCCTCAGCTCGTCGCCGTCGAGCGCGTCATATCCGAGCCTTGCCTCAAGGATCGCCGCTTCGTCCCCGAGCGTAACGTCGCCGATCGCGTCTATCAGGGTGATAACATAGTCGACTGCGTCAGCATCGTCTGTATTCTGCCATACAAGAATGGGATATCCGCCGTTTACAAGGCCGTATGCATCGCTCTTGAAAGCGCCTCCGAGGTATGTCAGCAGCGTGCCGTCCTTCATCTGTGCGTCGCCTAAAGCGGATGTCGTGTCCGCGATCTGTGCGCGCTCTCCCATGCCGCCCTGCATGCATGTGCCCTCAAGATAGAAGCAGTCGCGCACGGTATTGTCGCCGCGCGTCGAGTTCCCGACAATGGCTCCCACATCTCCGTTTACGTTTTCATTTTCGGAGACGTAGGCAACCTCGCCGGCGTTATAGCAGGACTTCAGCAGGTGCGGCCCGTCCTGCATGCCGCCGACGATTCCGCCGACGTCGGACCCACCGACGATCCTGCCCGTATTATAGCAATTCTCTATCGTGACATTCGTGCCGCTCGACAGATGACCGACGATCCCGCCGACGCGGGTCGAGCCTTCGACGCCCGTCACATTACCGCGATTGAAGCAGCCGGAAATGACGCTTTCGCCGCCGCGAACAGTCCCGACGACGCCGCCCGAATAGCTGCCGTAAACGTCGGCTCCGTTCCAGCAGTTTATTATATCCGCGCCGTCGCTCCATCCGACTATCCCGCCGAAAAAGTTGCTGTATCCGGTATTCGCTCCTATCTCACCGCCCGCGACGCCGACGTTTTTGATAACGGCGCTGTCGGACGCATAGCCGAAAAGACCTCCCATCGCGGAGAAAAGATTATCAACTGCAAAGCCCCTCCCGTCAAACGTGCCCGCAAAAGCAAGCCTCTGCGTGCGCCCGATTGGGGTCCATTCCGTATAGCTCAGGTCAATATTTGCCGAAAACGCGGCATATTTTCCCGCAAAGCTGTTCCCGTCGTTCACGAATTCCGCAAATGCCGAAAGCTCGTCCGCCGTGCCTATGAGATACGGGTCGTCCTCGGTGCCCGTGCCTTGCCACGGCAGCTTTTTTTCGACCGTAATGCCAACCGACGCTTTAAGAATGCCGAAGGTGATAAATACTTCGGTATCCGTCTTTTGGAGCTCTCCGCACGGCGATATGCGGTATTCGGACGCGTCGAGCACGCGGGCTTTGCCCGCGCTGTCGTATGCCGTTATCTCGAGCCCCGACGGGTCGAAGAGCTCGCCCTCAAAATACGCCGTTTTGTTCGGCTGCCGCGTCACCTCGATGCGGACTGTGTACGGGTCGTTTGTGTAAAGCTTGTTCTCGCCGCCGATAAGACCGAGCGCCGCCGCAAGGGCGGAATAATTTCTGACGTATCTTCTCTCAGGTTTGGGGACGTTCCGGAACAGTTCGAGCGCCGCCTTTATCTTCGCCTTATACTCGACAGACGACGGCTCTGGCAGTTCGTCTATCGCTAAAACGGCAGCATCGACCGCGTTTTTATGCTCTTTTTCTGGCTCCTCGCGCATATCGTAAAGGGCGCGCATCCCGTTCTCGAACCGCCAATACGAAACAAGCGCGTATGCCGCCTGATCGTTCGCCATATAGTTCCATTCTCCGCCGCCCGCATGGCTGAACCCGCCGTCCGAAAGGCGGAAACCGCAAAGCCCGTCCAAAAGCGTCTTGCCGCCAGAGGTGACAAAGCGTGAATCCGCCGCGGGATCGATGCCGAGGCTGCACAAGGCAACCATGACCTGAGCTATCCCCTCGACATTTTTGCTTCCCCACGAGGAAAAGCCGCCGTTTTCGTCCATGCGGGAGGAAAGAACGGACAGCGCCTCGTCAACGCAGGTCCTCACCGTAACGCGTCTTTCTTCATTGCTTATGGCGTTCGTGTATGTATAAACGATATCGTCGTTGTAATAAGGCGAGAGCGCCTGGATCGCCATCGCGGTGATGTCGATATCGGAGCTTGACCCGTAACCGCCGAGGACCCAGCCGCCGTATGTGTTTCCATCGGCGCCGTCCGTGAGCTGCATTTTTAATATTTCCGTGATGAATGTCTCGCGGTTGAAACGTGCCCCTTCGGGCACGGCAAACAGTCCGGCATCCATCGCGATAAGCCCGAAGATCCAGCCGTTTATGCCCTGCTTTCCGGGGTTTATGACACAATTATAGCTTCCGTCCGCGATAAGGTCAATGGACGCGCCGTTATATGAACCGAAATTTGTCGGATCTGCTCCGAGAGAGGTGACGGCGAGGGCTGCCCTGTGCCATTCGGTCGCTTTCGCGGAGTGGAGTATTCCGTTACTTTCGGAGTATGCCGCCTCGATATATTTTTTCATCGCGGAAAGATAGTCTTCATATCCGTCGCCGTCGTCGATAAGATGACGATAGTTCCCGTTCGCGTCAAAGTATCCGAACCTTGCCATCGCAAGCGCCATCCAGTCCGTCGCCGTGGAGCTCGCCCCCGCGAGGAACGCCTCGCTTCCGAGAAGCGTGCCCGAGCTGACGTTATTGTGCGCCTTTGCGCTCATCACGGCGGCGCGTATCATGTCGGCGAGCTTTGCCGACAGCGCAGTCTTTTCTGTAAATCCCGGCATCAGCGGCGCGTCTGTGCTGATGCTTTTTTCCCATGTCAGCGCGGGATATGTTCCGCCGTCCTCAAAAGCATTCCCGAGAAGAGATGCCGAAAGCGCGCCCGAAAACGGCGTGCCAAAATCGTTGAAGCCCTCCCCGGCAGCTTCGGCAAGGTAGTAGCAGTTTTCGACCGAGCCCCTTGTCGCGCCCGCAACGGCGCCGATATTGTTGCCCGTGCCTTTCGTGTCAGTGACTTTTCCGACGCTGTAACAGTTCTTAACGTCCGTTTTATATGCCTTGTGCCCGCCGAGAATGCCTCCTACGGTGGCGGGGCCTGAAACGGCTCCCGTGCTGCGGCAGTCACTTACGATGCAATTGCTCGCCCCCTGCCCGACGACGCCGCCGATATAGCCCGTCGTGCCGCCGACGTCTCCCGAATTAAAGCAGCCGGTGACAGTGCACGCGCCGGAAAGCGCGCCGACAACGCCGCCGACGCCGTTTGAACCGGTAACCGCGGCACGGCTGCCGCAGTTTTCGATCTTTCCGTTTTGGAGTGCCCCCACGACGCCGCCGACCGAAGCGCCGCCTGTGACCGAGCCTTCGACGACGATATTTTTCACAGCTCCCCCGCTGACGCTTCCGAACAGACCGACCGAGCTGCCCGATTCGATATATATGCCGCTTATGACGTGATATCCGCCGTCGAATACCCCGCAAAACGGGAAGGCGGCGGTGCCGATCGGCGTCCACGGGCTCCCCTCGCCGCCGAGGTCTATGTTTGCCGTGAGCCTGACGGTCACGCCCTCATATGAGCTGCCGCCGTTGACGTCGGCGGCAAATGAAACAAGCTCATCGTATGTCGAGATGACGATTGTATCGTCCGCGGCAAAGACCGCGCCCGGCATTGCGGGAAGTATCATCAAAAGCGCAAGTATCGCTGACGAAATGCGCGCAAATATTCTTTTCATTTTTTTGTTTCCTCCAAAGAATTTTCTTTTGCCCCTTCTTTTTTGTCGGCCTTTTTCGCCTCCCTGAGACCCGCCGCCTCGAGCGCGCGGTGCCACGGACCGAGGAACGCCTTTATCCTCGACCTTGTCGCGCCGTCGAAGTCCTCTTTTTTCGGCGGCCGCCCGAGCTCGTCCCGCTTTTTGCGGAGCTTTTCTTTTGCCCAGTTCTTCTTTTCTTCCGGCGTCATTTTCTCCCTCCCGGTAAAGCTCGCCATCCCTCGAAAGGTCGTGACCTTGCGGGGACAACGGCAAAAATCGATGCGCCGGACCGGAGGATTTCATCTTAAAAACAAAAACGAGTGCAAAACGAACGCCGACAGTCCGGCATAGATTCGGTTGCACTCTTCTCACCAAAGCGGTGGTAAACCATAAAAATACGGCAGATATCCTGACTTATGACAAAAGAATACACCTTCAAAGGGACAGTCTTCCCCTTCGGGCGCATGGATGCTCATATTGTCAAATACAGTAATGGCGGTTGTCCCGGATTCGAACCGGATCTCCTTTTAATTTACTCAGCTCACAACTTTTCAAACCGTATTTTCGATATTCAATTTTAGAAATTATACCATAAAACTTTCACTCCTGCAAGTATCGGCGACAAAAATTTTATAATGCCGCAGGTCTTCATTCTTTTCCCGACGCCGTGAGCTGTGATACAATATTGTTTACAACTATGATGCATCCGGGACGTAACATAAGTTCCGGGAAGGTGACGCAAATGATAAAAATACTGATTGCCGAGGACGAACGGCCGATATCGGATCTACTGTGCCTTGCGCTGACGGGCGAAGGCTACCGCTGCGAGCGCGCCTACGACGGCGGCGCCGCCGCGGATATGATCGAGCGCGGCGCTTACGACCTCGTACTGATAGACATAATGCTGCCTGTCGTTGACGGCTATGAGCTTCTCGAATATGTGAAGCTGTGCGGCATCCCAGCAATTTTCATTACCGCAAAGACGAGCGTCCCCGACAGGGTGCGCGGTCTGCGCGCCGGAGCCGAGGATTATATTTCAAAACCTTTCGAGATCGACGAGCTTGTCGCGCGCGTCGAAACGGTCCTTAGGCGATACGGCAAGGACGCCGGCACGATCGAGTTCGGCGACATAAAAATAGACGTGCGTTCCCGCATAGTGACAAAGCAAGGGGCCGAGGTCGCGCTTACGGCAAAGGAATACGATCTGCTCCTCTTTTTTTTACCGCAACAGAAACAAAGCGCTCTACAGGTCGCAGATATACGCGACGGTGTGGGAGAGCGATTATCTCGGCGACAGCAGGACCGTTGACCTGCATGTTCAGCGCCTGCGCCATAAGCTCGCCCTTGACGGTACGCTTGTATCCGTCTACAAGATCGGGTACAGGCTCGACGTATAGGAGAAACGCATGAATTTTTTCCGGAAGATCTACTTTACGACAATGTTTGTCGCTGTAGTCAGCGTTGCCGTCTCGGGATATATCTTGATCGAGTCGGGCTTTCGCGCGCAGCTTGACGGAGAATCGGACGCGTGCATTGACTATAACGACATAGTGTTCTCCGCGCTCTCAAACGAGCTTGGCTCCGTCGACACGAAAAACCCATCCGAGAACTACGATGAAATAAAAAATACCGTCGTCAAGGTCGTGCGCTCGATAAACATCGACGGGAGCGGACAGCGGAACAGATTTGATATAATAGACGCGGACAGACAAATTATCTTTTCCTCGATAAACCGAGACGGCTATGCATATGTGAGCTCTGATTTTCTGTCGGACATATCAGTGATCCGTGCGGGCTCCGATACCGAAACGACGCTTTTTTACTACGACGTAAAAACCGACGGGGAGCGGTTTTATATACGGACTGTCCGCCCCACGAGCTATCGAGGCGCGGTTTTCTATATAAACACATACCGCGACTGCACGCACATTTTCGACATGCAGCGCTCTCAGTTAAAAATGCTCGCGCTCGTAATGATATGCATGCTCTTTACGGCAGGCGCGCTTACGTTTGTGATCTCAAAGCTGCTTTTGCGGCGGGTCGTAAATCTTACCGAAATAACGCAGGCGATAGCGGGCGGCGACCTCACCGTGCGCGCGGAACAAAATGGGCAGGACGAGATCGCTGTCCTGTCCCGGAATTTCAACGTCATGGCAGACCGCCTCGGCGAAAAAATGAACGAGCTTCAGTCGGAGGTCGAGCGGCGCGAGCTTTTCGTCGGCGCTTTCGCGCATGAGATAAAAACGCCTCTCACCTCCGTCATCGGATATGCCGACTATCTGCGTAAGCGCCCGCTATCGGACGACGCCCGCCGGCTCTCTGCCGACTACATTTTTTACGAGGGCAAGCGGCTCGAAACGCTGTCGATGCGCCTGCTCGAGCTTATCGTTATGAAAAAGCGCGAGCTTTTGAGATGTCCTGTCGATGTGTACGATACCCTCGCCGCCGTTATAACGATGTTTGAAGCGTCACTTTCGGGAACCGGCATAACAGTAGAATTTGACACCGCGCACGCTTCCGTCTTTATGGAAGAAGAGCTTATGAAAACCGTTTTTTATAACCTCCTCGACAACGCGCGCAAGTCGTTTGACGGAGGCGGCGTGATACAGGTGCGCGGTTATATTGACGGAGGCGACTACCTCCTGATGGTCTCCGACACGGGTCGGGGAATGGAGCGGGAGGAGCTGTCAAGAATCACGGACGCATTTTATATGATAGACAAATCGCGCTCGCGAAGCCAGGGCGGCGCGGGACTCGGGCTTGCCGTATGCTCCGAGATCATAAACCGCCACGGCTTCGGGATAGCGTTTGAAAGCGAGGTCGGCAAAGGAACGACCGTTACGGTAAATATGGATATATATGACGGAGGGTCCGAGCAATGACGGAGAAATTGAAAAGCATCGCCGCCGTGGCATCGCTGTTTTCCGCCCTCTTTCTCATCGCGGCGGCGCCGTTTATTTTGATCGGGTATCAGAACCGCGTCATCATGGGAAGAACAACATCCCTCGCCATATGCCAGGTCGCGCCCGACGACGAAAACACACACAAAGACCCACACGAATACTCGCTTTGGGAGCGCATCATGCTCGCAAAAGACTCCGTCATCCTGTATTCCGTAACGCAGAATGACACCGATGGCATCCTCGATATACTTGACGTTCAGCTTGGGCGCCTTTACGAATACGGCGCAGTCCCGCTTCCCTGCCTTCCGGACGACGGTGAGCTTTTATCTCTCAATGTCATAAAAAACACTTATCTGCGCTCTGCGAATGAAAAAAGCGATGTGCCGCAGGAGCAGACGATCACTGTTTGGGACATCAGCGCGGAGTACGATGCATACGGGATCTACGCCTGCATTGATACCGACACTTGCGCCGTCTGCGACATCACGATAGTTTCAAAAGCTCTGCCCCTCACATATCAGCATGACGGCGAGGGCGACCCTTTTATTTCTTATCTCCGGTCGATATCGCCCGCCCCCACGAACGCGCCCGAATTTTCATCCGGAGGATATCGCGGCGACCGTGTGCTGCGGCTCTATGTCACCTCAAAAGACCCGGGCACCGACAAGGTCACAAATTACCGCTTCGGAAAATACGCCGTCAATGTGAATACGGGGGAGCTTTCAAAAACAAAATAATAAATTCAGATACGGTTCCGAAACAAAAAAGAGGCATTTATTTCGTAGGATTCAAGACGAAATAAATGCTCTTTTTTTGAAAGGAACCGTTATGAAAAAAAACGTAATGCGCCGCCGACAAAGGTCCGGCAGCGCCGCATACGCGCCGGTCTATATCTTCGTGTTATTCGCCGTATGCGTGATTTTCTCAGCCGCTTTTGTACGTCATTTTTTCCGAAAAAGTCCGACTCATGATGACTTTATTCACGAAGGGACCAAAGAGTCGGGAAACGATACTTCCCTCCGCCCCGCCGATACATACGGCGGGGTGCCTGTGGGCACGGCAAACGAAAATACGCCCGACACCGAGAACACGACACCTTACGAAAGCGAACGGGAAAGCGGTCCCGACGCGGAGGCGGAAGAAAAGGATTCCTGGATGCTCATCCTCGTAAATAAAGACTCCCCTCTGCCGGACGACTTCTCCGTGTCTCTCACCGACCTGCCGGGCGGTCACCGTGCCGACGCACGCATAGCGGACGAGCTTAAAAGAATGCTTGACGACATGCGCAAAGAGGGACTCTCTCCCGTCATCTGCTCGTCTTACAGGACAAACGACAAGCAGACACAGCTTTATGAAAACAAGGTGCGGAAGTATACCGCCGACGGAATGACGCGCGCCGACGCCGAACGCGCCGCCTCGATGTGGGTCGCGCCGCCCGGCACGAGCGAGCATCAGACAGGGCTCGCGTTCGATATCGTCGACAAGTCGTATCAGCTTCTCGACGAGAAGCAGGAAGAGACGCCCGTGCAGCGCTGGCTTATGAAAAACTCGTACAAATACGGCTTCATCCTGCGATACCCGAACGAAAAGAGCTCCGTCACCGGCATAAACTATGAGCCGTGGCACTACAGGTATGTCGGGGTGACGGCGGCGCGCGAGATATACGATTCGGGACTTTGCCTTGAGGAATATCTCAAATCCGCCGCGCGAAGCGGCGCATGAGGTTCCCTATGAAGCGAGCCGAAATCACCGTAAAAGGCAGGACATACGAGCGCATTCCCATAAAAACGCACTTTGTCACGGAAAACGATGACTGCATTGAGCTTTTGCACAAGTATGTATCGGGATTATACCGTCCCGGTGACATAGTATCAATAAGCGAAAAAATAGTCAGCCTCTGCCAGCATAGGATCGTGCGCCGCGAGGACGTGAAGGTCGGGCGGCTGGCAAAATTTCTCTCACGCTTTGCGGACAGGGATACGTCGCACGGGCTCGGCGTCGGCGCTCCCATAAAAATGCAGTACGCGATAGACAAAAAAGGCGCGCCGCGCATAATCTCCGCGGCGATAGTCGGGGGCTTATGCAAGCTGTTCGGAGTAAAGGGCGTATTTTACATGATCGCGGGACGCGAGGTCAGCGGGCTCGACGGCTTCTACGGCGGCGTTTGGGACGAGTACCGCGATATCGGGATCGAGCTCCCGCGTCGACCTGACGATGTGTGCGACGAGATAAAGCGTGCGCTCGGCATAAGCTGCATGATAGTGGACGCAAACGATCTCGGGCAGGTCATCCTCGGCAAATCAAGCGATATCGCGCTCTCCGACCGAACGCTCGTCCGTCTGATAAAAGACAATCCCGCCGGTCAGGGGCGCGAGATGACGCCGATAGTGATCATCCGTGAAAAAGGCACCGCCGCTCAAGTTAGGTGAGCGGACGGAAAAATAATATTTCTTCCCTATTGACACATTCGCTTATTTGATGTAAGATAAAAGCAGAAATAATTCTTGATGTAAATTAATTTCGCGACAAAATCGGGAGGTAAATTATTATGCTGAAGCAGGTCTGGGTCGAAGAAGGCGTACTCGAAGGTTATTTCGGATACGACCCGCGCATCACGGTTTTCAAGGGCGTGCCCTACGCCAAATCTCCCGTCGGAGAGCTGCGCTGGCGCTCGCCGCAGCCTATGCCCCACTGGGACGGGGTGCGTCCCGCGCAGAAATACGGTCCGATCGCTATGCAGTGGACGCCCGGCGCCGACCCCGGCGACTTCTGGTCGCGGGAGCTTCACCCCTCGGGTCCCGACTACGACATGAGCGAGGACTGCCTTTACCTCAACATTTTTACGCCTGCGAAGGAGGCGGACGAAAAGCTCCCCGTTCTGTTTTACATCCACGGCGGCGGATATCAGGGCGGATACCCTTACGAGGTCGAATTTGACTGGGAGCATGTGGCGAGGCGCGGGATCGTCGTCGTTGCAGTCACATACCGCCTCGGCGTATTCGGCTTTCTGGCGCACCCCGAGCTTTCGGCAGAGTCGCCCGACGCCCCCAAGGGAAATTACGGCATTGAGGATCAGCTCGCGGCGCTCAGGTGGACAAAACGCAACATCTCCGCGTTCGGCGGCGACCCCGACCGCATAACGATCGCAGGTCAGTCGGCGGGCGCGGGGAGCGTTCAGTGTCTGCTCACGTCCCCGATGTCGGAGGGACTTATCGCGGGCGCAATAATACAAAGCGCCGTCAGCGCGGAATTTGCCGATACGGGCACATCGTTTATAAAGACGGGGAAGCTTTCGCGCGCCGAGCAGGCAGGTGAAGAATTCTTTGAAAAGGCGGGGATAAAGTCGCTTGCCGAGGCTCGCACGCTGCCTGCGGACGAGCTGTTCCGCCGTTTTTCCGAGGCGCACGCGTTTTTTGCGCCCATCGTCGACAATGTGCTCCTGCTCCGTGACGCATTCGACGCGTATGTGCACGACGAGCACCGCCGCGTGCCGGTACTTACAGGCTATAACAGGGGCGAGACGCGCGCGTTCATGCGCCGCGACCTTCTGCCGCGCACGCTCGAACAGTATAACGAATTTGCCGCGCGCTACGGAAAATACGAGGAAGCGTTCCGCTCCGTATGCGGCGTCGCGTCTGACGGCGACGTCGAGCGTCTTTTCGACAGCGACGCCTTCACCGCTATGACGGCGGGCGCGTACCTTTTCGCCACGGTGCAGGCGCGCGAGGACAGAACGACGTATCTCTACGAATTTGACCCAGACATACCCGACGACAAGTCGCCGAACGTCGGCTCATTCCACGGTGCGGAGCTCTGGTTCGCCTACGACTCGCTCGCGCGGAGCTGGCGTCCGTTCCGAGGAAAGCACTACGACCTTGCGCGCAAGGTCGCGTCGTACTGGGCAAATTTCGTAAAGACCGGCGACCCGAACGGAACGGACAATTTCGGCGACGCGCTGCCCGAGTGGAGGCCGTTTACAGAAAATGACCCATTCATGCTCGGGATCGGAAACGAGATAGGAAAACGCGAGCCGGAGCTTGACGACATCACAAAATTCCGCATAAACCACACGCTCGGAACGCTTTAAGCGCGGGACCGCTCATTTTCCGAGCGGGAAAACGCGGTCGGGTATGAGCGCCTCTATATTTTTCGTCGCCTCGGCGATATCGTCCCAGTTTTCGGCATGGGCGGACACGTTGTTTGACGCCCATTCCATAACGCCGCACCAGCCGTTTTTATAAGCCTTTTCATATATTCCCTTGAGGTTCTCGGTGCTGTCGGCTGCGATCTCGCCGATAATCGCAGGCTTGCCCGCGTCGAGCCCGAAGACTGTGGGCGATGTCGTATACGGCACGCCGAACCACGGCTTCATCCACTCGTAGTAATGAGTCGAATAAAAATCAACGAATGCGTCTTCCCCGCCGTACTTTTTCATGACCGCGTCGGAAATGATGTTGCCCTCATATTTTGCCGAGTTGTATTTTATTATTCCCACCCCGACCGTGACGAGCGTGTCGGGGTTCGTTTTATGTATCGCCGCCGTGCATTCGGCGAAAAATTTCGAGAGGGCGGCGAGCGGGAGCTGCCCGCACTCCGCGTTTTCATGGACCCAGTCGGGCTCGTTCATAAGATCGATACCGAAAAGATACGGATCATCCCCGTACCGCTCTGTGAACGGAATGATATATTTGTCGATAAAGCTCTGCCGCGCCTCGTCGTCCGTCACGACCTTGCGCCAAAGCTCCGCCGAGTCGGGGCTTTTGAAATGGTCAAACGACAAAAGCGTCGGCATGATATAGATCTTGTTCTTTTCCGCGACCTTGAAAAGCATGTCTATGTCCTGCCAATGCTTATCGGTCACGGCAGCCACTTTTCCGTCACGGTCGAGCTTGATCCCTACCATCGAGTTGCAGTTTATCCATACGCGCGATGCATTGACGCCTATTTCGTGCAGGTCGCGGAAGTGCACGTTCCAAAATCCCGCATTGAAATTTCCGCCGAAATCGTTCCAGTTCTGCCACGGCGTATTGACCCCGTTTATAAACAGTTCCTTATCCCCGACCGTGAACTTTCCTTTCGTTATTCTCACCTTAGGCGATATTTCCATGTCCGCCTCCCCTTCCGTCTCCGCCGATGTCGTCGGCGCATTTGTGACGTCCTCTGTGCCGGATGCCGTTTCGGTCTCGTTTTTGCCGCTCTTATCGTCACCGTCGCCGGCGCATCCGTACAAAAACAAATTTGTCATAATGATCGCGAGCGTAAGCGCGCACGCGAGCGCGTGCTTTACCGTCTTTTTCATGCTGTCTGCCTCTCCTTTTTTTGATTTTTTATCGCTCTGTGCGGTATTTTTTGCGGAACGAGGTCGGCGGGCATCCGGCGACGCGCACGAACTGGCGCGAAAAATGCACGGCGCTGCCGTATCCGCACATATCCGCTATCTCAGACATGCTCCGGTCCGTATTTAAGAGCGCGCCCTTTGCACATTCGACGCGGCTGTTGATTATATCAGTCCCGCACGACGTCCCGAACGTTTTCTTGTATATCTCCTGGAAGTACGACTTATTCAGATGGAAGCGGTCCGCGATCTCGGGGATCCTCCAGTCCTTTTCCGGCGAGCCGTATATTTCGCGCCTCAGCTCGAGAAGCTCGTCGTGATATCTGCCGTATTTTCCCTCAGCCGGACACAGGTCAGAAACCATATTCAGCATCGCGCCCAAAAGCAGGCTGCACGTTTCAAGCCCTCTTCTGCCGCGCGAATGAAATGTGTCCGATATCATGCGGAATACAGACGATATCTCTTTTTCGTGCTCGCTTTTAACAAATACGGGCGTATCAAATCGAATGGACAGCCTGTCCATAAAATTATTCGGACCGTCGAACTCCATCCAGTCGTTTATGTATACGTCCCCGCACGCGCGGTATTTGTGATGGGAGCACTTGTTGTAAACAATGAAAGTATTCGGAGGTATTATCCGCTCGACGCCGCCGACCGTCATATATGCCTGTGTCTTTATAAACAAAAGCAGATAGCAGCCCGCGCCCCAGCCGTTCGGTCTGTCGACCTCAAATCCGGCGTCCTCGGCGTCGTCGCAGCCCATGCAGAATATTTCAAACATACCGTCATCCCTCGCGGCAAACGCCGCCTTTTAAACAAAATGACATCTTACAAATTTGATTATATCCTAAGCACAAGAAAAAGTAAATATAATTTCGCAGTCATGATTTAACATATCGTCGGATTTCGCATTCGTTGTATCGGATATGAGCGCACCGCTCTCGACAAGCCGCCTTTTTCGTGATATATTGATATCGTAGAAGAAAAACTGCCGGAGGCAGCGGGAACTATGACTGTAAACACAAATTGGACGCTGATATACGACGGCGAGGAATACGACTGCGGCAGGCTGCCCGTGTCGTGCCTCGGGACGCTGCGCGGATCCGCCGCTCCGCCCGATTTCTCGGTCGGCGAAAATCAGTATGAGGCAGAAAAGCTTGCGCGCCGTGACGCGGTGTTCCGCACAAATTTTGACGCTGAGCCCGAAATGTCAGTGCTTGTTCTGCGCGGCGTCGACACCGTCGCGCGCGTGTTTCTGAACGGCGTTATGCTCGGCACCTGCGACAATATGCACAGGGTCTTTGCGTTTCGGATACCCGACGGCGTTCTGAAGCCTCATGAAAACCTGCTTGAAGTCAGGATAAAATCTCCCGTCGTCTTCGCGGAAGAGGCGCACGCCGCGCGCCCGCTCTTCGGCGTGTCTTCAACGCTGCCGGGATATCAGCACATCCGCAAGGCGCACTATATGTACGGCTGGGACTGGGGAGCCGTCATTCCCGACATGGGGATATACGGCTCGCTCGAGCTGAGGCAGGACGAATACGAGCTCACAGCAGATGTAAATGAGCAGTTCGACGACGGTTTCAACTCGGCATCCGTATCAGTCACGCCCGTCCTTTATTCGCTCATTACGGGAAAGCGCGCCGACTGTCAGGCATGCGCCGAGATCATTTTCAACGGAAAGACCGTCCGCGTCGCCGTCGGGCAGACGGCGGTGTTTGAAATTGACTCTCCCCGCCTTTGGTTCCCGAACGGTTACGGAGAGCAGCCGCTTTACGAATTGAGAATAACGACGGACGACGGACGCGCGCTGACGCAAAAAATAGGGCTGCGGGAGATAAAGCTCTGCCGCGACAGGCTCGACGACGGCGGGCGCGAATTCTGCATCTCGGTAAACGGAAAGAAGATATTCTCGCGCGGCGCAAACTACATTCCGCAGGACAACATTATCCCCGACATAACGGACGAAAAGATCCGCCTCATGCTCGCCGACATGAAGGACGCAAACTTCTGTATGGTGCGCGTTTGGGGCGGCGGGTATTATCCCGGCGATTTCTTTTATGACTGCTGCGACGAGATGGGACTTCTTGTCTGGCAGGACTTCATGTTCGCGTGCGCAGTATATGATTTTGACGATGAGGCGCTCGAGGGCATATACCGTGAGGCGTGCGACACCATCCTCCGAATAAAAAATCACGCGTCGTTAGCGCTCCTCGGAGGCAACAATGAGCTTGAAGAAATGTGGGAGACCTGGGGCGTCCCCGACGACAGCGCGGCAAAGGAATGCTACTTCCGCATGTTCGGCGGAGACGGCAAAAAGGGCGTTATACAGGAGGCGATAGACGAATGCGGGTGCACGGCGCCGTACTGGCCGAGCTCGCCGAGCCGCGGCGGCGGCATTTACGAAGGCAGCAAATGTTTTGAAAAGAGCTATTCCGTCGACGACGGAGACAGCCACTACTGGCAGGTGTGGCACGGGTTCAAGCCGATAGAAGCATTTAAGCAGAACGTCCACAGATTCTGCTCCGAGTTCGGCTTTGAGAGCCTTCCCGACTACAAGACCGTGCGCTTTTTTACGGGCGAGAATGAGCCGAACTTGTGCTCAAACGTCATGGAAGCTCATCAGAAATGCGAACTCGGAAACGAGAAGCTGATGTTTTACATGGCAAACGTCATGCTCATCCCGCGCTCCGTTCGCGGCATGATATACGCCTCGCAGGCCGTCCAGGCGGACTGCATCAGGACGGACGTCGAACATCTGCGCCGCCACAGAGGGGCAAGCATGGGCGCGCTGTTCTGGCAATACAACGACTGCGCGCCAATGATATCGTGGTCATGCGTCGATTATTTCGGGAACAAAAAAGGGCTTTATCACTATTCGCGCAGGTTTTTCTCTCCCCTGCTCGTGAGCTGCGATACGTCCGATATCGAAAACGTGACGTTCAACGCGTCAAGCGAGCTTACAGAACCGTTTTGCGGAACGCTGAAGTACAGTCTGCGCGACGTTGACGGGCATATCCTGCTTTCAGGGGAAAAGGACTTTACGGCGCCTCCGCTCTCGGCTGTTGATATAAAGACCACGGATATGTCAAAGGCTCTGTCGGACAAAGCGCAGCGGCGGACGCGGTACCTCGAATTTTTCGTATTTCAAGGAGGCGCGTTATACAGCCGCGGCGTCGAGCTTTTCGTATATCCGAGGGAATTTGCGTTCCGTGATACCGATATCGTCCGTGAGCTTTCATATGCGGACGGCGTCTACTCCCTGACGCTCAGCTCAGATGGCTTTATTCACGCCGCGTCGCTGACGCATGACGAGTACATTTTAGATTTGTCCGATAACTGGTTCGACATTCTTCCCGGCGAGCCCGTGACGGTTAGGGTCGGCGACCGTGCCCGCACGTTAAGCGGAGAGTGTGTCGAGCTTACGTCCGGCGATATCGGGAACATAAGAATAACTCACTGCGGAAATTACATAAACGCGTGAAATATCAAATCGTAAAAAAGCCTAAAATTTCGGGGGTGAAAAATGAAATTCAGAAACGGGCGTTGGCTCACAAAAATGGGCGCGCGCAGCTTTTCGCCGCGGGCGGTATATGAAACAAACGAGGCGGGCGGCTCGGTAAAAATATTTGCCCCGTCATTCGGCGTGACCGGCAGGGGCGACACGCTCGGCGGCGTATGCTTCACCTTTGAGATCAGCGCGCCTGTCCGTGACTCGCTCAGGATAAGGATATATCATCATATGGGGCGCGTGCATGCCGATGCGGGCTTTCCGCTAAATATCCCCGGCGGCACACTTGAAGCCGAGGACACAAAAGAGCTTCTGACGCTTCGCTCCGGAAAGCTCGAGCTCAGAATAGACAAGAGCGACTGCTCGATGCGGTTTTACCGCGGCGGCGAGCTTCTGACGTCCTCATCCGGCGACGATACGTCCTATATCGTCGAAAACTGGCAGGGCGACGCATATCCCGGAGGGACGGCGTACATGTGCCAGCGTCTGGAGCTCGGCGTTGACGAACTCATATACGGGCTCGGTGAAAGGTTCACTCCCATTGTGAGAAACGGGCAGTCCGTCACGGTCTGGAACGAGGACGGAGGCACGAGCACCGAGCAGTCGTATAAGAACGTCCCGTTCTTTCTTTCAAATCGCTGTTACGGCGTCTTTGTCAACCATCCCGAGCGCGTCGATTTTGAGATAGCGACGGAAACGGTCAACAGGACCGCGTTTTCCGTAGAGGGCGAATATCTCGACTATTTCATCTTCTGCGGCGACACGATGAAGGACGTCCTCTGCCGGTATACCGACCTAACCGGCAAGCCTTCCCTGCCTCCGCGCTGGAGCTTCGGACTGTGGCTTTCGACGTCGTTCACGACAAGCTACGACGAAAAAACCGTCATGAGCTTCATTGACGGGATGCTTGAGCGCGGGATTCCGCTTTCCGTGTTCCACTTTGACTGCTGCTGGATGAAGCCGTTCCACTGGACGGATTTTATGTGGGACAGCGACGTCTTCCCCGATCCCGAGGGGATGATACGCCGCATACACGAGCGCGGCGTCAAGGTCTGCGTATGGATAAATCCCTATATCGCGCAGCAGTCTGCGCTGTTTTGCGAAGGGTGTGAAAAGGGATATTTTCTCAAGCGAAAAGACGGGTCCGTATGGCAGTGGGATATGTGGCAGCCGGGAATGGCGGTAGTGGACTTCACAAATCCCGAGGCCGTGAGCTGGTACGGCAAAGGGCTCGAAAAGCTCCTTGACATGGGGGTCGACTGCTTCAAAACCGATTT
>CANQYV010000037.1 GCA_947628165.1 uncultured Clostridia bacterium | reverse complement strand
GACCTCGCGGTGGATAGGACCGGTACCGTGCGTCATGCGGAGCGTCGCGTTGCCCCATCTCTTGACAGCGCCCGTAAATCCGCGGCCCTTTGTGATCCCGGTAACATCGACCTTTTCGCCTGCGGCGAAGGTATCGGCGGTGATCACGGAGCCGGCGTCGAGCGAGCTTATGTCGTCGAGACGGAATTCCTTGAGGTGACGCTTCGGGGAAACGCCCGCCTTAGCGAAATGACCCTTTTCGGGGCGGCCGGTCTTCGACTCCTTTATGTCGGAGAAGCCGAGCTGCACCGCGTTGTAGCCGTCGATCTCCGTCGTTTTCTTCTGCACGACGGGGCACGGACCCGCTTCGATGACGGTAACGGGAATCATGTTGCCCGCGTCGTCGAAGATCTGAGTCATTCCGAGCTTCTTGCCTATGATGGCTTTCTTCATTTGTTTTTCCTCCTGTGGATGGTTATTGGTCAACGCTCGTTTTGGTAGATGGCGGGAGCCGCCCGCCGGCGCTGACGTGACCTGTCCTCGAACCGCACGCGCATATCGTTAATTTATTTGCGCGCCGTCGTTCGGATAGATGGCTTTTTGCAGACCTCTTTGAAGGATCAATACTGCGCTTCGACCTTAACGCCCGCGGGAAGTTCTACCTTCATCAGCGCTTCAACGACGCGCTGCGGCGGGTTTGCGATAACGATCAGCCTCTTGTGGGTCCTCTGCTCGAACTGCTCACGGCTGTCCTTGTCCTTGTGGACCGCGCGAAGTATCGTTACGACTTCTTTCTCCGTCGGGAGCGGGATGGGACCCGAGACCTCGGCGCCGTTCGCCTTCGCCGCCTCGACTATCTTAGCCGCCGCCGCGTCGACGAGCGTGTGATCGTAACCCTTGATACGAACATTGATCTTCTCGTTTGCTGCCATTTTGCTGCCTCCTTATTTGATTTTCATGGGGGCGATGTCGCACACGGCTCCGAGCGTATCATGCCGCCCCAAAAATATCGCGCCGGCAGCGGGAGACACAGACCCCGCGGCCGATGCTCATTCGGGCGGCGATACCGAGCCGGGACAACATCCGGCCCGCCCGACTCACGGTCGGACATACTCCGCGGAAATTCCCTGCCTCAAGGGCAGCAACCTTCCGCCTCATCGCACACCAAGCTTTCAAATTATACTACAAAAAATACCCGATAGCAAGCGATTTCCGAAAATAAGCGCCGATTTTTCCGAAAAATTCATGTAGAAATTTTGCCTTAATTATTTTTATTTATTATGCATTATGTCAAATAGGCTCCGGAGCGTCACGCATCCGGAGCCCGATTTATCGCCGCGCGTCTTTTTTCACGTCTGCGCGCAAAGAAGCCCGACGCGGCAAGCGCCGACGACGACACCGCGCACAAAGCCGAAAACACGTTGCCGACGCGCGAATATACCGTTCTTGTATTTCTAATCCCGACCTCGCCGACGGCAAGACCCGTCCTTTCGGGCTCGGTCGAGGAAATTATCTTCCCCGTCGGCGAAATTATGCAGGAAAAGCCCGTGTTCGCCGCCCTCACGACGTACCTGTCGCATTCGACCGCCCTGAGCACGGCCTGAGCCGTATGCTGCATTATCGCCGCGCTCCCGTCGAACCACGAGTCGTTCGTCGAGACCGCAAGCAGCTCCGCGCCCGCCCTGACCTCGTCGAGAGACGAAGTCTCATATATCGAGTCAAAGCACACCATCGCGCCCACCCTGCCGTATTCGGTATCGATGAGCACCGGCGCGCCTCCCGTTGTTATAGAACCGTCGAAAAGGCCGAGCTGCGCGAGTGACGGTATGAGCACCTTTATCACGCTCTCAAACGGTACAAATTCTCCGAACGGCACGAGATGCCGCTTGTAATATACCGTCATCCCGTCGTATCCCGCACCCGCTTCCGGCGAGACCGGGAAGACGGCGTTGTAATATTCTTCGCCGTCGCCGTACCAGAACGACGTCGCCAAAAGTGTCAGCCCCGTATCGGACGAAAGCGACGATAAGTCGGGTATTATCCGCGTCCCGTTTCCGGACGCGGCGTTCGCCGCAAGCGGGAACGCGGTCTCGGGGAATACGGCGATTTCGGCGCCGCGCGCCGCGGCCTCCTTAGTCAGCGCGGAATATACGTTTTTAAGATTATCGTAGCCGTGGTCGCTCCACTTGTCCTTTGACGAAACGTTCCCCTGGAGCGCCGCCGCCGTGACAGTCAGCTCGTTTTCCGCCGACATGTTTCTTTCCTTTATATATATACGCGCCTCACCGTATATCAGATTGAGCGCGAAAACGGCTGCCGCCGCCGACGCAAGACACGCGGCGCGCCGCACATTCCTCCTGTCTTCGATCAGGGCAAGAACCGCGAGCGCGGCGTAACCGTTGACCGCGACAATGACGAACGTCACAAAATACGGTCCGAGCAGCGACGCCGTCCCGACTGTACCCGGGGAAAACGCCTGCCCGACGGCGAGCCTCCCCCACGGAACGCCCGCCCACGTCAGCGACTGTATCCATTCAAACAGCGCATAGACCGCGGCGAACACAGCCGGCGCAGACGCGCGCAGCCTCCCCTCCCGCACGACGAGCGGAGACCTCGCCGCCCAAAGGAACAAGGGCACGCCGAGCGAGGCGACGACCGCCTGTATAAGTGGGAGCCCGAGCCACGCCGCCATGACGGCGGCGAGCGCCCCCGCCCTCGATATCTCCGTGAAATCGAGAGGATACATGAGGAGGAACCAATGCCAGACGAAGAGATAATAAACGTAAAAATATATTATTCCGAGCGCCATGCCGCGCCTGAACGGACGCTCCGTTCCCGCATCCGAAAAAAGCACGAGCAGAAAAGGCAAAAGCGAGACAAAGCCGAGCACGGACGGCACGAAAAACGAAACGACCGCCCCCGTAAGGAGCGCCGAGCAAACAACCGCCGCAAATTTCAAAATACGCTCTCCTCTCCGCTTCATTCCGTCGCCTCCCGCTTTCTTTGTCACACAGTATTATATACCACGAAGCCTTTGTTGTAAAGACTTGCCGGGGAACGATTTTAAATCAGCTTCCCCGGCACATGCCTTATTTATTCTGGTTTATTCGAGCCTTATCGCGTCCCCGCCGTCAAGCGGTACGGCTATGTAACATTCAAAGCTTGCATCTTTTTCGGCATACAGGTACATGTAGTCACTGTCCGCTCCCGCTAGCTCCTGCACGGGTATGTCCTCCGGTATCTCATTTTTGGAAATTTCGTTAAGCTGAAGATCGTATACGCTCCCGTCTGAAAAATAGATCCTGTCCTCCGAAAAGAAGGGGTGGCGGTATTTCTTATCCCATCCGAGTTCCTCCATCTTTCCAGTTGCAAACGAATATTTGCATATTCCGTACTGCTGATACGGTATCGTCTCGCCCGTTTCGGGGTCCTCACGGTACTCATATTTCCACTTCGGAATAAATATTCCGTCCCCCGGGACAGCGCCGAAGTCTCCTCCCAAGCCGACCCACATGAAGCGTGCTCCGAATTCGTCGCGTTCGCAGGAATATATCTCTTCGACCTTCCGTGTCTCGGTGTTCCATCTGTACAGTTCAAGCGGAGTGTCCTCGCCATTTGAATAGCTCGTGAGCACATACATATCGTTGCCTACAAACCTTATCTTAAGGTTGTCACTCATCGCGCTGTCATACGTCTTTTCAAATATTACAAAGCCTTCCTCCTCACCGAGCTTTACTGCCGATATGTTCATCTCAAGGTCGGTCTTGCCTCCGTGAACGACCTGCTGCGAGCGCCAGCTGTAAGCGTAGCCTCGGTGGATCATGACACCCCATGTGTAGCCGTCGTTTTGGCCACTTGTCACCGCAGACATTGACGCCGCCTTTTCGCGCTCCCCGCCGTCAAGGCTTTCTCTGTATATTGTGCCTCCTTGATACCAATACAGCTTCCCGTCATATATCTGAAGACTCAGCGCCTTGAGATTCCCTTTTAAATACGCGTCACAGTTCTCGTCGTCATGCGTGCATTCCGGCTTGCCGCACAGCTTTCCGCCCACGCCTGTCGCTTTGTCGTAATACATAAAATAGACGCATGCACTCCCGCTGTCTTTTGTCACGCCTTCTTTTGCATAATATACGGTATCTTCCGTCGAACAGACCCCGCCGTAACTCCAATATTCCAAATTCTGAGCAAAAACGTTTTTCACGTCGTAGTCGGGCAAATGCTCGTCGGTGTCGAATTTTTTATCGGCAAGGTAGTTTCCGTCGGGAAAAACGGTAAACCCGTAGTTCACGACCTCTTCTTCTTTATTTCCCGTATCGGCGGGCGTGCCGTCCTCTCCCGTCTCGCCCGTGAAGGGCACGCCGAGCGTCCCGTCCCCGTTCCCGCCGAATGACGAGCACGAAGATATGAAGATGAGCGCCGCAAAAATAAGCATCATCAGCGCAACGTATCTCTTTTTCATACTTTTGCTCTCCTTATTTTTTCCATTATATGATTCCGCATATTCTCCGAAAAAGCCTCGAAAAATCACCGATTCTATGTAAAGGTCACATGCTGCAAAGAAACCGCATTATTGTATGTAATAGTAGTCTATCATAATATCATTGCAGTGTCAACAAAAAATGCATTTATCTTACTACTTTTTTCATTTTTATATTAAAAAGACGGGAGTCGGAGTCCCGGCGCGCCTGCGGCGTCAAGGCTCCGGCCCCCGCCGGATTTCGTGATTTATTCTTTTTTCCCCGCCTCAAACTCGCGGAGAAAGCTGACGGTCGATGTGTCTATTTTGACCGTTTTGCCCCTCAGATACGAGAGCGCCCCGTCGTATCCGTCGAGGCGGAACGTCAGCTTGTACGCGCAGAGCGCCTGACTTTTGTATCCGCGCTTTCTGTCGTTTTTGCCGGCATCGCCGTACCCTCCGTAACGTCCCTCGCCGAGCAGAGGATATCCCGCCGCCTCCATATGGGCGCGTATCTGGTGCGTTCTTCCCGTCAAAAGCTCGATTTCAAGCAAAGCGAGCGCCGTGTCCCCGCCGCCGGACACGGCGAGCGTGCGGTATTTTGTCCTTATCGGCTTTGAGCCCGGGATCTCGCGGTCGAACACGCGGACGCCGCCGCCCTCGCGCAAAAGCCAGCCCGAAAGCGTCGCCTCGCGCGGCTCGGGAACACCATGCACCGCGGTAAGGTAATATTTGTCGATTTCTCTCGACTTTATTATCTCGTTCATGTCTCGCAGTGCTGAGGCGTTTTTCGCCGCGATTACGAGCCCGCGCGTGTTTCTGTCTATGCGGTTGCAGAGCGCAGGCGCAAACGTGTTCTCGAGGTTCGGGTCGTATTCCCCCTTCCTGTAAAGATACGCCTGTATATGCCCGATCAGCGTGTTCTTGTCGTCAGACGCCTCGCCCGAGGCGTCGCCCGAATGGACGAGCACGCCCGAGGGCTTGTCGCATATTATGATATTGTCATCCTCGTAAACGATATTGAGCTTCGGCTCGACGGAGGTGACGGCGAGCTTTCCCCCGCCGCGGAAGAACTCGTCCGAAACATAAAGCGTTATGACGTCGCCGTCGGAGAGAATGTGCGACGCGTCCTCCCGCTTCCCGTTCACCTTGATGCACTTCTTTCGTATATACTTATAAAGAAGCGACTGCGGCATACCGACAGTCGCTTTCATTATAAATTTGTCAAGCCTTTGACCCGAGTCGTTTTTCCCTACGGTAATCGTCCGCATGATCAGAGCGTGCCGAAGATCCTGTCGCCGGCGTCTCCGAGTCCGGGAACGATGTACTTACGCTCGTTCAAGTGGCTGTCGAGCGCGGCGATGTATATATCGACGTCGGGATGCTGCTCCTGTATGAGCGCAACGCCTTCCGGCGCGCCGACAAGGCACATGAGCTTTATCTGCCTGCATCCGTTTTCTTTCAGCATTGATATCGCGTCAGCCGCGCTCCCGCCCGTGGCGAGCATCGGGTCCGTCACGACGACGAGGCGCTCGGAAATGTCCTCCGGCATCTTGTAGTAGTAGAGCACGGGCTTTGCCGTCTCGTGGTCGCGGTAAAGACCGATATGTCCGACCTTTGCCGCAGGCGCGATCTTTAAAAAGCCGTCCGCCATGCCGAGACCGGCGCGGAGTATCGGTACGACCGCGAGCTTCTTGCCCGATATCAGCTTCCCCGTCATCTTGCAGAGAGGCGTCTCAATCTCGACGTCCTCGAGCGGCAGGTCGCGCGTTATTTCATATGACATGAGCATCGATATCTCATATAAAAGCTCGCGGAAATCCTTTGTTCCCGTGTTTTTGTCGCGCATTATGGTGAGTTTATGTGTTATCAGCGGATGATCGAGGACGTGAAGCATTGCTTTATCCTTCCTTATGCTTTATTTTTCATGTTCTTTAATGATATTATACCGCCAATAAGTGAATATTGCAACTCTTTTTCGACGCACGGACGATGTTTTCGGACGTTTTTACGCTTTACTTTCCGTTCTGCGGATGATATAATTATAGCTGACGGGAGGCGAACTTCACCGCTCCACGCGGGCGCTTTCCGGCGCCTTCACGTTTGTCGGATTCCGCCTTGCATCCAGCAAGGCGAAATCCTCCGCGCGCGAAATCATCCGAAAATCATCCCGCGTGGAGTGCTTCGCAGTTTTCGGCGCCGTATCATCGTTCGGGCAAGGAAATACCCGGGAATCCGACGCAGCACGGGCGTTGATACGTCGTCGAAAACCGGTGAGGGTTCGCCTCCCGGCAGCTATGACAGGATCACGGCATCTTAAAACAAACGCTCATTTTTCCCGAAAGGAACACTATATGAAAAAACTTCGCGCAGGAATAGTGGGCGCGACCGGCATGGTCGGTCAGCGCTTCGTCACTCTCATCTCATCTCATCCGTATTTCGAGATCTCCGTCCTCGCCGCCTCCCCGAGGTCGGCGGGAAAGACGTATGCCGAGGCCGTCGGCGGACGCTGGCGCATGAGCACCCCCATGCCCGAAGCCGTCGCCGGGATGACGGTCCTTGACGCCTCCGACGTGGGCGCGGTATCTGACGCCTGCGACTTCATCTTCTGTGCCGTCGACATGGATAAGGAAGCGACGCGACTGCTTGAGGAGGAATATGCGAAGCACGAGACCCCCGTCGTCTCGAACAATTCCGCAAACCGCAAGGTGCCCGACGTCCCGATGCTCATCCCGGAGATAAACGACTCGCATCTCGACGTCATCGCCTCGCAGCAGCGCCGCCTCGGAACGACGCGCGGTTTTATCGTCGTCAAGCCTAACTGCTCCATCCAGAGCTATGTTCCCCAACTCACCCCCCTGCTCCGCTTCAGGCCGGAGCGCATCATCGTCTCGACGTATCAGGCGATCTCGGGCTCGGGCAAGACGCTTGCAGAGGTCCCCGAAATGGCTGACAACGTCAAGCCCTATATCGCCGGCGAAGAGGAAAAAAGCGAGCAGGAGCCGCTCAAGGTATGGGGCACAGTCAGTAACGGTCTCATCGTCCCCGCCCCGTCCCCCGTCATATCCGCGCACTGCGTGCGCGTTCCCGTCTCCGACGGGCACCTCGCCTCCGTTTTCGTCGATTTCGCCGATACGCCGTCGCCCGACGAGATCGTCGCCGCGTGGCGCGATTTCCGCGGCAAGCCTCAGATGCTGTCGCTGCCGTCGGCGCCGGAGCAGTTCATAACATACTTTGACGGGGACTCCCCCGACCGCCCGCAGACGGCGCTTGACAGAAATATCGGCGGCGGCATGGGAGTTTCGGTCGGAAGGCTCACCCGCGACACAGTCTTTGATTACAAATTCATCGGCCTTTCCCACAACACGCTCCGCGGAGCCGCGGGAGGCGCCGTCCTTACGGCGGAGCTCCTTTTCCGTCTCGGATATCTCTCCGCAAAATAACCTTTTTCGACATTCGGCAAAAAAATTGTCCGCAGGCATTCATTTTTATGTTTACTTGCGGACTTTTTTATGGTACAATTATGTTGTAAAGAGGAAGGGCGCAAGAGACGGCTGCCGCAGGAGGCGGCAGGAACCGTGCGCCCGCAGCAAAGGAAACGGCATCGTCAACGCGCGTGAACGGACATGCGCCGCCGAAAACGGCGCGTCACGCACGCTCGCCGCCCTTGCAAAACTTGAAAAAGTCTTTTGTATGCGGCGGAAATGACAGAAAGGAATGGAAAGCATCATGAAAACAACTATTATCGGCAAACAGATGACGGTATCCGAAGATTTAAAGGAGCTCGTCACAAAAAAGCTCTCGAAATTCGATAAGTTCTTCCGCGACGGCTCCGAGGCTTTCGTGACCTTCAACCGCAGGCACGGAGAGGAATGCCTCGAGGTCACGATCTCAGCCGGCGGGACGCTGTTCCGCGCGGAGAAGAAAAGCGACACGTTCAGAAACGCGCTCGACGAATGCATAGAGTCGATAGAGCGCCAGATACGCAAGAACAAGACGCGCCTTGAAAAGAGGCTGCGCGAGGGCGCGATCGATATAATAGAGAGCGATTATAGCTCCGATGTCGAGGAGGAGCGCGAGCTCATCATAAGAACAAAGTCTTTCCGTCTTAAGCCCATGACGTCGGAGGAAGCGATCCTTCAGATGAATCTGCTCGACCATGAGTTCTTCATGTTCGTAGACTCGTCGACAGGCGACACCTGCGTCGTGTACCGCAGAGCGGACGGCAACTACGGTCTCATCGTTCCCGAGAAGTGATAAAGCGGGCGCATATATAGTGTTGAAATAATAAAAAGGTCTTCCCCGCTTAGGGGGAGACCTTTTTTAAAGTCATGTAACGGACGATGCGGCTGAAGTTCCGTCATAAAAAATATCTCCCCCGTTTCGGGGGAGATATTTTAATTATGTCCGGTTCTTGCTTTCTCAGCCGGGCATGTAGACGTTGGCAAGCTCGCCGTCAACATATGTGAGAACATATGTCGGATTGACAACGACCTTGAGGTGATACCACTGACCGACCTCATACTTGGACGTAATGCAGTCGCTGCCGTCGCCGTTGCCCTTGGTGCCGTCAACTATCGCCTGGAAGCAGGTCTTGCTGTTTGCCCAGCCGCCGACGTTCCACATGATGGCGTTCTTGTCGTCCATGACGCCGACGTAGATGAGCCAGCCTTCCTGACCTTCGCCGTCGATGCGGGCGTCGAGCTCAAGTGTGTAGTTCTGCCACTCGGTATTTCCTCTCGACTCTGTGAGCAGGAGGTTGTTGCCCTCGTAGAGACCCGTGTTCATGAGCACGCCGTCTGCAACGGACCAGTTCACCGTGAGATCCGACTCGATAGCGGTCTTGTGATCCGCATTAGTGCTGCCGTACTGCTTCGGCATGAAAATCGTGGACAGATCGGAGACGTTCGAGAAATCGTTCTCCCAGAGGACGCTTCCGTCGACATTGCTCGTGACCTTTATGTTGTCGAACGAGTTAGCGGTGTTCCAGCTGCCGACGCCGATACCGCCCGTGATGGGCTTAACTTCGCCGTAAACATTGAAGAGCTTATTGCCGTTTACAAATACGTCGATGCTGTCCTTGTTGACGTTGATGCCGACAGGGAACTGCTTGCCGAGCTCGATCTTTGCAAAGTCGATGAGGATCGTGCCTTCCTGCTTGAGAGTGCCGGCCGTCACGCTGTTGACCGTGATGTACTTGCCCTCTTTGTCACCGATGACAAGCTCCATGTAGTTGTCCTTATCCTTGACGCAGAAGTAAATAACTACGCCGTTGCCCCATTCGATAACGCGGGGTCTTATCGTGAGACGGACCGTATTCCAGAGAGGATCTCCGAAATAGCCCATAGCGCCTGTGGACGCTGTATCCTTGAACGAAAGAACAGTCTTGGGATCCTTCTCAACGTCGGCAGGTCCGATAACGAAATCGGCCTGATCACCGTCCCAGTTGCCGCCGACCGCCGTTGCGAACGTCCAGCCGTCAAGCGGAGTCTCACCCGTGAAATCGTTCACGACGAGCTCATGGTCGTCCTTGCCGTTCCTTACTTCGTAAGAAGCGAACTCAACTGACGCGCCCTTCGTGCCGACGCCGAAAACGCCCTTGTACTTGCCTTCGGGATCCGGAACATACTCATACGGTTTGTTGGGATCTTCCGTCTCCTCGGGCTCCTTTGAACCTGTGGGGTTCTTGTTTTCCTCCGTCGACTTGTCTCCGGTAGATGCCGGATTGTTGCCTCCGGGGGTGGGGCCGGGCTTTTTGCCGTTGTCGCACGCTGCGAAAGCGAGCGGCAGGATCATAACGAGCACAAGGATAAGTGCTGTTATCTTCTTCATTGTGATTTCCTCCAACATAAGTGCGTGTGCACAGTCGTTTTGTGCACATTTGATAATCATATATTATCACATTCAAGCCCGTATGTCAATAGTAATGAAAAAAGAGCGCGGCTTTTTCCGACAGGATTTTTTTCCTCTGTTATAAACCGCTTTCTTACGCGTCCTCAACCTGCCGCGGTATCCGTGCCGCCGGCGGTTTCACTTCCTGCGGGGACATACCCTTCCGGAAATTCAAAGCCCACTATACGGCGGAAAGCGTCCACATGCTGCTCGTGCAGCTTTTCGTATTTCTTTTTTCCTTTGAATACCGACATCGTGGAGACCTTCCTTATGCAAAGGACAGTATCGTCCGGCACGCCGGAAAACGCGGTGTAATATTCCGCAAAAGGCAAGGTGGAGAATTTTATCCCGCACGGGTCGTAGAGCTCGAGTTCCGAAAGCTCGTCCTCCGTGAAAATATCGTCCATTCTCATAAAGCCGCCCGCCTCACGGACGCGCTCATAGAGCGCCGGGTCGAGCAGACATATGACGGACTCGCCGCCGAATATCTCCATATCGAACTGCTTCAGGTTCTGCTGATTTGCCTGCCTGTCGAAATATATCTCTATGCTCTCCTGCTCGGCGAGCTCCGTGCGCTCCGCTATCTGCTCGTCGGAAAGGTATGTCAGTATCATAAGAGACGCGCCGCGCTCCCCGTCGTTGTTGTAGTCGTCGACGACAGACCTGAACGCCGCTCTCACGCCGTCGACATCGCCCGCGGAAAAATACGTCGGGCCCGAATACATCACGAAAATGTCGGGCGAATCCTTGTTCACGAACTGTACGACGCAGACTATTATTATCACGGAGAAGAACGCGGCGATTATGACCTTCCATTTATTATAGTACCAGAAGTTCTCCCATTTGGTGCCCGCGCGCTCGGCGCCGGCTCCCATGCCGCGGTACCCGAGCTTTTCGTCTTCTTTTCTTTCGTTGTCTTCTCTCACGTTCCCGCCTCCTTTATCATCCGTTAAGTCCCGTTTTTATTATTCTATCACAAGGTCAGGCGCCGTTCAATACCGTTTTTGTTTACCCGAAAATGCCGCCGATAAATATCTCAATACCTACGGCAATGAGGATAAGCCCGCCGAAAAGCGTTGCCTTTGCCCCGAGCGACGTGCCGAAGCGCCTGCCTATCATGACGCCTGCCGCACATATCAAAAACGTGACGCCTCCTATTATCAGCGCCTCCGTCAGGGCGTCTGTCACGCCGAGCTCCGATATCGTAAACCCCACGGACAATGCGTCAATAGACGTCGCGATGCCCTGAGCCACGAGCGCTCCCGCCCCGAGACGCCCGTCTTTGCCGACTTCCTCGCCTTCATTTCCGTCACCCTTCGACGAGAATGACCCGATCACCATTTTGCCTCCTATCAAAAGGAGCAGAAACAGCGATACCCACGGTACGATTTTTTCCGCAAAGTCTAACATTGACGCCGCCGTATGAACGAAAAACCATCCTATGAGCGGCATTGCGAACTGAAATCCGGCAAAGACGCCCGCAGTCGCGAGCATTCGTCCTTTTTTCATGTCGGGCTGCCGCAGCCCGTTCGCCATAGAGACCGAAAACGCGTCCATGGCGAGCCCGACGCCGAGTGCCGTCGCATTAAGATAAAAAATTACGTCCGTATTCATGATTTTTCCCTTGTCGGCAAAACTGCTGCGAGACACCGCAGGCTCAAACAGTATATTTTCAGTTATGATACCACATATCGCGTGCGAATGCAATGCCCGGAGCGCACCCGCCTCAAAACATGATCATAAAAGAGTGAACGAAGAGAGTCCACACGCCGGCGGGAGTTTTTGCTTTTTGATTGACGCACACGTTTTTTTGCAGTATAATGAGTGAAATAAAGGAATGAAAGGAATGTCAAACGGCAAATGGCAACGGAGCTTTCACCCGAGGATTACGAAGAACCGAGATGCCCGCTCTCGACATCTCAATATAAGGAAAAGGGCTTCATTTCATCTATTCCCATAGACCGCGTCATCGAAAAGTACGACGCTTACATTGCGAAAAAGGACTCCGCCTCCGCGGAGCGCCATCTTCTTTACTGGCTGGCTGAGGCCGAAGCGGGCGGCGACACGCACGGAAGGCTTACGGTCATAAACGAGCTCATGGGTCACTACCGCAACACGGAGCGGCGCGACGAGGCGTACAAGTACGCAAAGCTCGGGCTCGAAGCCGTCGCCGAAAGCGGACACGACGACCGCCTGGCAGACGCGACCACATATATCAACGCGGCGACGGTCTACAAGAGCTTCGGCGAGGCGGAGCGCGCGATGCCCCTTTTCGTCCGCGCGAAGAAAATATATGAAAAGCGCCTTGAACCTGGCGACAGCCGCCTTGCCGGTCTTTACAACAATATGGCGCTCGCCTCAGCTGACCTCGGCAGGTTCGACGAGGCAAGACACCTCTACCTTTCCGCCATAGATATAATGAAAAATGTTGAGCGAGGCAAAAGAGAAGCCGCGATATCGTATCTCAACCTTGCAAACGCCGTCGAGGCGCAGCTCGGTCTTGAGGACGGCGCCGAAGAGCTCGAGGACTGCCTCGACGCCGCGGAAGCTTTGCTCGACGCGGAGGCGGGGTGCGGCGAGGCGTATTATGCCTATGTCTGCGACCGCTGCGCGCCGACGTTTGACAGATACGGCCGCTTCGCTTACGCGGAGGAGCTGAGAGAACGGTCGAGAAGGATATATGACGGGACTTGAGCTGTCGCGGAGCTTCTATCTCGAATACGGAGCTCCCATGATAAAGGAGCGGTTTCCGGAGCTTGAGAGCACACTCGCCGTCGGACTTTCCGGCTCCGGCTCCGAATGCTTCGGCTTCGACGACGACATCTCCCGCGACCACGATTTTGAACCGGGCTTCTGCATATTCGTGCCCGACGGCGCCAACCTCGACAGGCAGACGCTTTTCAGGCTCGAACGGGCATACGCCTCGCTCCCGAAGGAATACCTCGGATACAAGCGCCTCCCCGTCTCCCCCGTCGGCGGCAGCCGGCACGGCGTCATTATGGCGGGAGACTTTATCTCCGCGCGAACCGGCAGGCGCGACGGCGCCTTGACCGCGCGGGAATGGATGCGGCTTCCGGAGAATTATCTTGCCGAAGCGACGAACGGCGAGCTGTTCCGCGACGACGAGGGCAGCCTCTCGGCGATACGGGAGCATCTTTCTCATATGCCCGAGGATGTGAGGTGCAAAAAGCTATCGGGCAATCTTTTGCTCATGGCGCAGTCCGGGCAGTATAATTACAGAAGATGCATAAAGAGGGGCGATACCGCCGCCGCTCAGCTCGCGGCATACGAGTTCGTCAAGTGCGCGATGAAGGCGTGCTTCAACATAAAAGGCCGCTATATGCCCTACTACAAATGGAGCTTTCGGGCGTTCTCCGAGCTCGGCGAATTCTCGGGTCTTTATGACACGCTCGAATTTCTTATCACGTCAGACAATGACAAAAAAACCGCGGCGACAAAAGCCGAGCTCATAGAGGACGTATCGCTTGCCGTAGGCGAGGCGGCGTGCGGGCTCTGCTCGGTAAAAATGCCGAAGAGCCGCAGCCTTGAGGACCTCGCATACGCCTGCAACGACACGATATCCGACCCCGATATACGCAACCTCAATATACTTTACGCCGTCGAATGACGAAAAAAATAAAAAAGGGAGATATACCATGACAGACGACATCAAAACAGAAACCGAAGTCACGTCCGCAGCGGATGCTCCGGAAAGCAGCGCAGACGCGGCAGAAACCGCGGCAAAAGAAACCGCAAATGCCGACAAGGAAAAAGCCGGCTCGCCGAAAAAGCAGCCCCGCACGCCCCTCCGCGCCGCAAAGCCCGTATCGGTGCTCCTCGCTGTGATCCTTACGTTCGCGCTCTTCGCAACAGCTCTTTTCGGCGTGATAAGAGCCACGCTTTCAAAGGAAGGCATAGCTCGCATCATATCGGGAGTCGACATCGGCGCGCTCCTCGGCGGTAAAGCATCGTCGCCGAAGGAAGGCGCCGCCGTTCCCGGCGGATACGAGCTCGCCGATGCGCTCTCAGACGGGATAGACAAAATCGGCGAAATCGATCCCAACGAGCTGCCCGACCTTGAGGCTGTCGCCTCCGGCGATATGTCAGGCCTTGCCGACTACCTCTACGAGGTCTGCGGACAGGAAACGCTCGAGGAAGCAAACCTCACGAAGGACTCTCTCAAGACAGTGCTCGAGCGCTCGACGGTGAGCGAGTTCATCTCGAAAAAGCTCGCCGACGCTGCGGACGACTTTCTTAAGACCGGCAAAGCCACCGTCATCAACTCCGACACGATAGTTGAGCTTATCCGCGAGAACGAGGACCTCATCGAAGAGATCACCGGCAGCCGCCTGACGGAGGAACACTACTCCAAAATCTCAAACAGCGTCGCTTCAAAGGCTGTAAACGTAGAGATAACAGCCGAGGACATAAAGGCGTCGACGGGTGTTGACGTGACTGTTATTACGGGTACCGTTTCAAAGGTGACCTCCCCCGTCGGATACATAGCAGCCATCGCCGTATGCGTCATGCTCGCAATAGCGATATTCGCGCTTCATAAGTTCCTCATAGGCCGCTCGCTCCCCTACATAGCCGTCCCGGCTCTCATATGCGGCATACTTCTTTTCGGCATCGCCGCCGTTATACACTTTGCCGGAGGCGCCGTCATGGACGGAGCCGTCCTCGGCATTGCCGCAGCGTTCAACGTTCCCTTTGTGATACGCGCCGCAGCGTTCACCGCCGCTGGCGTCGTCCTTCTTATCGCGGCGATACCGCTCAGGCGGCGCGGCATCTGAAAAGCGTAGCAAGAAAAACCTTCCCGAGCCTTTCGGCTCGGGAAATTTGTTTTATAATTGATGTCTTATTTCGGGAGATACTCGTTTGCGAGCTGCGTTCTTATCTTTGAAAGGTTCGGTACGAGCACCGCTCTGCCGCCTATCTTCTTATTCTGGTATGTGCCAGAGGACGGCACCGAATACGAGGAGAGCTTCATTGAGCTGAGCTTCGGAAGCATCGTAAGCATCAGGGACATTATGTCGCCGTTTGACATATCCGTTTTCATCTTAGGCAAAAGCTTCTCCGCCGTCGCCTTGAGCTCCATTATATTAGCGTCCTTGAACTCGTCAAACAGGCTCAGTATTATCTTGCGCTGGCGGTTCGTTCTTCCCCAGTCGGAGTCGATCTTTCTTATTCTTGCATAAGAGAGCGCCTGGTCTCCGTCAAGGAGATTTTCGCCGACCTTGATGCCGCTTACCTTCATGGAGTTTTTCATATAGGTGACTTCTTTTTCCGTCAGCGTTATTTTGACGCCGCCGAGGGTGTTTATAACATCCTTGAACGAACTGAAATTGCACTCAAAGAAGCCGTCTATCGTTACGCCGAAATTCGTTTTCAGCGTCTTGCGCAGAAGCTCAAAGCCGCCCCTCGCGTAAGGAACATTAAGTCTGTTGTCCGCGCCGCCGGGTATCTGCACCCACATGTCGCGAAGGAACGAGATGAGCGACACGTTGTTCGACTTCGGGTTGATGCTTATGAGCAGCATCGTGTCGGAGCGCTCGCGTTTGTTGCTGCGGGTGTCCTGACCTACGATCATGATATTGAGAAGTCCGTCATCGTCAACGTCGGGAAGGCTGTCGGGCGTCTCCCACTGGACGTCGGCGGGGTCCATCGTCTCCATGGGCGGAAGATCCGGATCATCCGGATAATCGTCCTCTTCATCATAGTCGTCATAGTCGGGGAGCTGACCGGGCTGATCTCCCGTGCCATAGTCCTCGTATGACGGGTCGTTGCCGTTTCCGCCGCTGCCGTCCGATTTCGGTATCATGCTGACATAATAATTCGCGACCGCGAACAGCGAGCCCGCGACGACGATTATGACCGTCAGTATCGTCGTTATCGTTATAAGAATTACATTTCTGACTTTCTTGTTCTTTTTATTTCCGGCTGCCACGTCTGAAAATCCCCCCTTTTCGGAAAAACTTTTTTCGGGACAAAATAAAATATGATATTGTATTGTAATACAACAATCGAAAAAAATCAAGTACAAAATTAAAAACATTTTGTAAATCCTACGGCAGTTTAAAAAAATTTTTTCGCCATACTTTACAAAACGTCCCGTTTATGCAATAATTAAATATGCTGTAAAAAACAAAAAAGGTCACGGATAAGTGTTTATGGACGAAATTAAGCCCGAAGCCGAAAAAGATAAAGAAGAAACGGCGGCGCCGGAGAATACAGGCGCCAAAGCGGAGGCGCGCGCCGATACGGAAAGCCGTACCGCTCCGGGAAAGAGCGCGTCATGGTCCGACACGCTCCCTAAGCCGCAGACGGCGCGCCTTTCGTACTGCTCGATATCGGAGATGCGGCCCTCTCCCGAGTCGAAATACGCCCCGATGGGCGTTTTCGGCTATATCGTCATGCTCTTTTTCACGTCTCTCCCCGTCCTGGGCTTCATCGTCGCCGTCATAACCGCGCTCGCGTCAAAGAAGCTCGCCCGCTCGCGTCTCGCCGCGGCATCCGCAATACTCCACGCGGCGGTGATATTCCTGCTCTCGGTCTCGTATGCCGTAGCCGAGCTCGTCTTTCATGTCGACGTGACTGGCTTCATTTTTTCATTCTTCGGCAGATAAAGGCTCGTCGGGAAAGCTGCGCGACATCGCATGGTTGCTGTACATGCGCTCGCCTGTGATCTCTCTTATCACCTCGATCTCGGGCGGCAGCTCGAGCCCCGAGTCCTCGCGCGGCAGCTCGACCTCCATCACCGCCGTTTTGCGCCACTGAGGATATACGTCTATCTCAAAATTCAGCCCGCGGTACGGAAGAACGTACCGCGTCTTTTTTATGGGCGAGGTCCCGCTCTCGCGCCTGTCCGCGAGCGCCGCGTATTCGCCGCCGTCTATGACTCGCTCGTCCTCAAACGACGATACCTCGCTTATGCGGCGCTTTTTCGTGTGCGTGTATGTCGTCTTCCCCTCGTGAGTCCGCGCCCTGACCCGCTCCGACACGCCCTTTTCACTCTCTATATAAGTCTGAACGATGCTGTCGCCTCCGAGCGCCCCGAGCCGCGTCTCGGGCGGCATTTTTATAAGGAACCTGCGCTCCGTCTCTATCCCGTCCAAATCCTTCTTCCTCCGAATCATTTCCGTTTGCATTCCGCTCTCGTTAAATTGTAGCACCTCCCCCGCCCGCCGGCAACACTTTTGCATCAAAAAATATTGAAAAGTCAAAAAAACGGTGCTATAATATCCGCAAAAGTACGCTTTTTAAAACCGGGGGTCAAGCATGAAGCGCAGCCTTTCCATTTTATTCGCCGCCGTATTTTTCATCGCCGCTGAGATGTCGGCGTTTGTTTTTTCCTCCTGCTCGGGCAGCTCGTATACGGTAGTGTATTATGAGGACGAGGCCAGACGTGACAGAGAGCTTTCATTTGATATGGCGGATGTTCCCGAGCCCGACGGGGTCGAGCTTGAGGCGGTCGGCATAGGCGCGATGGACGGAAAGCTCGGTGAGACCGTTTACGCGGTGAAAAAAGCCGATGACGGCGAGGCGGAGACGACGCTCACTTTCCGCATGGCAGAGCTCGGTTACGCCGAAAAGCTCGCAAAGAACGACGGCGCGCCCGGCATATCGGGCATCACATCGGGCAAAGAGGCGGGAAGTGAACGCATCGGCTCCTGCACGGTCGCCTATTATACTGACGGAAACACCGTTTTCGCCGTTTGGGACGACGGGAAATTCGCCTATTCCGCCGCCGTCTCACTGCCTGAGGGCTCAGACGCCGTGACTGACGACGTCCGCGAATACGTCATAGCCGTTATCGCAACGCCGGGCGGCAGGTCTTAACATGACGGACCTCCCCTCATTCTCATCCTCGCCGGCTTCCGGCGGCGAAAACCGCCGCGCACCGACCCCCGAGCTCATATATAACGACGACAGCATCGCCGTCGCGATAAAGCCGTCGGGCATAGCCTCGCAGAAGGGTGGAAGCACGGGAAAGGGCGGCGACATGATCGCGTCTTTGTCCCTCATCTTCGGCGGAGACATTTATCCCGTTCACAGGCTCGACCGTGAGACGGCGGGGATAATGGTCTACGCGAGGACTCAGAAAGCTGCCGCCACGCTGTCCGCGTCTTTTGCGGGCGGCGGCGTCGTGAAAAAATACCTCGCCGTCGTGCTTGGCGAGCCATCCCCCGCGTCCGGCGAATATCGCGACCTATTATATCATGACGCGAGAAGGAACAAGTCCTACGTCGTCTCCTGCATGCGCCGCGGCGTCCGGGAGGCGGTGCTGCGCTACCGCACGGTCGGAACGTCGAACGGCGCATCCCTCGTCGCCGTCCGCCTTCTCACCGGGCGCACCCATCAGATACGCGTGCAGTTCGCCTCGCGCGGCACGCCCGTTCTCGGCGACCGCCGTTACGGAGGCAAGCCAGACGAGGCGCGCTGGGGCACGAAAACGCCCTCCGCCCGCGGCATCGCCCTATACTGCGCTTCCCTCGCCTTTCCCCACCCCGACACGAAAGAGACCATGCGCTTCGAGCAGCTGCCGAAGGCGTGTCCTTTTGACGAATTTGAACCCTCAGCCGCTGCCGAGGCGCTGCGGTTGACAGAATGAAAGCCATGAAAAGACAGAGAAAACTGCTGATTTTTACAATTGTCTTAGTTGACGTAATGTTGTTCGCCATCTGCCTATTATCCTTCTGCTACTTCCATCATGTCAGAAGAATGTGGGCGGCGGAGCCCGAGGCGGGCGAAGGCGGCATAATAGCCGGCAGGCCCGATATCGGCACGGACGACGGCGCGGACACGGCAGCCCGGTCTCCCGAAGAAACGGACTCCGACGCCGAAACGCCGCCTCGCGACGGCGACGGCGACAACGACGCGGCGGGACAACCGCCCGAGACCGAACCCGAAACGGAACCGGAAACGGAGCCGCCCGAGCCCAAGCATAAATTTGAAGAGCTTTTCGCCCCTAAGGGGGACGTTGAGGTCACCGACACATATTACAAAAGCCACGACATATATATGACCGTCACGGAGGTGACAGGCCCCGTCTCCGATTACATCGCACGGTACTACGTTCTCGACGTGTACGTCAGATACATAGAGAACATCTTCACGACATATTCAACGTCGGACGTGAGATACCCCTTCATTGACCTTGTCACGAGCGCAGGCGACCCGATAGCGGCAGTCAGCGGCGACTACTGGCGTCTGAACGCGGACATAGCCGTCCGCAACGGAGTTACACTGTCTGAAAAGAGGCGCACGGAGGGCGATTTCTGCGTGATGTGCCGCGACGGCACGATAATGATGCACGACAGAACAGATCTCCCGGCATTTGAGATCACGGACGACGTATATCAGGTCTGGGACTTCGGCCCGTCCCTTCTCGACGGCGACGGAAAAGCGCGGACCTCGTTCGGCTCGTGGTACAACAACATAACGGGCAGGAATCCCCGTTCCTCCATCGGCTACTTTGAGCCCTACCACTACTGCTTTATCGTCGCCGACGGGAGAAAGACGATAAAATACAACGGCAGAAACACATATATAAAAGGAATAAGGTTTACGGATCTTGCCAAAATATATGAGGACCTCGGATGCGTCTCCGCCTACTGCTTCGACGGCGGCAACTCCGCATACGCCTACTACAACGGCGAGATAATTCGCCATCAGGAGCCGAGCGACGACATGAGAAAGATCTACGACATCATCTGCGTCGGAGAGATAAGATAGGTCTTTGCGGCATAATGTTGAAAAGGAAGGGCGCTTCCCGCGGGAGCGTCCTTTGTTTGTTTTTTAAGGAGTATGAAAAAAATTTTTAAGATTTTCAAAAACGTATTGACAAACGCTTTTGTGTATAGTATCATATCAAGCGTACTAACAAGCGTAGTACACTTCAAACTTTTGTGACACACATTTCGCGAGAAAGGAACGAATAATATGTTAGAGACCGTAAATCTGCGAAAGGTATATAAACCGAAAAAGGGAGTGCCCGTCACGGCGCTCGACGGCGTATCGCTGAAATTTCCCGAACGTGGCATGGTGTTTCTGCTCGGCAAGTCGGGCAGCGGAAAGTCCACGCTCTTAAACCTGCTCGGCGGACTTGACAGCTATGACGAGGGCGAAATAATCATCAAGGGCGTATCGAGCCGCGACTTTTCGCAGGAGCGCTTCGACTCGTACAGAAACACCTACGTCGGCTTCATCTTTCAGGATTACAACATTCTCGAGGAATTCAACGTCGGCGCGAATATCGCCCTCGCCCTCGAGCTTCAGGACAAAAAGGCGACGGACGCGGAGATCAACCGCATTCTCGACGAGGTCGACCTCACGGGCTACGGGAACCGCCGCCCGAACGAGCTCTCCGGCGGTCAGCTCCAGCGCGTCGCGATAGCGAGGGCGCTCGTCAAGAACCCGGAAATAATAATGGCGGACGAACCGACTGGCGCGCTCGACTCGAACACCGGCAAGCAGGTGTTCGACACGCTCAAAAAGCTCTCGGCTGAAAAGCTCGTCATAATAGTCTCCCACGACAGGGAGTACGCGGAGTACTATGCAGACAGGATTATAGAGCTCGCGGACGGGCGCGTTATATCCGACGTCGAGCACACGCCAGAGGACGACATGAGGGGCGACACCCTCGACTTCTCCGGCGACACCGTGACGATACCGCAGGGCTATCACCTGACCGAGGACGACCGCGCCTCCATCAACGAGTATATAGACAAGCTGCGCTCGGGCGCGCGCCTCTCGATATCCGGCATAAGGAAGAAATTTCACGATACGGACACCTCCCGCCTGCCGAAGCAGGAC
>CANQYV010000036.1 GCA_947628165.1 uncultured Clostridia bacterium | reverse complement strand
ACAATCTCCCCGCAGACAGTGGGCAGGGGCAGATACTCTTTTCCGACGGCGGCGAGCCGAAGGACGTCAAGCGGATGGGAGTATCTTTTCGTGAAAAGCTCGGCTTTATGCCGCAGTATCCGGGACTTTACCCGAACTTCACCGTCGAGAAATTCATGTACTATATGGCGACGCTCAAGGGCATGAAGCCCGAGGACGCGAAAAAAGAGATCCCCGAGATCTTGTCCGCCGTCGAGCTTGACGACGTGCCGCGCCGAAAGATCGGCGCGCTCTCCGGCGGCATGAAGCAGCGGCTCGCGCTCGCTCAGGCGGTGCTCGGCGGCCCCGAGATACTCATTCTCGACGAACCGACGGCGGGCCTCGACCCGAAACAGCGCATCTCGATACGCAACTACATATCAAAGATTTCGTTTGACAAGATAGTCCTCATCGCGACGCACGTCGTCTCCGACATCGAATTCATCGCGCGCGACGTCATCATGCTGAAAAAAGGCGTCATCGTCGACAACGCGCCGCCACACGAGCTGACAAAAAAGATAGAAGGCAGGGTCTGGCTCGTTCCTTGCGCCGAAAGTGAGGTGACGGCAATGCAGTCCACCCACCGCGTGACAAACATTTCGCGCGACGAGGAGGGCGGCGGCGTAACGCTCCGCGTGCTCGCCGACGAAAAGCCGACAGATGGGGCTGTGACAGCGTCCCCGACTCTCGAGGACTATTATCTCTACGTTTTCGGAGATGAGGCGGCGGGGTAAAAACAGAACACATATTTACCGAAAGGAGCGAAAAGAACATGAAAAAATGGTCTGCCGTAATAATTCCGATGGCGGTACTCGTGCTCATATTTGCCGCCGTAATGTTTTTGCCGAAGAAAGACTCGGGCACGGTAAAGAACCCGGAGCCTCCCGCAGCCAAAGAAACGGAGAACACAGCAATTGAAGCCCCGGACAATATCGACGAAATCGACGACGCCGAGCTTGCGGAAAAGAAGAAGCTGCTGGCGGAAATACTCTCCACGGATAAGAAGGGCAGCTATGTACGAACGGACGGCAAACTTATTTCTTTTATAGGTTCTGGGGGCCATTCAGAAAGATACGTTTTTCAAATGGATCAACCTGCCGATATGTTAAACGACAATTGTTATTTTATCACTGCCCGGGATCTGCAGGACCCCGACGGGAGCTTTGCCCCCATATGCCGCAAGGAGGGCTGCGGGCACGACGACCTGACGTGTCCCGCATGGATCCCGGATTCCGGCATCTACTATGCCGTCGAAAGCGAGGACGGAAAAAAAACTGTTATTTACAGCATAATCCCGCTTGAAGAATGCAAGATAGACGGAACTCCCGTAGATCAGCTTGATAAAATAGAAAAGAAGGAGGACGCCCTGTTTGAGATTGACGTCAGGACGGGCGAGCGGCGCTGCCTTCTGCGCGGATACGATCTTGTCCTTTTGAGTGGGTATTACAACGGCACACTGTTTACTTTGTCAAATTATCTCCACGGTCAGCACTATTTTATGATAGACACCGCCCCGGGAGAGATAACGGGCGAGCTGCCGGCTCCCGATATTACATTTCTCTACCTCATAGGTATTTACGACGGCAAGTTATACTACTGCGATCTTTCGAGTAAAATCGAAGGCACTTCGTTCAGCATAATGCGTGTCGGTCTCGACATGAAAAATACCGATGTCATCGAGATCTGCAAAAGACATAAGGAAGACTATAAAGACGAAAACGGGCTTAATGTTTCGGTACAGCTCAGCGGGTCCGGGAGCATAGTCGTCAAAGACGGCAAAGGATATATTTATGCCACAGAATACGAAACCGAGTTTCGCCATGAAAGCGAATCTTATTCACGTCAGATCGGCTCCACCGCGCGATATTACATGGTCGATATCGACAACGACTGCACCGTTACGGAAATAAGCGAGGACGAGCATAATGCCGCCTATTCGGCGGAAACGGAAAAAGGAGCGGCAGATAAACAATGAAAAAGGCTGCAGTGATATCGGTTTTTATCGCCCTGCTTTCCCTCGCCTCATGCGGCAGGGGCGGCTATGACCCGCGCGAGGACAGCACCGTCTACGACACACATCTCTACGCCGACGGGTGCATCTTTTTCGATGGGTCGGAATCGCTCGAGATGGAGCTCTGCGATATGCCTGAGAAATCGTATCCCGTCTGTCCCAACCCTTTGCACGGCTTATGGGAGCCGGACTGCCCGTATGACGGGGTTATATGGTCGACGCTCACCGTCGACGCGGAAGGGAGAGGTTATCCCCTCATATACTTATTCTCGGAAGGTCCTCAGTATAAATATACGGACGGCGAATTTGTCAAGATCCCGCAGAGCGACCATCAGAGGATCCGCGTCAAGGAGGTCGACGTAACGACGGGAGAGGTGCGCCTTATTGCGACGACGGAGCTTGTGAAGGTCACAAATTCGTTCTGCTACAGAGGAAAAATATATATGGGTGCAACCGGAGGCCCGAACGGATATATCGCGACGATAGGATATACGGATATAGAGACGGGCGAGACGTCGTATCTGCAAGCGGATGTCGGGGAAAGACTTCTCGGCGCCTATGACGGCCGCATCTATTTCATCTCTGACAGGGGCATGATATCCAGCGCCTCGACCGTTCTCGACGATGTGCGCGAGGAATTCGACTGCGGAATATCCGCGGTGGTGAGGCCTACGAGTGATGTGCCGCTTTCATACATGAGCGGCAGCATTATATACTTTGAGCGGGACATCAGGCCGCCGGAGGGAGTTGACGATCCGTACACCCGCGTTTCGGACGTATACGCTCTCGACCTCTCCGATATCAAATCGGGAGCTGTAAAGGTCGCGGAGAACGTCTACCAGTTTTACTCTGCCGACGGAAACCTATATTATACCGTGTACGACCTCGAGGATCTCGGAAGTGTGTCGGGCGGCGGGGATGAGTTTGAAAACTACTGCTATGACGGCGGGACCCTTCATATGTACAATCCCGAAACGGGCAAAACGAAAGAATGCTGCTCCGATATAGGTATGTGCTTCATCAAAATATACGAGATCGCGGACGGGAAAATCTTTTTCTACGGAAAGCGTTACCGTGACTTTGAAGAAGAACAAATGAAAAATTCCGTCGAATATGAAATGGTGATGTATGACACGGGGACCGGCGCGCTCACCGTTTTTAACATGGGAGGCCTAAGATGAGGCTCGTAATATATGAACTGAAAAAGCTCGGCGGCATTACATATCTTTGGACGACGCTCGCGGTGATGGCGATAGCGCTGGCGGGGCTGCTCGCCTACAGGAGCGACGCGTTTTCATATGACAGAGAACTCGACCGTGAGGCGAGAAGGATATACCGCGAGTACACAAAAGACCCCTCGCTCTTTCAGAACGCGAAGGAGGAATACGACAACTATGTAGATAAGTTTTATGAATTCTACAACAGTCTCGACCCCAACGCCACCGACGAGGAGATCGAGCAGGCGTATCGTGACACCTTCGGGGACTATCAATATGTCGACAAGCTCGGCGCTCACCGTAAAAACGGCGAGCCCATAAGCGACGAGGAGATATACGGCATATGGCCCGAGGTCGACGACGAACGGCCCCTCGAATTTGCCAAAGAGATGTCGGAGGCGGCCGACGCGAGAATGAGGTTATACGCCTTATGGCTCGGCGAGGACGCGCCCGTATACGGATATCAAAGCCACATGAAGGAGGCGTACTCGCGCCTGCTCGAAAAGGAACCGTACAGCGCCGAGAGCCCGGGCCTCGGTTGGGCACAATATTTTCATTTCGAGGATACGGGGCTGTTCATCTATGTTTATTTGATACTGTTCTCGGGGACGGTGTTTCTCGTCGAGCGCTCGTGCGGCACGCTCGAGGTGATGAGGACGACGAAAAAGGGCAGAATCAAAACGGTGCTTTCAAAGCTCGCGGCGCTCGTCATCGTCGATATTGCCGTCGTCGCAGTGTTTACGCTCGCGTCGTATCTCATCTTCGCGTTCACCTTCGGATGCGGCGGAGGCGGCCTGCCGATAAGCGCCGTCAAATATACCGTGCCGCTCGATATTACTGTTGTTGAGTGCGCGCTTTTGCAGTTCGCGATGCGCTGTGTCTGCGCCGTCGCATTCTCGCTCGTCACGGCGGCAATAGCGGCGCTCACGCTTTCGCCCGTCGCCGCTTACGCTGCGGGCGCGGCGCTGCTCGTCGCAAACGTCATCGGCAACTACTATCTGTCGTATTCTTGGCTGACGCGGATAAACATGCTCAACATGACGACGTTTGATCTGCTCGAATACTTTGATGAGACGCTGTTTCTCGGCAGCTTCAGACCGACGTTTGCGGTCGGAATGGCGGTTTGGGGAACCGTCGCCGCGGCAGCGTTTGCAGTGGCGGCTGTCACCGGAAGCATACGCTCCGCCGCCGTATTCTCTCCCGCGAAAAGGCTGTCCGCATACGTCCGCAGAAAACGGCAGGAGCGTGCGGCATGACGGGCAAAAGGACGCTCTTCGGCTGGGAGCTCCGCAGGCTGATGACGCCCATCACCGCCCTCGTCGTCGCCGTGCTCTTTCTCCTGTCGGCTGCGCGCTCCGTCACGGTTTACGGCGGACGCGTAAGGCGGGAAACGCTCGACTATGAGGCGTATGTGAACGAAAACTGCTTCGGTCCCATTACCGACGAGCTTGTCGCCGAATATGCTGAAAAATACGAATATGCGCGCGACCTCATCTCAAATGAAAAAAGAGCGGAGATGTCGGCGGAATATACGGCGGGAAATCTCACACAGGCGGAATTTTTTTCTTTTCTCGAGGAGGCGGAAAAGACCCGCCTCGGCTACATAACGCTTGGGTCTGTATATGAAAAGACGGTTGAGCTTGATAAAATAAGAAACGACACGGGCGTCGTCCCATGGCTCATTCCGACGGAAAACCTCGGGCGAATGCTCGGCCGCGATATAAACGTGTTTTTGCTTGCCGCGCTCGTCGTAGTTTTTTCGCGCGTGTATTCACCGGACTATGCAAAAAAAAGCTCCGAGGGCAGCTTTGCAAGCATACTCAGCACGACAAAAAGAGGCCGCCGCGAGCTCTTCCACGCGCGGCTCGCCTCCGCGCTGACGGTATCGCTCATCATCTCGGCACTGTTTGTCGCTTGCGACGTAATTATAGGTGTGGCGTACACGCCGCGCTTCTTTGACGTGCTCGGCGCGCCGGCCTCATCGATCACGGCGCTCGCTACCGCCGGCGGGCTTTCGGTCGGGAGCTTTTTCTGCATCATGATAATATACAGGCTTGCGGCATGCCTGATCATAACGCTGCTTCTTTTCTCGGCGTCGTACTTTTTAAAGAAGGTGCCGCCGACGCTGTTTGCCATCGCGCTCGTCACACTTTTGCCGTATGTTTTCGTCTATATCGGCTTTTACGAGGCGCGGTATATAGACATCACGGCGGCGCTTGCGGGCGGGAAGCTCATCATCCGCTCGGCGGAGATGGAGCTTTTCGGCAGTACGTTCGGCTTTGCCTGCGCCCTGCTTTTCGGCTGGCTTGCCATAGCCGTCGCCGCCACAATCGCCGTCAGACAAAAGACGGGAAAATAAACCCGCCCCGCTCTCTGAAAAACCGCCTTGATTTTTCCGTGAAGATCAGGGCGGTTCTTGATTTTTTTCGCGCATGAGTTTATAATATTCGCTGAACATGTCAAAAATCGGAGGGGAGAATATGGAGATACGGCGCGCGGCGCTTTCCGATATCGGGCGGATAATGGAGATATACGCGCACGCGAGGGAGTTCATGGCGTCTCACGGGAACCCGAACCAATGGGGTCCGACGTGCTGGCCGCCGGAGGCGCTGATACGCTCCGACATCTCCGCCGGGGAATGCTACGTCTGCACGTCGGACGGCAGAACGGTCGGCACGTTTTTCTTCCGCATCGGCAAGGACGCGGAGCCCGGATACCGCTATATCGAGGGCGGCAGGTGGCTCGACGACAGCCCCTACGGCGTGATACACCGCATCGCGTCCGACGGGAGCGTGCACGGGGTCGGCAGCTTCGCAATAAACTGGGCATATGAAAAGTGCCGCCATCTGCGTATGGACACGCACGGCGACAACATCGTGATGCAGAATCTGCTTTTAAAATGCGGGTTTGTCAGGTGCGGGACGGTGCACGTCGAGGAGGACAGCTTCCCGAGGCTCGCATACGAGAAAACGGACGCATAAAACAAAGAAAACAGGACACAGCGGGGTGAAAATACAATGAAAACGGGAATAATTGACGTCGGCGGCGGGCTGCGAGGCATATATGCCGTCGGCATATTCGACTTCTGCATGGACAGAAATATTCGCTTCGACGTCGGCATCGGCGTCTCGGCGGGGAGCGCGAATCTCTCCTCCTTCGCGTCGGGACAGCGCGGGCGGAACTTCAAATTTTACACCGAATACGCGTTCCGCAGCCGCTACATGAGCCTCGGAAATTTCATCTTCAAGGGCTCGTTCGTCGACCTCGATTACGTCTACGGAACGCTCAGCAATTCGGACGGGGAGTACCCTCTCGACTATCCCACCCTGCGCGACGACGGCATGGATTTCCGCGTCGTCGCGACGGACGCCGTGACGGGACGCGCCAAATACTTCGACAAATCCGACATCGTTCAGGACGACTACGGGATAATGAAGGCGTCATCGGCGATTCCCTTCGTGTGCAGGCCGTATGAGATAAACGGCGTTCCATACTTCGACGGGGCGCTCGGCGACCCCGTGCCTGTCGCAAAGGCATTCGAGCTCGGCTGCGACCGTGTCATACTGATCCTCACAAAGCCGGAAGCCGAGATCCGCTCACCGAAAAATGACGAAAAAGTCGCAGACCGCATTCGCAAAAAGTACCCCGCGGCGGCGGACAGCCTCTGCAAGAGGGCCGAGCGCTACAACGAGGGCGTCGCGCTGGCGCAGAAATACGCCCGCGAGGGCAAAGCCCTCATCCTCTCTCCCGATGACACCTGCGGCGTCGACACGCTGAAAAAAAGCCGCCGGTCACTCCTGAGGCTATATGACAAAGGCTACGGCGACGCGCTCAAAATACCCGAATTTCTCGGCAGCTGCGGCTGAAGCGCGGGTCTGTTATTCCGCGGCGTGCGTGTGCGCCTCGAAAAAGGAGACCACCGTTTCCGCCGCAAATTCGAGGTCTGCGCCCGAAAAACCGTGCCCCGCGCCGTGGATGACCGTCAGCTCCGTTCTGTCCTTCCCGTATGCGGCGACGGCGCCGTCTATATATCCTTTCGCAACAAGAGCGTCCCTGTCGCCCCAAACGATGGAGACGTCCTTTTTGTATTCTCCTATCACTTCAAACGGATGTATCCCCTGCACTTCCCTGATATATGCCTCTCCTATCGAATATCCCATGAGAGGCGTGTCTCTTACGGGTGCGCGTCTCCAATCGTCGGGAATGTTGAACGCAGGATAATACATCGCGACGGCGGATATCCGCTCCCTTATGTCCGCGTCCGCCGCCGTAATGCCGACGACAAAGCCCCCTTGGCTCCCGCCGAACAAAAACATCTGCGTCCCGTCGACATTTTCGAGCGCCGATATATCGTATACCGCCGCCTTCAGGTCCTCTGACATCGTGAGAGGAGTATATTCCTTTTCCCCTCTGCCAACGCTCCTGCCGCCGCTCTGCGCGCCGCAGAAATCAAAGTCGTATGAGACAAATCCGCGCCCCGCGAGCTTTCGGCATTCAAGCTCAAAATCAGTATGATGCCCGTTGAAGCCGTGGCACAGTATCACCGCGGGCCGCCTCCCGCCGCACGCGGGCGCGTATATCTCGCCGTACAGCGTGATGTCCCGTCCTGCGCTGTCCCTGTAGCTCACCTCGTGCGCGTACCGGCTCACGCCGTATACCTCGCCGTCTCTCTTCTCTTCCATCTTTATCTCCCAATCCTTATTACCGCTCCGTCTTCCAGAATGCGGCGCTGTACGGAGGCAGTTCGCTCCCTCCGCCGAAATCGTGCGGCGCGCCCGTTATCATGTCGACGGCTCGCCCGCACCCGGCGTCGAAATGCGCCGTGTACGGCACATCGTCCGCGTTTACGGCGACGAGCACCCTTTCGTTTTCGCTCTTTCTTTCAAATATGCACTGCCTGTTCGTCAAAAGCACCGAGCGGAAGCCGCCGTAGTTGAGCGCCTCCGACCCGCGCTTTGCCTCGGCGAGCCTCGATACCGTGTCGCAGAGATCACACCACACAGGCGCGTCAAATGACGGTCGCAGCGCCGGGTCCCCCATGCTCTTTTCACCGAGGGCGCCCCATTCGCTCCCGTAATATATGCAAGGCACGCCCGGCATGCCGAAGAGGATGGCGTATAAAAGCGGCAGGTGCCGCGGCTCGCGCAGTATGCTTGCAATGCGCGTCACGTCGTGATTGTCCGCGAAATTGAACAGGTGCCTGCCCTTGTAGAGTGTCCACGGCTCGGGACCGAACTGGCGCATCAGAGAATGGTTTATTTCAAAGAGGTTCATCGAATTGAAGCTCGAGTAAAGTCCCTTATAGCATTCGTAATTCGTGACGGAGTTGAGCATACCGTCATTCATGAGGCGATTGTAGTCTCCGTGCAGCATCTCACCGACAAGGAGAAAATCAGGCTTAAGCGAATTCGTAAAGCTCCGCAGCCGCCTTATGAAATCCTCGTCGAGGCAGTAGGCGACGTCGAGCCTCAGCCCGTCTATGTCGAACTTCTCCACCCACTCGCGGATGCTTTCAAAAATGTAGCCGACAACGTCCTCGTTTCTGAGATTCAGCTTCACGAGGTCATGCGTCCCCTCCCAGCCCTCGTAATAAAAGCCGTCGTTGTAATTCGTATTCCCGCCGAAATCAATCCTAGAAAACCAGCCGAGGTACGGCGAGCTCTCCCTTTTTTCAAGCACATCCCGAAAAGGCATAAATCCGCGCCCGCAGTGGTTGAACACGCCGTCGAGCACTATCTTTATCCCGTTTTTCCTGAGCTCGGAGAATACTTCTTTGAAGTCCTCCTCCGTGCCGAGGCGGCAGTCCGTCTTTCTGTAGTCGCTCGTGTCGTAGCCGTGCGTGCCGGACTCGAATATCGGCCCGAGGTAGAGCGCGTTCACGCCGAGACGCTTCATATGCGGGATCCAGCCTATTATTTTGCGTATCCTGTCCTTGGGTACGCCGTCGTTATGAAACGGCGCGCCGCAGAAGCCGAGCGGATATATCTGATAAAAAACGCTTTCTTCGTACCACATCTTTTTTTCTCTTTCTCATTTCTCATTCGCTCTTTGCCGTCTCGCCTAAATGTCGGCGGGAGTAGCTTCTGTATACTACGAGCGACAGAATTACCGTCAGCGTGTCCGCCGTGACCTGCGACCAGACTATGCCGTTTATGCCTACGAGCCAGTTGAGGAAGAAGAGCATAGGGATATTGAACACGAGCCACCTCGTCACGCCGAGGAACAGCGCGTATCTCCCCTCTCCGAACCCGTTGAAGAGATAAACATGGAAAAAGCTCAAAAACATCAGCGGCGTCGCGAGCACCCTGACGCGCAGAAAACCCGTACCGAGCCTGACTGTCTCGGCGTCGTTTATGAATATGTGCATTATCTCACCGGCGAAAAGCTCGTAGAGCAGAATGCTCACGGCGGCGCATACGAGCCCGAGCCCGAGCGCATACCGCTTCGTCTCTATCATGCGCGCATGGTTTTTCGCCGAGTAATTGTAGGCTATTATCGGCATCATTCCCTGACATATGCCGACGCCTATGTTCAGCGGCAGGCGCTCCGCCTTGAGCACGATGCCGACGGCGGCGAGGGCTATGTCGTTGTAGCCCGACATGAGCTTGTCGATAACTATGTAGTCAAGGTCAAAGAGAAGCGTCGTCACAGCGGACGGCACGCCGACGTAAAAGATGCCGTAAAGGCTCGCCTTCGACGGCAACGCCTTCGGTGAGACGAGGCGCAGGACAGACCTTCCGTCGTCGCCATCCCCATCCCCGCTTTTCTTTCTCATATGCCCGAGCGCCGCTATAAAATACGCGCACGCGATGCAGTTCGAGAGCATCGTCGCGGCGCCCGCGCCTATTATCTCCATCCCGTCGGGCAGCAGCACGAACATGAAGAGCGGGTCGAGCGCGATGTTTATTATGCCTCCCATCGTGATGCCGAAGCCCGCCTTTCCCGACTCGCCGACGCTCCTTATGAGATTTGCAAGCGTGTTTGAAAGCACGGTCGGTATCCCTCCGCAAACGATGACGAAAAACGCGTACCCGCTTGCGTAGCCGTATGTATCAGCCCCCGCGCCGAGCAGGTGCATCAGGGGCCTCATGAAAACGAGGACGGATAGCGAAAACAGCGCGGCGGACGCGGCGCTCAGAAAGACCGAGAAGCTGTATACGCGCCGCGCCTCCTCCGGTCTTTTCTCGCCCAAAAGCCTCGATATCAGCGCGCCGCCGCCAACGCCCGCAAGCCCCGCAAGTGAGAGCGAAATATTGAATATCGGCAGTATCAAAGACGCGCCCGCGACCATGAAGGGATTGTTCGTCCTTCCGATAAAGAAGGTGTCCGCCATGTTGTATATAAGGACTATAAGCTGGCTTATGACGGTCGGTATCGCCATCGTTCGGACAGCCTTCGCGACCGGCATCCGCTCGAATATTTCAACGCTGTCGCGGCTGCTTTTACTTTGTGTGCTCATTGTATATGCTCCGGTGTCAAATGCTGCAAATTGCCCGCTCAAATATTATTTTCCGTCGAAGAGCGCCTCTGTCTGCGCCCTGTCAAAGACGTACTTTTTCCCGCAGAAGCGGCAGCCGAGCTCTATTTCCTCCGGTCTGCCCTCAGCCTTCGCCTCTGACAGTATGCGAAAAGCCTCGCTTTTGCCGAGGCTGAAAAGCGCCCTCGCCGTCCGCTCGCGCGAGCAGGTGCAGCGGTACTCCGCTTCTATCTCGTCAAATATGTCGTATTCGACCCCGTCCGAGGCGACGGCGAGTATCTCCCCGTTCGTCATCCCGTCCGCGAACATGGACGAGATGCGCGACAGCCTGCCCGCGTTTTCCTCGAGCCTTTTTGCCGTCGCGTCGTCATAAAACGGCAGCATTTGGAGAAGCACGCAGCCCGCGCCGAGGCATGAGAGGTCGGGCGCGATGAGCACGCCGACGGCGCACATCGTCGGTATCTGCTCGCTCTCGACGTAATACGACGCGATGTCGTCTCCTATCTCGCCCGAGACAAGCTGAGTCACCCCGATATAGGGCTCCTCGCCGCCGGCGTCCCTTATGACCTGCAGTACGCCGTCTCCTATGATGCCTCCGACGTCGAGCTTTCCCTTTGAGTTGAGCGGGAGATCCGCCGCCGGATTTTCTATATATCCGCGGACATTGCCCTCATTGTCTGACACCGCCGTAAGTATTCCGGCGTCACCGTCTCCCCGCACCGTCACCGTTACGGAGTCGCCCTCCTCGCCGAGCATCGAGCCCATGACGGACGTGACGGTCAGGAGCCGCCCTATCGCGGCGCCCGCCGTCGCCGAGGTCTTGTGTATCTCTATCGCGCGGTTGACGATATCGGTCGAATTTATGACGTGTATCCTCGCGCTCCCGTCTCTTGTCATTGCGCGGAGTATTTTTGCCATTTCCTTTGCTTTCTTTGCGCGCGGACGCCTTTTTGAAAAGACGCCCCGCGCATCTCCTTTTTTTCTTTAATTATAGCCCGTTGTTGCCGCTCTTTTCCGTCTTTTTCACGCGCGCGGCAAAATATATCCGTTCGTATTCGCCGGAGTCCTCGTCGCCCCGCCCGAGAGGCGTCATATTTGTGTCCCTGAAAACTCCTATCGGCTCAAAGCCGGCGCGAACAAGCTCGTTTTTCATGCTCCTTACTGTGCGGCACCGCTGGCGCTGCACCTCGTCGAGCCTGCGCCACATATCGCCCTCGCGGACGAAATACGAGAGATAGAACTCCGCGAGCCCGCTTTTGTCGTTGTAGGAATTCTGCCAGCCGCAGTAGACGTCGCCGCCGTCTATGACGAAATCGCGCTCTCCGTATATGTGCCTGTACCTGCCGCGCGAGGATATGTCAAAGACAAAGAGGCCGTCCGGCACAAGATAATTGTGCACGAGCGAAAGGCACGCCCTAAGGCTCTCCCTTCTCGTCAGATAATTGAGCGAGTCGCACGTCGAGACGACGGCGTCCACCGTGCCGTAGAGCTCAAACGCGCTCATGTCCTGGCAAAGCCATAGGACATTGTCGACTCCCGCCCTCGCCGCGTTTTCGTGCGCCGCGGCGAGCATCTCGGGCGAGCTGTCAACGCCCGTCATGTCATATCCGCGCTCCGCGAGCATGAGCGTCAGAACACCCGTCCCGCAGCCGAGGTCGAGCAGAAGCTCGGGACGATGCGCGCAGAAGCGCGCAAAGACCCTTTCAATAAAGTCCGCCCACGCGCCGTAGTCGACAGCGGAGTTTATTTCGTCGTAAAACTCCGCCGTTATCTCGTAGCTCCCGTACATAGAGCCGCTCCTTTCAAAAAAACGACCCTCCCCATCCCCGCCGCGCATGGCGCGCGGCGGGGAGCGGGGAGGTGCCGGGGAGGAACCCCCTCCCCCGCGAAAATTTAAAAATTATTTCTTGAACCTTATCACGTTCCAGGACGATTTTCCGAGCAGAGCCTCGGCGCACGTTCCGTCGACCGTTGTCTTTCCGTTTGAGAACGGGCGGACGGTGTCGGGCGCGTCCTCGGTGTTGACGGCGTTGACGTCGTCGTGGTGCATCGTGATGTGCTCTACGAGTCTGTATCCCTCAAAGCCGCCAAGGTCGATCGTGGTCACGATATCCTCTTCAAGGTTCTTGTTGACCGCGAACACCGTCAGCTCGCCCGTCTCCTCGTTGTTGACCGCGACGCTGTCGACATACGGCACGTCTGTATACTTTTTCGTGTCGTACTTGTCGCACACGACCTTTGTTTCGAGCGCCGTGCCGCGGCCGAACTTTGAGGCGTGCATGAAGGGATAGAATATCGTCTGCGCCCACGCGCCGCCGCCGTTGCGCGTCATTATCGGGGCGATAACGTTGACGAGCTGAGCGAGGCACGCGACCTTGACCCTGTCGGCGTGACGGAGCATCGTTATCAAAAGCGAGCCTACGAGCAACGCGTCCTCGAAATTGTATACGTCCTCGAGCTGCGGGGGCGCGACGCTCCAGCGCTCTATGTGCTTGTGGCAGCCGGGCTCGTTGCAGTGATACCACACGTTCCACTCGTCAAAGCTGATGTTTATCTGCTTTTTCGATCTCGCCGTGACCTTTGCGTAGTCTATGGAGGAGACGACGCTCTTTATGAAGTAGTCCATATCGAGGTTGTTTGCAAGGAATGTTTTCGTATCGTGCGCGTAGTTGTTGTAATATGTGTGGCACGAGACGTAGTCGACGTTGTCGTAGCAGTGGGAAAGCATCGTCGCCTCCCATTTGCCGAACGTCGCCATTCCGCTCGACGAGCTGCCGCACGCGACGGTCTCTATCGACGGGTCAACCCACTTCAGCATCTTCGCCGTTTCGTTCGCGATGCGGCCGTATTCGTCCGCCGTCTTGGCGCACATCTGCCAGGGGCCGTCCATCTCGTTGCCGAGGCACCAGAGCTTTATGCCAAACGGCTGCTCAAAGCCGTTTTTCTTTCTCATGTCGGAAAAATACGTTCCGCCAGGATGGTTGCAGTATTCGATGAGGTCCTTCGCCTCGGCGGGGCCGCGCGTACCGAGATTGACCGCCATCATGACGCTCGTGTCCGCTCTCTTTGCCCATTCCTGAAATTCGTCTATGCCGACCTGGTTCGTCTCAAGCGTGCCCCATGCGAGCTCGGTGCGGACGGGGCGCTTTTCCTTCGGGCCTGTGCCGTCCTCCCAGTTGTAGCCGGAGACGAAGTTTCCGCCCGGATAACGGACGACGGGGACGCCGAGCCGCTTCACAAGGTCGATGACGTCGCGGCGGAAGCCCATGTCGTCAGCCGTCGGATGTCCGGGCTCGTAAATGCCGCCGTAAACGGCGCGGCCGAGATGCTCTATAAAGCTGCCGTAAATTCGGGGGTCTACCTTGCCGACCTCAAAATCGCGGTCGAGTTTGATTTTTGCTTTCATGAAAATTCCTTTCCGGGGGATCTGCCCTTCTTAAAATGTCTTTTTTATGCTTTCTCTTCTTCACGCAAGCCGCGGGATGCGGAACACGTTTACGGAGCGCGGCGCAAAGTCGAAGTCGAACGGAACGTCCTTCACTTCAAACGACGAATATTTCGTCGCGACGCGGCACGGCTCATCAAACGTGTTCGTGTCTTCTATCGAGTCTGCGGTCAGCGTTTCAAGCTTCACCGTGCGCGCGCCCGAGCCCGCGCCGTTTACGTTCACTTTCATCGTGACGGGCGTCGGGCGGACGTTCACGGCCTTTATTATGACCTCGTCCGTCGTCTCGTCAAGCGTCGAGGAGACGTAAATGCGCTTCGGTATGACGGGGACGTACTCGACGTCGTTCACGACGACGCCGTCGATCTTTGCCGTGATGCGGCTGCCGCGGCGCGTCAGCGAGAGCTTGTACTCGCGCTCGTTTTCAAACGTGAATGGCTCGTGCGACAGTCTGCTGTCATATCCTCTCAGGCGGCAGCCTATGACGGATTCCTCCGTCCTCTCGCCGCCGAGACGCCATGAGAACTCCGCGTCCTGCCCGACTGAGAACGCTATCTGTACGCCGTGGCGGAAGCGTATCGGCTCCCCGCCCTGATGACGCGGCGGCAGCTCCGTTACGGGCTCGTTTACAAACAGCGTGCATTCAAGCTCCACGTCCTCGTAGTCGCCCGCGACGACGACGTCGCGCGGCGGATCCCAACGGCGCCTTCCGTCATCCTTTTCAGAGGCGGGCAGCGCGCCGCGAGAAAGCGTGCCCTCGCGGAAGCTCCAGTCGCCGTTTTTGACCTCGATGTCGGAGGCGCAGAGCTCGTGCCCGTTTATTCTTATCCCGCGGAACTCGACGTGCCCGCACCCGACGCCGAACGCAAATCCGCCGTGTATCCGCTCGGGCTCGCACGCCTCGTCCTCCTTTGTGATATCGGACGTGACGCGGAGGGTGACGTCTCCCTGATTTACCGAGTACATCTTCTGGACGTAATAGCTCGGTATGCCGAAGACACGGTGGTTGTCGTACCATATGAGGTTCGGGCGCCAATTGACGTAGTCCGCGTTGCAGAGCAGCGGCGCGTAGCACGTCATCGCGACCCTGTCGGCGCAGAGCTCAAAGCCCGTCATGTACGCCGCCTCGCAGAGCGCGTTATAGAAGGTGTTGTTCCTGCTCGCGTACTCGCCGAGGAACACCTTCGGTCCCTTCGGGTCGTAAAAATCGGAAAAATACCTGCCGTAATTCTCTATCATCCAGTCGGGGGCGACGTAGTAGTGCTCGTCGACGCCGTATGAGCCCCACTTCCTCGCGCTCTCCCAACCGAGGTCAAATCCCTTGCCGGCCGGCGCGGGGCCCGCGGTGTTCAGTATCTTGACGTCGGGATATTTTTCCGCTATCGCGCGGTGGAAGAGAGGGTACCGCTCAAAGAAGCCCTCGTCGACCTCCTCGTTGCCGATGGCTATGTATTCGACGCCGAACGGTTCGGGATGTCCCATCTCGGCGCGGAGTGCGCCCCATTTTGTATCCTTTGAGCCGTTTGCGAATTCAAGAAGCTCGAGCGCCTCGTCGACCCACGGCTGCATTTCCTCCATCGGCGCCCAGCACTGCCTGTGCGGGTTGAAGCCGCCGGGTATAACGGGCACGGGCTTTGTGCCTATGTCCTCGCAGAAGAGGAAAAATTCATAATAACCGAAGCCGAGGCTCTGATTGTAGCCCCAGTTGTTGCGCTTTGACGGGCGTGCCTCGATCGGACCGACCGAGTTGCGCCAGCGGTACATGGCGTCGCGCGCGTGCTCGTCGACGTCGCCGTCATGCGTCAGGCAGCCGCCGGGGAAGCGCATGAATTTCGGCTTCAGATCGGAGAGAAACTGCGCAATATCGGAGCGCAGCCCGTTCTCCCTTCCGCAGAACGTATTTTTCGGGAAAAGCGACACCATGTCAAGGCAGACGCTGCCTGCCCCGTGGACGAGGACGACGAGCCTGCCCGCGAAATCCTCCCCATCCGAGGTGAGCTCGCAGACGTATTTTTTCCATTCGGCAGAGCTTACCGTTATCTCCTCTTTGCCGTAGAGCTTCCCGTCAGAGGACTCGAGGCGGACCTCCACCTTTTCCGAAAGGCAGATATCGCGGCGGGCAAACACCGAAAAGACGTAGCTTTCGCCGGCGCACAGCGGGAGCCCCGTGTTGTAGCCGGAGTTGACGACGCCGACCGTACCCGTGACCTCGCACCCCTCCCTTGCCGCGTTCGATATGCGGAGGTAGTGGGTGTTGTTCACGTTCATAGGGTATACGGACTCGACGCCTCCGCGAGGCACGCCGCCGTCGCGCCCTATGATCTCCCACGCCGTCAGCGGCGTGTAGTCGCGGTTGTCGATATCGCAGAACTCGAACGAACGGTTCTGCACCATCTCGGCGTAGAGCCCGCCGTCCGCCGCGTGATTTATATCTTCAAAAAATATGCCGTAAAGGTCATTTGTCGGGAATAACTTTTCGTTCGCGTCGACATTTATCGACGAAAGCTCTTTTTTCATGTCCGTTTCCGTTTCCATTTCCGTACCGACGAATCCTCCGGTTTTTTCTCACCACTCCGATTATACCCGACCTTTATCCTTATGTCAACGAATTTGCCTCAAATAAAAATGCTTTTTCTCGCAAATGAAAACGGCGGGGAGGGCGCTCGCCGTGAGCCCTCCCCGCCGCCCGAAATTACGGCTGCCGGAAGAATATATTCTCTAATCTCTGCACGACCAGATGCGCGCGATCCATGTCAGCTCTTCTTTTGTTATGTCTCCCGAGGCATAAGCGTCCGCGAGATTTACCGCACGGTACGCATCTTCGCCGTTTGACCTCCACGCAACGAATATACCGTCGCTTGTGTCACTATATAAGAATCTGACTCCGTCTATGCTTTCCGGTCTGTATTCGGAGCTCATCTCATGCGCATCAAAGTCGTAAAGCTCCAAAATCTTAAAAACGCGGTCCCCGATAAAGAGCAGACTCGAATCTGTTACGGCTATATTGCCTTCGCCGTTTGCGGCGCCCACTTCCATCGACTGTAAATATTTGTCAAGCTCTATGGGGAATTGCTTATAGCTTTCCCAAACGCCGTTTGCGACGTCCATATCTTCTATGACCTCGACCGCTGCGTCTTCATCTGCCGCATCCGTCAAAAGAGCACATATGGGACCGCCTTCGTTTGGGATGATCACTATCTCGCTGCCGTTATAAACGCGGTATTTAACGGGTTCCGAAGAACAAATGACCCGCACCTCCGCGATCTTCCCGTTTTTCTTGCTAAAGACAACGCTGTACTCCGTGCCGTCATCCAATTCTATATGCCTGTAGCTTACGGGTTCTCCGTAAACCCCCGTATTTATCCTTTTCAGCTCGCCGCTGATCAAGTTGAACTCGTATTCTTCAACGAACTCTCCTGAGCGCGCCGCATTCCCGTTCGGTCTGTATACCTCCGCCTGAACTGTCCTTTCCGCATTCAAAAGTCTGACGCATGCCGCCTCGTCGCTGCCGATGCCGAGCTTTGACGCGAGATTTATGTACCTTTCTTCTTTGAACGAATAGTAGTATATATACCGCGAGCAGTCCGAATAGACGAGCACCCCCATTGGGACTATCCCGATCTCGATGCCGAGCTTCTCCATGGCATCGCGTTCCGGGACTTCGTTCTTCAGATCCACGATCCTGCCGTCGGCGGCATCATAATACAAAAGCGTCTCGCCGCCGCCCTCGATGCAGAACTTGTCCGTGCCGCTGACGCGCGTCACCTCAAAGCCTTCGCCTCCGACCTCGATGTTCAGGATGCCGACGCCGTCAAACAGCGTCGTTATGGAGAACGTGTGCCCGTTCAAGGTTATTCTCTCGGTGAGCTCGTCATTTCGTGTCGGGACGCCGTCAAGCGCGGCGGCGCCTATGTCCTCGCCGTCTTTTACGCTCCTGACCCATACTATCGAGCGACTTCCGTCTTTAGCCTCGATGATATAGAAGATATAGACAGTTTTCCCTTCCTTTATGAAGCGGGACGGTCTGTACGTCTCCACATTGGCCTCGACGGTCCAGACCTCTATCCGTTCCCCCTTATCTGTCAGATCATATATCTTGCCGTTGTCGATCCATGTGAGGTTCGTTTTGTCTTCAAGGACGTCGATCAATTTCATTTCCGAAATGCTCGCCGTTTTGTAATTGTATATACCGTCGAGCGCGTCACGGCTCTCCTTGTCCGATATCATTTTCGTATATCTGGACCCGATATTCGTCACCTTCACCATAAGGTCGTAGAGTCCCTCGGCGTCCTGCCTTTCAAGGCAAAGAAAATATTTCTTTATAAGCTCGAGCGACGGCTGATTTTCCGCGTCCACGCCGTTCTGCGTGCCGTATTCCGTTTCCTGTGCGGTGTCGGAGGTTTCGTTTTCGCTTTCGCCCTCGGTCCCGCTGCCGCCGACGGGTGAGCCTCCCACATGGTTATTCCATCCCCTCGCCGCCGCGAATACCATAACGCCGACGACGAGCAGCAGAGACGCCGCCGCGGTCAGCACACGCGTCAGCGCGCGCTCGCGCAGCGTTTTGCTCTCGCTCAGCGATTCCGTTATAAGCTGCTCGGACACCCCCGTCATCGCGAGCATCATTTCATCCGCCGTTATCCTCATACCGTGATTCCCTCCTTTTCGAGAAATTCGCGCAGTCTCTTTCTCATTCTTTTAAGCGTCGCGCGGACGGTCGCGTCGGGTATGTGCAAGAGCTTCGCTATATCCCGCGAGGTCTCCATGTAAAAATACCGCCTCATGAACATTATGCGCCGCTCCGGTCTCTCGGACGAAAGAAAAACGCTTATCGCCCGCGACAGCGCGATCCTGTCGACGATCTCCGCCGTGCTGTCCGTGCCGGGAACGCATTCCTCAAGCTCCGCGTGTATGTCCTCCTCGTGCCGCCTTTTTTCCGCCGTGTAGCCCCGCAGCCTGTCTATCGCCGTGTTCCGCGCGATACGGCAGCCGTAAGCGCCGAGATTCCCGGGCTTGTCCGGAGGTATCGCTCCCCACAGCTTGACGTATGTATCGTTCACGCATTCCTCCGCGTCCTCCCTGATGCGGAGCACGCCGTATGAAACGGAAAAAAACGCGCCTCCGTATTTGTCCTGTGTCTCTTTTATCGCAGACTCGCGCCTCTGACAGTACAGCTCAACGATGCTGATATCATCCATCGGACATGGTCTCCTCTCCTGTCTTTTTTGACCCTTCTATTCGTAAAGACGATTTTTCCGCGCCCCGTGTGACGCTTTTTTTAGAAAAAATTTTGCGGGAGAAGGCTTTTTTTAAAACCGCCCTCTCCCGCAGGTCCGTTTGACCTGTTTTATTTTTTTCCGAATTCGTCGCGCTTTTTGAGGATCGGCTCATACGGAGCCTCCTTTTTTTGCCGCCGCGGCGTATTTTTTATCACGTTCGGTATGAAGATATAGAGGAACACGACCGAAAGCGCGAGCGCGGCAAGCAGCAAAAGCGCGCCCGCCCTCGCCCAAGCCGCCGATATCCCGACAAAAGCCGAGAGCGCGCCGAGCATTATGCCGTATGCAAGAGATGCGCGCCTGCCGTCGAGCGAGAGCTTCTTTTTCCCGAGCGGGACGCGCAGTGAAGGCGCATACGATATGAGCCCGGGCAGCAAAAGGACGGCTGCGGCTCCACCCAAAAGGCTTGCCGCGATACCGAGAGGCAAAAGCCATATTATGACGCCGTCCGCGCCGTCCGCCCATTCCTCGGCGGCGCGCCTTGACGAGATCTCGCCCTCGTAAACGCCGTAAACGGAGACGCCGTTCGACGCTCTCCACGCCTCGACCGCCTCGCTCCTGTGCAGTCCCGCGAGCGTCATCGTTCTTGACGTGACGTACTCGAAGCTGACGCGGACGTCACCGGGCTCGGGAGACGACGGATCCTTTGAGTTTGTCAGATATTCCCCGTCCGCGCGGAAGCCTCTGACCTCGCCTTCGGGAAGAGATGTGATCTTCTCCCTTTCGGTGAGGCAGGCGAGCTGCTCGTCCTTTACCCTGTATCCGCAGAGGCGGACCGTATGGGCGGAGAAATACGCGGAGCCCGTGTTCAGGGGATATTCCGAGGGGTTTTTGTGCTCCCCGTCGCCCGTGTCAACTATCTCCTCGCGCCATTCGGTGACAAATCTCCCCTTGCCGTCCGGCACCCACTGGAACATCTCCGATTTGCGGATGAGCAGCAGCGTGTCCGCGGAAACGCCGAAGAACGGGTCCTCCGCACCTCCCTCGTCGGACGTTATGTCGCCGTGAACGAGCACGGGGTATCCGTTATATTTGTAGTCGTATTTGTCGTCCGCTCCCCTGTCATACGCGGAGGCGGCATATTCGTCCGCCGCCTGTCTCGTCTTTGCCGCCGGCATAACTGCCGCCGCCGACAAAAACGCGCCGCCTAAAAGGAGAATGAGGCTGCCGGCGAGCGCCGCCGCCCGAGCTGCCGTGCTTTTGTTTTTCATTATATCCGTACCGTGTCCTGTCTTGACTTATGTCGCTTTTATTATATTATCACAATCCGCGCGCTTTTGCAATCTCCCCGCCGTCGCAATATACAGCCGTATTTTACGCCGCGGGAAAATATTTTTTGCGTCATGCCCGTAAAAACGTCGCCCTGCGATGTAGACACGGGCACTTTTTTCGTTTATAATATTTATAGCTGTTCATAGCGCGATATGAGAAAGGAAACGTGTGCGTTTTGGATAAAAAGGACGAAATAATACTTCAGCAGCTCGACGTTATCCGCGAGATGACGGCGCGCAATCTGCGCCGCGTCGGCGACGACATCTGGGGCGTGCCGAAGCCCCATGTCGACGTCCCGCCCGCGGACGCGGTCAAAAAAGAGAAAAAAACGGACGCGCCGTCAAATGCCGGCGGCAAGTCCTCGGACAGCCCTTCGGGAAATTCTCCGACCGCGGCGTCGACGGGTCAGGGAGACCCGAAGGCCCCCGAACCCGAGGAGCTCCCGCCCGAAAACATCGACGACTTAAAGGCGGAGCTCGACTCCTATATCGGTCTTTCCGCCGTCAAGGATGAGGTGCGCGACCTCATAAACATGGTGACGGTCTGGAAGCTGCGGCGCGAGCACGACCTGCCCGCCCCCGACCTCTCGCTCCACATGGTGTACTCCGGCAACCCCGGCACGGGCAAAACGATGATGGCGCGCTTTATGGCGCGCGTCTACCACTCGCTCGGCATTCTCTCAAAGGGTCACCTCGTCGAGGTCGACAGGTCTGGGCTCGTCGCCGGCTATGTCGGTCAGACGGCGATAAAAACCGCGTCCGTCATAGAAAAAGCGAAGGGCGGCGTACTGTTCATAGACGAGGCGTACTCCCTCTCGTCGGGAAAAGCGGAGAACGACTTCGGGCTTGAGGCGATAGAGACGCTTCTCAAGGCGATGGAGGACAACCGCGACGACCTCATCGTCATCGTCGCCGGGTACACGGACCTTATGGAGGAATTCATAAACTCAAATCCCGGGCTGTCCTCGCGCTTCAACCGATATCTCTATTTCGACGACTACACCGTCGACGAGATGCTCCGCATATTCGAGCTCCAGTGCGAGAAAAACTGCTACGTCCTCGAGGGCGCAAAGGAAGAGAAAAAAGAAGAACCCGGCACGGACGCGGAAGGTTTACCGTCCGACACAGACACGGACGAGGAAAGTTCTCCTTCCGCGCGACGGGAACTGAGATCTCTGCTCGAGGACATGTCCCGCGACGAGGACTTCGGCAACGCGCGCGGCGTCCGCAACCTCTTCGAGCGCGTGCTTATCGCGCAGGCAAACAGGCTCGCCTCTCTCCCGTCCGTGACGCGCGAGGAGCTGATGACGATAACGGCCGACGACATAAAATCGCTCAAGTGAGGCATGCTTTTGCGGCGGGGGTTTATTTTCGCATTATTTTTCACAAAATGCGCCCTTACGCATAAATTCCCGATTGCAAAATCAACGCTTTCGTGTTATCATATAGGTTGGTCGGAAATATATTTTCTATATATTTATTTGGCAGGAGGAAACAAAACCAAATGGCTATCAAAAGAAACAAACAGTCGATGGACGGTAACCAGGCGGCGGCTCATGTAAGCTATGCGTTTACTGAGGTCGCGGGCATTTACCCCATCACACCCTCGAGCCCGATGGCGGACTACGTCGATCAGTGGTCGGCACAGGGCAGAAAGAACATCTTCGGGAACACCGTTAAGGTCTCCGAGATGCAGTCCGAGGGCGGCGCTGCCGGAACCGTTCACGGCTCCCTCGCGGCAGGCGCGCTCACGACTACATACACGGCTTCTCAGGGCCTTCTTCTCATGATTCCGAACATGTATAAAATAGCGGGCGAGCTTCTGCCCTGCGTGTTCCACGTTTCTGCACGCACGGTCGCCGCTCACGCGCTCAACATCTTCGGAGACCACAGCGACGTTTATTCCTGCCGTCAGACGGGATTTGCGATGCTCGCCTCGTCCAACCCTCAGGAAATAATGGACCTCGGCGCCGTCGCTCACCTTTCCGCTATCAAGGGCCGCGTCCCGTTCCTGCATTTCTTTGACGGGTTCCGCACGAGCCACGAGATACAGAAGATAGAGGCATGGGAAAACGACGAACTCGCCGACCTCGTCGATTACGACGCGCTCCGCGAGTTCCGCGAGAGATCCCTGAACCCCGAGCACCCCGTGCTCCGCGGCTCCGCCGAAAACGGCGACATCTTCTTCCAGCACAAGGAAGCCGCGAACAAGTACTATAACGCGCTGCCCGCCATCGTTGAGGACTACATGAACAAGATCAACGAGCGCATCGGCACCGATTACAAGCTCTTCAACTACTACGGCGCGCCGGACGCCGACCGCGTCATAATCGCTATGGGCTCCATCTGCGACGTCGCCGAGGAGGTCATCGACTACATGACCGCCAAGGGCGAAAAGGTCGGCCTCGTAAAGGTCCGCCTCTACCGTCCGTTCTGCGCCGACAAGCTCATTGAGGCTATCCCCTCAACGGCAAAGAAGATCGCGGTCCTCGACAGGACGAAGGAACCGGGCGCGCTCGGCGAGCCTCTTTACCTCGACGTCGTCACCGCTCTCGCTCAGG
>CANQYV010000035.1 GCA_947628165.1 uncultured Clostridia bacterium | reverse complement strand
CGTGCAGCGGGCCGGCGCTGTTGTACCGGGCGACCCACAACGCATACGGCGCGAGGTCGTCGAGGTTCATGCGCTCTTCGAAGCCGGAAATATCCGACCCGTACACGCCGACAAAGTACCCGCGGGCCTCCATTTCTTCACAGAACGCGACGGCCGCCGACGTGATCGCGGCCTTGCCCCTCGAGGTCGCAACCGCCTCGACGTCGACGTATACCGGCATATCGAAACGCTTGCCGGTAATGAGGCCGGCAAACTTCTGCGCCTCGAGCTTGCCCTGCGCGGCGCTGCAGAACGCCGGGCCGGTAAAGTAGTACGCGCCGACGTGCAAGCCGGCCGCAACCGCGTCGGCGTAATACCGCTCGAATTTGCTATCTTTATAATAGCCGGCGTCGGCGCCGCCGGCCTTGATGATGGCAAACTCGTACCCGGCCGCCTTGACGGTGTTAAAGTCGATCGCGCCTTGCCAGTGCGAAACGTCGATGCCTCTCATTTTTGCCATTGTAAAAACCTCCCTCAAAGAATTATTAAAAGGGGCGCCGGTCGGTGCCCCTTTTTACCTGTTGTTCTCGAGCCACGCGGCGACGGCCGGCCGTAACTGTGCCGGTACGTCGTCGAGCGTTTTAATATGCCTCTGAACGAGGCGGCCGAAAATGGCGACCCACGGCGACTCCATCATTTAGCCCACCCCCTCATACAAAGCCGCGAGCGCGATCAAAATATCGTCTTGAGCGGCCTCGAGCCGCTCGATGCGGTCGCGCTGCATCGCGTCATACTCGGCGCGCGTGTACTGCTCTTGGTCGTACACAAAGCGCGCCGGCGTGTCGTCTGTCGCCGGCACCTCCTCGACGTTGAAATTATGGTACACCGTCGACGGGCTCGTCGTCACGTCCCACGCCGCCGGTCGGTCGGTGCTTTCGCTCTTGATGATTTGCATTTTTTCTCGACTCCTTTCGGATTAGATTTTTTAGGCGCTGTATATGTAGATACGGGCGTACCCACGTTTTGAAAAGGTTGTACGAGTTGCTGTGCTTTATCCAACCGAGGTACGACAGCACCGCGGCCGCGTCGGCTGCCGTCGCCCGCCGGCCCTTGCGGTCGACGCGGCGCACCTTTCGAGTTATGCGCAACATGATCGCGCGGCGCAAGGTAACGCGGTCGCGGTAAAAGCGAAATCCCATAAAGTCGAGCGGCTCTTTGTCGAGCCGGCAAACTTGCCAATTCCCCTTGATCGTGAGGCCGTACCCGGCAACGTACTCGGCGACCGCGCGGCGTATGCGGTGCAATTCTTTCTTATTGCGGCCAAATACGACCATATCGTCCATGTATCGGATGTAATGCACGGCGCCGAGCGTTTGTTTGATGTAATAGTCGGTCGGTGTGAGGTAAAAATTCGCAAGCGGCTGCGAGAGCAAGAGCCCTATCGAGAGGCCCTCGTCTTTCTCGAGTATGGTTTTGAGCAACGCGAGCAAGCGCGGGTCTTTGAACTTGTGCGCGAGCATATCTAAAAGATGGCGTATATCGACGCTCGGGTAATAGTGCCGTATATCCATTTTGAGATAATATTTTGTATTTTTCCTGTCGCGCTGTATCCATTTCTCGACGATGCGCTTGCCGTAATGCGTGCCGCGGCCCGGCACGCTGCCGCACGATAAAGAATACATACTCTTGTAAATCGGCGGCCCTATGACCTGATAGATCGCCCAGTGCACGCATTGATCGCTCCAAAATTTAGGCTTTTTCAAAATGCGCGTTTTGCGGCTTGTGCCCTCCTCGACGGTGCCGTCGGTATACTCGCCCGGCACCCACCGACCGGCGGCGAGCTCGTCGGCAAGCTCGGCCGCCTTGCGGTCGATGTCGTTTAGAACGGCCTGCACGTCGCGCCGGCGGCGCTTGCCGCGGGCGGCGTGCATGATCGCGGCCCGCACGTTCGCGGGGTCGCTGATTTTGGGGTAGAGGTTGCCAATCCTTTTCAAAAGATTATCCCTTTCTTATTACCTCGCGGCGTTTCGGCGCGGTGTTCCCGCTCTACTAAGCCGGCCCCAATCGGTTTAATTTTTGCCGAGCGGCAAGGCTCGACCCGTGCGTTAAAAGGGTATAAGATAGGCGCGAGCCGATGTTCGCGTTCGTGTTCGACGCCGGATTGTTCAGATTCACGGCGCGCCCACAAATGAGCGCGTTGTTCCAATTCCCGCCGACGATCGCACGGGGAACGGGAAAAACCCATCGGCTCGCACGGGTCGAGCCTGTATTTTATTTTAGGTTTGCGGGGGCTGCCCGCCCCCGTACCCCCGAGGCGTGCCCTTACGGGCGCGCCTTTTGGGGTATGTACGAAAGGCGCGAGCCGATGTTCGCGTTCGCGTACGACGCCGGATTGCTCAGAGACACGGCGCGCCCACAAAGGAGCGCGAGGGACCAATCCCCGCCGACGAGCGCGTACGTCGGCCCGTTCGCGTACCATAACCCGTCGGCGTAGTATGTCGTTCCAGTGCCCGACGCGACGGCCGGCACGTATCCGCTCTCGCCGGTAACGTGCGCCGAGCTCACAAAGCCGCCCGACGTGCCCGATGGCGTGACGCCGGTATCGGTGTACCTTGTGCCGTCGAAGTTGTACGGGGGCGTCATTTTGGTTTTAATCCTGTTGGTCGTGTCTATGACCATACCGGCCATACCCTCCCAATAGTTACCCCACAAGCCCTCGACAAAGAGGGCTTTTACGTCGGAGGTCTGGTTTGACGACCCCCAAAACGCCCCGCGGTTTTTGAGGCTGCCGGGGTTTACGCCGGCGCTGTTGCCGCTCGCGCACCGGCCGTACCCGAAAGTCTTTTGACAGTCGTCACTCTTGCCGAGTAGGGTAATGAGGTCAAAAATGTAATCCCACCCTGATTTATAGATCGTGTAATACCCCTCGCCGTTTGCCTGTGCGTACTGTACCTCGACATTACGGGTCTGCGATACCATGACGGCGCGGTCGGCGATCGAGCGCAACTTGTTCGAGACGTTGCTGCCCTTGAACATACCCCAATAAAAGGCGTCCTCGATGCCGCCGTAATTGTTGGTATGTGCATAGGCTTTATAATCGTCGTCAAACTGCGTATCGCAAAAAATGACGTACTCGGCGGCGGCGTCCTCGTACCGCTTGACCCACTTAAAGGGCCCGCCGAAACGTACCATTGCATTACCGTCAAAATTTGCGTTCGAGACGTCGGACGGCTCGCCGTCGGCCCGCTTTGTTTGGTCGGTGCGGTCGAGCTCGTATGCCTCGGTGCCGTCGGTGTTGAGCATCACGGGCGTAACGGTCTGCTCGATGAACTCTTGCCAGTCGCCGAGGTTGGGCGTGCCGTCGGTGAGGTTCACCGAGACGGGCGTCTTGCCGATCGCGTCAAAGAGGTACTCTATGCGGCTCTCGGTGCCGCCGTCGGCCTTTGTGCGCTTGAAACCGTACCGCGTGCCGTACTTAAACGAGAGCTCGACCGCGCCGTCCTCGGCCAGCACGCCGAGCACCGGCCGGGGCGTCGAGTACCCCTCTTTAGTGCCGGCCGTGACCGTGTACGAGGCGCCCGTCGTGAGGCGCACGACCTCGGGCTCGCCCGAATAGTCGAACGTCTTTAACGGCAAGCCGCTCGCGGTGTCATTGACCGCGACGCTCACGCCGGCCATACTCTTGCCGTCGGTCGCGGTGAGGGTGATCGTGAGGGCCTTTGTCTGCTGTTCCCGCAAGTCGTCGATCTGGTTTTGCAAATGGCCCGCCGGGTCGGTCGAGAGCTGCCCTTTGACCTCCTCAAACCACGCCGAGAAAGTCGTCTCGAACTCGCCGAGGTCGGCCTCGGCCGTCTCTTGGTATTTCAAAAACCAATCCTCGACTTGTTTCAAGAGGTCGTCTGTCGGCACCTGTTCAAAGAGGCCCGTAACGATGCCGCACAAGTCCTCGTCGAGCCGCGTGTCGGTAATATCGGCCTGCCGAATGTAGGTCGCGCCGGCGGCGACGGATACATACGCGACGACGAGATCGTAAATATCACTGTCGCGCGTCGGGTTGGGCTTGACCGGCGCGTCGGCGCTGCCGGGGCCGTCGACCGCAAGCGCCTTGATCGTGCGGTCGGTGAGGTTGAGGCGTATAATGATCGCGGTATAGCGGCTCTCGGTGCCGCTCGCCTGTTCGATCTGGAGCTTGAGCTCCTCGGTGTTCTGGTAGTGCCGGCCGCGTATCCACGCCCGGCCGGGCGCGAGATAAACGGCCATTTCATCAGCGCCGGCGCGCACGGAAAGCTCGCCGGCGTATGTGCCGTTCCCAAACAAAGACGCGAGCATATCGGCAAGGAACGTATCAGTATACCGCCGGTCGTGGTCGATGCTCGCAAAAAATCCGCTATTTTCCATTTTGTTGCTATGCCTCCTATAAAGTTAATTTATCTGGTAAAGGCGAGCCGAAAGTCGGCGTAACCTCCCAAACCTCGCCGCTTGAGGTGTCGTACACCTCCTCGATCTCGGTAACGCGGTCGTTTACGATGATGCCCCACTCGGTTTTATGGGCCGTTACCACGTCGCCGAGTTGGTAATCTTGCCGGTACACGTACTGCGAGTTTGTTGCGATCTCGCTCGAGAAACTCGTCGCCGGTATGAGCTCGTCGAGCTTTTCATTGCCGCGCGTCTCGAGCTGTTGCCGGTATGCCGCCGTCGAGAGCCCTTGCGAGCGCAAATCTTTCGCGTCGACGAATACCTCGCGCCGGGGCTCGCCGTTGGTGCGGTCGACCTCGACGACGACGCGAGCATCGCCCTCGCCCTCGCCGCCGACGAGTGCAAAGTTTTTGTATTTCTTGGTGTTCTGCGAAAATACCGGCTTTGTGAGGTTTTCCTCAATATCAGAAAACGAGACGCGGGGCGTCTCGTTCTGCTCGATTGAGCGGTCGGTTCCCTTGAACGTCTCAAAAACAAAAACCCGGCGATCGACCGCCGGGCGCAACCGGCATAATACGCCGGTCGCCTTTGAGAAAGCCATAAAAACCGTTAAGAGGTCTTTATACGTGACTTGTGCCTGTACCGTCTCGGGGAAATTGTGCAGCTCGCCGAGCTCGACGTTTGGCAGTACCCGCGAGAGCTGCTCGGTGACGAGCTGCCGCATAGCGAGCTCGACGGGCCCGTCAAAGTTGTACGTCTTGTTTATGATGGCCCGCTCGAGATAGGCTTTGCCGAGCCGGCCGGTTATCGCCAGCTTGGCGCCCTCCTCGTCGTCGGTGTCGTCGATCTCGATACCCTCAAAGACGGCAAACTCGGTCGGCTCGTCGGCACGCAAGGCGATATAATTATCGACCGCGAGCTCGCGGTTTTGGTCGTCGGCCGCCGCGTGCAGCTCGATCTCGCCGGTGTCGAAAATTTGAGCCCGCCAGCGAATAGAGGTCGCCGTATCAATGACGCCGACGTACTCGAGCTCGGGCGTGTAAATGTGCAAATCCACGGCTCATACCCCCCAATACACGTTAGAGTAAAAAATATCAACGCTCAAAGCGTCGATACCCTCCTCGGCGTCGTACCGTAAAAGGTTTTGGCCCTTTTCAAGCTGTATCCAGTGCGGCGGGTAGGCGACGCCGTTTATAATATTCGTGCGCGTGCCGCCCGATATGAGGGTCGCGCTCTTGTTGCCGCGGCCGGTCGTGATCTCGATCTCGTCGCCGGCGTGCATAACGATCGGTACGGCGTCAGTGCCGAGGCGCAAAATCTCGTTGCGGTTCGCGTCGACGATCATAGGCGAGCGCACCTCGCCCGACGCCTTAAAGCGCACGCGCAAGCCGAGCCGGCTGTTCGAGGCGTTGTATATCTCGACCATGAGATCATTTAGGCGCTCGGCAACCTCGAACGGGTTTATAATCTCGAGAGGGAACTCGATTAAACCGAGCCACGTCGAGAGCGTGACTTTCGTCTCGGCGAGGTCGTAAAAGAGCGGGTCGCCGCAATACAAAACGACCGTAACGACCCGCTTTTGACCGTGCTCGGGTATGTTGATACTCTCGACGCGATACCCAATTTTGCGCGCGAGGTCGTCCTCGTAGTAGTATAGCGTGCAATCCTCGTCGGGTTGGAAAAACGAATAAAGGCGATCGCTCACGCGCTGGTAATTCTCGAGTATCTGGAGCGTGATCGTGATCGTCCTCGGCTGTGCCTTTGAGCCCGTGACCTTTTTACCGCTCGCGCCGGCGGCCGAGGTTGTTACTATGTCGTGTTTGATCTCACGCACGCCGACGATCTCGTCGAGGTAATACGGCGCCGCACCCTCCTCGAGTACGAGCTGTTCGCCCGCCGGGTTTTCACAAATGACCTTGCACAAGCTCACGACACCGCGCCCCCTTTGATATTTAATAGCACTTGCCGCATTGTCGTGCGGGTCAAGCGAGCCGCCTCGGCGTCGGTGAGAGCTTTCGGCGAGTTGTTTGTCACGTTGACGACGAGGCCCGCCGCCGACAGCGCGCCGGCGGCCCGGTTGTCGGCCGCGCGCGTTGCTGCCGTGACGTTCGCGGCAAAGTTGGTCGGAATTGCCCGCTCCATATCGCGGCGCACCGCTTTCATCTGCTCGGTAAAGCCGATGCCGATGCCGGCGGCCATATTCTTGCCGATTATGTCGCGGAATTTTGTTGAGGGCGAGTGTATGCCGAGCGCACCTTTTGCGGCGTCAATGAGGCCGCCGGCGATGTGCTTTACTTGGTCGGTCAGCCAGCTCCACCCGCTCGATATGCCTTGCCAAATGCCGTGTACGATGTTCGAGCCGACCTCGACCATTTGAGAGACGACGTTTGCGAGGCCGGTAATCAGCGCCGTACAGAAACCCGAGGCCGCCTCGGCCGCTTTCGATGCCATATTGCCGACAAACGAGGCGACGGCCGAGATTATCGAGGCGAGTATCGAGCCGGCCGTCGAGACGGCGGCCGAGAGCCCCGCGCCGAGGTTCGCAAGGAATTGCGCGCCGGCCTGCAGCGCGTTCGCGGCAAATTGCGCAACAAATTGTATAATCGGCTGTATGAACTGTGCGGCATACGAGCCGATCGCGGCGAGGATTTGACCGAGCCCCGAGACGACCGCCGAGAGGATTTGCGGGAAATTCGTTATAATTGCACCGGCGACGCCGACGACGAGCGCGATTATCGCGTCGAGTATGGCCGGCGCGTTCTCGGCCAGCGCCGAGCAAACTTGCGTAATCAGCTCGGGCAGAATTTCTATAACTTGGGGTATGATCTCGGTAAAGCCCTGTACGATGCCTGTAAAGAGCGCGGCGGCGCCCTCGACGAGCGCCGGCAAGAGTGTCGGCAACTGTTCGACGAGCCCGGAAACGAGCCCGACGAGGGCGTCAATGAGCGGGCCGAGCAAGCCGTCGGCCGCCTCGGGCAAGAGTGCAGCGAGCCCCTCGACGATCGACAAAATGAGAGTATTAAAGCCCTCGAGGATCGTCGGTAAATTCTCTTGCGCTGCCGCGAGCGCCTTGCCGCCGAGGTCGGTAATCAAAGACGTAATCCCGTCGCCGGCCGCGGCCATATCGCCGCCGTTGAAAAGCTCGCCGACGAGATTTGCCATTTGCGGCAAAGCCTCGGCGACCGCACTCGTCGCCGTCGCAAGGCTCGGCGCAAACACGCCGGCGAGTACCCGGCCGGCTGCCGTCGCGTTCGCCTTGAGCGTATCGTTCGCGTCGTTATAGTCGTTTAGGGCGTTTAGGGCGTCTTGCGAGAGAATGAGCCCGGCCTCCTCGGCGTTCTCACCGAGGAGCGCGAGCGCGTCGGCCCCGCCCTCGATTAAGGGGTTGAGGTCTTGCGCGCTCTTGCCGAAAATCTGCATCGAAAGCGCGTCGCGCTCTGTCTCGTTCTCGACGTTGCCGAGGGCGGTAATAGCCTCGTTAAAAACCTCTTGACTATCCCGCAAATTGCCGTCGGCGTCGGTGACAGATACGCCGAGGGTCTTAAACGCCTCGGCCGTGTCGCCCGACCCGTCGCGGGCGCTGTTCATGCTTTTAATGAGCTTGGCGTTCGACTTGGCGATCGTCTCGACCGATACGTCGATAATATCGCTCGCGTATTGATATTTTTGCAGTTGGTCGGTCGATATGCCGGTAACTGTCGAGAGCGTGTTAATATCGTCGGCCGCGGCGCCGGCGGCGGCGGTTATGCCGACGATACCCGTACCGGCGGCGACGGCCGCGGTCGTGTACGCCTTGAGCGCCGTTACGCCGGCTTTGAAACCGGCGCCGGCGACCGCGCCGACCTTTTGCAATCCAGCGCCGACCGGCGCGAGGGCTTTGCCGACGGCCTCGATCTTGCCCTTGAGGGCGGTAAAAGACGTGCCGAGGTTCGAGAGCTCTTTCTGCCCCTCGCGGCTCGATCTGATATTTTCGAGCTGTTCGTCGGTCGCCTTTTTGATGCTCGCGGTGAGCTCCTCGTATTTGCCTTTATCCAGCTTGCCGGCGCTGTAAAGTGCGTCGTACTCTTTTTGGGTATCCTTGAGCCGCTCGATCTCGCTCTCACTCTTTTTGATCTCGGCCCCGAGCTCGGCGTATTTCGCTTTAACTGCCGGTATTTGCATAAAAACGCCGTTAACCGTCTTTTGCTCGGCCTCTAAGCCTTTCAGACGTTCGCGGGCGTTGACTAACTCTTGATTGAATTTGCGGTACTGTGCCTCGCCGATCTCGCCGGCGGCAAATTTGCGCTCGACCTGTTCTTGCGCCGCCTCCATCTGCGAGAGGCTATCCCGCGTCTTTTGGATAGATTGAGCGAGGAGGTCGGCTTTCTGCTTTGTGAGGGTAAAATTACCGGGGTCGAGCTTGAGCAAGCGGTCGACGGTCTTTAACTCGTTTCCGATCGCGTTGCACGACTTTTTCGCGTCGTTGATCGCTTTCGTGAGGTTGGTCGCGTTGCCGTTGAGCTCGACGGTGATACCCTTTATCGAGCCTGCCATTGTTTCTCACTCCTCCCACTCTTTGAGCGCGGCCGTAAAGCTGCGATACTCCTCGTCGGAAATCTCGCCGCGGGCGTGCCGCTGTTCGACGAGCGGCTGTACGTTCTTGAGCTGCCTATACCTCGCCTCGAGGTCGGGCACGTCCTCGCCGCGGGCCCTCGCGGCGTTGCGCTCGTATTCGTAGATGTAATTTATCAGTTGTCCAAAAGTAAAATTATCCATGTCGGCGACAGTAAAACCGCGGGCCAGTAGTAAAGCACAAAACTCCTCGCTCGAAACGAGCGAGGAGTTTTGGCCGGTTTTGCTGCCGCCTATGCGTTTTTTGCGTCGACCTTGAGATTTGCCCCCGTGAGGTCGCCGAGCTGGTTATAAATCTCGACGACGGGGAATTTCTCGAAACTGTCGAGCCACGTTTGCGGGTCAGGTATAGAGGGGTCGGCGGTCTTTGCGTACACCCACAAGAGATTATACATAGCCTCGAGCGAGAGTTTTGTATAGTCGTACTCGGTGATCTCGTCGACGACGGGCTTGCCGTGCGCGAGTACGACTTTATGTGTCTTGGGGTCTTTGCGCACGACCTTGCGCACCGTCGCCGTCTCGAGGTACTCTTGAATTTTGGCGGCGTCGGCAAGCATTTCGCGGCCGAACTGCTCTTTATACCTGTACATAACGCCGCCGGTCGCCTTGAACTTGACCGGCCGGCCGTCGATGGTGATTGTTTTCTCGGGCATGATGCTCGCCTCCTATCCTGTTACACGTCGCCGGCCTCGGTCGGCTCGACGAAAGCCTGCGGGAGCTCCTCGCCGGTCTTGATGCTCGTCTCATGGCATACGAGCTTGTCTTTCGCGCGGGGCCGGGCGGCGATGGTGAACTGCGGGAATTGCGGGTCGAAATTGCCCTCGGACGTTTTCCCGCTCTTGGAGGGCCGGGTCGTCACTTGGCAATTCGGGTATTGCTGAATGTGCGTATTGCCGTCTGTGTCGTCCTCGGCGATGGCAAGAGCAAAGCGGGGCGCCTGTTCGCTCGTCGCGTACTCGGCGACGCCCTCTTTTGTCTTTTTCCGGCCGAGAATGTCGATGGCGATCTTGTCGATGATGGCGAGGAGGGTCAACGTGATATTGTACCCGTTGTTCTCGTTCACCGAGAACACGCTGCGGCCGTCGGCGTAAACCTCGGTGCTCTCGCCCTGCGGCTCGGCGCTGTACTCGCGGCCGCCGGCCTGTTCGCTCTCGAGCCACTCGTATTTACCGATGCTTTCCTCCTCGCCGGTGCCGGTAATCAGCGCGATACCGATGCGAGCAATGCTTTTGCGCATGGTTTTTACCTCTCTTTCGTGAGATCGGGCCGCCGGGCTTTAGGCCGGCTCGGCGGCGGTGAAAAAGTCGAACTCGTACCCGACGCGGTAAACGCTCTCGGCGTCGATCTCGCCCTCGTCGGCGACCTCGTACAAAATACCGATAGCGTCAAACACGGCCTCGAGCTTTGCCTCGGCCGTGAGGTTTTTCGCGCGCGTATAGAGCTCGACGCGGATTCGATGCACCCACCCCGCGGCCTTGCCGTCGGCGGCGGTCGGCGTGCGGCTGTTGTCGAGGTACGTCACAAACGGCGGCTCGGTCTTTTTCTTGAACGAGCTATACGCCGCCGGGAAACCGACGCTCTTGATGGCGTCGTAAAGGTTCTCGAGCGTCATTTCGATGCCGCCTCCTTTATGCGTTGTACGAGCTTTTCGTTGCTCTCGTTCTCGACCGGCTTTATATGCACTTGAGCCGGCACGCGGCCGCCGTTCACTTTGGCGTGACCGTTTTCGAGTAGGTGTGTGAGCTGGTAGTTTATTTTGTTGTGAACTTTTACCCTCAATTCGAGCGGGCTCTCATATACGATCGTTTTCGTCCACCCCGAGCGGTACTTGCGCCGCCGGGCGCGGCCGCTGTCGGGGCTTTTGGCCTTGAGCTCCTCGACGTCCTCGTCGGCCGTCTTGAGGATGGCCTCTTTCACGTCGGCGATCGTCTCGTCTCTGTACTCCTCGAGGATTTTTACGAGCTCGGCGCCGAGGTTCTCGGGCTTTACAGTGTTACCCATTGTCAGCGCCCCCGACGCCGACGCGCTGCCCGAGATAGAGCTCGAGCCGACCGTTGCGCCGGTTTAGGTACGTGCGGTAAATCTCGAGCTTGCGGCCGTTGAACTCGGCCAGCTTTTGACCGTCGTACTCGAACGGCCAGACGGCGACGACCTCCTCGGCCGTAAAGCCTTTTGTCGCCGCGTCTGTGCGCTCTGATTGCCACACGCTGCCGAGTATGCCGAGGCGCTTTACGCGCGTCTCGGCCGGCTGCTGTACGCCGATCGCGTCGGCGGTGTAACTCGTCGATATGAGGGTAATCGGCACGCGCTCGATCATGGCCCGCTCGCCCCCCGAAACTCGCCGTTGAGAGCGAGGCTCGTTTTTAGCCGGTCGTAATCGTCGCCGGCCCGCCGGGCCGCGGTTGCATCGTCCACAAAGCCGGCCGTAACATACAAAACAACGCCGCGCTTGTAAAGTGCGGCGTTGCCTTTAGGTGCGGCGGCTGTCGGCTCCTCGATGCCGCCCGCGCGCAAGTCGGCGCGGGCGGCGTTTACGAGGTCTTGCAATGCGGCGTCGATCTCGGGGTCGTTCACAGTGATACCGAGGGCGTTTTTCGCGGCTGTGAGGTATTTATTACCCATTTACCGCGCCCCCCTTTCTCACTCGGCGGCCTTTTTGATCTTGACAAACGCGGCGTCGACGGCGGGCTTGCCGTCAAAGATGGCCGTACCGCGGTAGTCGATGGCGTTTTTCTTGAAAGAGCTGTGCTCGGAGGCGGCGACCGTCACGTCCTGCGACAGATTGCCGTAATACTGCTCGAAGTCGCCGAGGTACGCCTCATGCAGCGGCACGCCGGCCACAAAGACGACCTCGTACCCGTCGACGTACCACGTGCCGCCGTCCTTGGTAACGGTGTCGTTCTTGCTCTTGTTCTGCAGGGGCTTGAAATCGGCGAAAAACGTGCGCTTGCTCATGGCCCAAATAGCGCCCTCGTCGTAATCCTCGGGCAACAGGCCGACGGCGGCGTCGACGTCGTTCTCGGTGAGCGCCTTTTCGGCGCCGATCTCGACGCTGTTCTCGGCGTTGTAGGTGATCGCGCCGATGCCGCGGGGCTCGTCGCTGCCGGTGCCGGCGATGATCCAGTCGTTGATCTTCTTGGCGACACGCTTTGCGATGGCCGTTTCGAGCCACGCCTCAAAACCGCCCATCGTCATGGTACGTACGCTCGCCGAGATAGATACGAGCTTGATAATCTCGTACCCGGTGAGCACGACTTTAACGAGGGTATCGTCGTCGCCGGCCTCCTCGGCGTTCTGCGTATGGGCCTTTGCGTCGGCGACGGTGCCCTCGACGGTGAGCGTCACGTTGCCGGCGATGTGCAGCATCGTGATACGGTCGATGATCGGGGCCGCTTTCTTGAGCTTTTCGATGATAGCGCCGTACATGGTGGACGGCACCGCCGGGCCGGCGCTGTCGTCGCCGGTCGTCATGGCGCGCGCGTTGACGCGCTCGAAAGCGGCGTTCTCGGCGGCCGACAGGGAGCGGCCGGTCAAGTGTTTCCAGAACGCGCGGCGGTACTCGGGCGTACCCCGCCCGTCGGCGTCGTCCTCGTCCTCGGCGCTGTCGGCGTCGGCGTCGGTGTTGGCGGCGGCCGCGCGGCGCGTCTCGGTGCCGGCGTTGCCGGCGGCGATGGACGCGAGCAAGTTTTTACGCTTTTCGGCCGCGGCCACGACGGCCGCGCGCTCGTCGGTGAGCTCGCCGATGCGCTTTTCGATCTCGTCCAGTTTGTCGAGGTTGCTATCGTCCTCGAGGGCCTTGCGCTGCTCGCGCAAATCGTTGTCGATCTCGTTAAGGGTTCTCATTTCATTACCTCCAAAATTTTGCACTGTAAAAGCAATTTGCGGCGGCGCGCGCGTTGCAACTCCTGTCGGTCGGCGTTGACAATCCTCTCGGCCGCCGAGCGCGCGTCGATATACGTAGACGGGTTTGCCGGAATGGACACGGCCGACACGTCGTATACCTTGGTGATCTTCTGAATGTGCCGGCACCTTTCCGCGCGGTCGAAACGCTCGGCGCCGACAATGAACGAAAAGCTCATTTGTGTAATGAGCCCGGCTTTGATTTCCTCGTATGTTTCCATTGCCCCGCGACTTTTCGAGAGATCGGCGGCCATAAAGAGCGCGTCGGGGCGCCCCTCGACAAAGAGCGTACCGTTCGACGTGCGGGCGTAGACTTTGCCCTCATGGTCGTATTGAAAAATCACGTCGGACAGGTCGCACCCCTCCAGCGCGCCGGGGTCGATCGTCTCGAAAACCTCGGCGCCCTTTTCATCGTGACCGAGCAAGTATTTCACGCCGAATTGTGAGGCGATGCCCTCAACGTAAAAATCGGTCGCAAAATGCCTCTCACTCGTCGCCGTCGGCGGCGGGGGCAGTAGGGGCGCCGTCAACAGGCGGTACTCCCTCTGTGTCGGTTTGTACGGCATTTACTTTACCCTCCTCGTTTTTGTCGAGGTGTTCGACCTCGGCGTAATCTTTGCGGATGTAATATTTCTCGCCCTCGGGGCCCTTGAGCCTCGGGAGGTTGAAAACCTCGAGCCCGGTGTTGCGGTTCATCATACCGCGGTCAAAGAGTTGTGTCACAATGTTGACTTTTTCCTCGTTGGTCGCGTACTGCAGGCGCTCGGCCGTCCACAAGATAGAGCGGCCGGCGGCGATCTCGCGCGGCGAGAACGTCATATTTGACATAACGAGAGAAAGCTGTATCGCAAAAGGCTCGATCTTGCCCTCGTAATAGGCATTCCAGACGGCCGACGAGGTATAGCGGTTTTGCAAAATCTCGTCGGAGCACCCGAAATACTCGAAAACGCTCTCGCGTATTTCTTTCATCTGTGCCGCGTTCATGGTGTACGGTTCCGACTGTATTTGCTTGATCTCTTTGTACTTTTGATCGGCGAGCAAAATGCCGTTATTGTTCTCGGCGCCGAGGTTGTCACGCCGAAAGCGGGCCCGCTCGGCGTCTATGTCTTTATCTTTGAACACGCCGGCGAGCAAGCCCATAAAGCGAATATTTGCCGACGCCTTGACGCCCTCGATTATCCCCTGATTGTTTGTGTCAATCACTTGCATAATAGGCAATACGGGCCGGTTATCCGACCCGAAAAAGTCGTCCTCGTATTGGTGTTGTGTGAGGAGGCCGACCGCCGAGAGCTCTTGCGCCGCCCATCGCCCGCCGGCGAACTGATACCTCAAAAACGGCTCGCCCTTGTACTCCACGACCCGGCAATTTTGCGGCAAGAGCGGGTAATATCCCTCAATGCGGCCGCGGTACTCGTCGTAAAGCGGCGCGATCAATGCGTTATTACGCACCGAGAGCACCGTTGCGAGGCGGTATAAAAATTTTGTCGTGTCTTGGTACGGGTTGGGCGCGTACTGCAGCATACGCTCGAGCTTGTCGGCGCCGCTGCCGGTAACTTGAGGCTTGAGCTTTGAGCAATGGGTTGCGAAAGCGTGAATACAAGATCGCGTGAGCATCGCCTCATAGACGCCGCCCTCGAACGTGCTAAAAACCGGCGTATACACCGACAGCGCCCGGAAATATTCGTGAACGGCGCGCTCTTGTTTCTCTTTTCTGAAAATGTTTTCAAAGAGGCCCACTCTTTACCCCTCCTCGTTAAGATTTTGTATCTCGCTTTGATTGTCTCGCAATGGGATATAAGCGCACAAAAGGGCGATCGTGCCGTCGATTCGGTCGCGGCTGTCGATGCCCTTTACCGGCTGTATATTCCCGTTTATGTCGGTGCGTACCTCGGTATTAAGTAGACACATTTCGTCGATCGGATTGCAGTTGTATACGACGACGTTTGCCTCGAGGTCGGCCCGTAAATCTTTCATAGGGGCCGAGAGCGTTTTCGCGCCCTGCCGTATCTCGATCATACATTGCGGCCCGAAATGGTCTTTGAATTTTTGGAGCGTGTCGTCGTCTATATGCCACGGGTCGTAGCCGATGTAACGCATGATAAAGCCCTCGTCCTCGAGCTCGCAAAACCACTCGAAAAAGACTTTTTTCGGCACCTTATTGCCCGGCGTCGTGCGCATATACCCTTGTTTGACCCATAGGGCATACGGCGCGTTGTCGCGGCCTTGCGTGCGGCCGGCGGCGGCGTCGGCGTCGAGTACCGCTTGCGGTATCCAGTACATAGAGCGGCGATAGATATGCGGGTCGCCGGCACGCATAAAGAGCGCTGTCGCCGCGTTTAGGTCGATGCTGTCGGCCGCGTCCATGCCGCCGACGCCGTAATCGAAAACGATCTCGGCGCGGGCGTCGTTTACCGCCTGTTCATGCGTGAGCCAGCGCGTCGCGCCGTTCTCGACGAGGTTAAAGTCTTTGACGAGCACGGTCGGCAAAAAAGCGGGGTCGTGCTGCGCCTTTTGCACATATCCGCGCAAGGTATCGAGCTTTTTTATCGTGCCGAGGCCCGGATTTGCCTTTATCCACGCGGCCTCGTCGAGCCATTCGTCGCGGCTGTCGAGCTCGTAAATAAAGGCGAGAAAGTGATCGTCGGCGATCGTGCCGTCGAGGACGCCGCAAGCGTATTTATACTGTGCGTCAAATATTCCATTTCGTACAAAACCATTTGTACAAATGACGTAGAGCAACGCTTGATCGCGGGCCGAGGTCGATTGTTTCATATCGTCGTAAATCGACCGCTTTTTGATGGCCTCGAGCTCGTCGATGATGATGCCGTGCGAGTTGAGACTGTCGAGGTTTTCGCTCCCGAGGCTTTGAATTTTTCCCATATTGAGGGCGCAATATAGGTCGGAAACGCGCTTTTTTATGATCTTGCGGAGCGCCGGCGACTGCCGTACCATGTTCCAGCACCCCTCAAAGCCTTTGTTTGCCTGCTCTTTCTTGGTTGCGACGTTGTAAATCTCGGGCGCGCCCTCGCCGTCGTTTATGAGCAAGTCAAGCTCGAGGGCCGAGCTCTCGGTCGTCTTGCCGTTTTTGCGGCCCTCGATCGTGAGCACCTCGTTATACTGCCGCAAGCCCGTGCCCTCGTCCACAAAGCCGAAAACGGCTTGAAATTTTGCCCTTTGAAAGAGCTCGAGGCGAAGCGGCGCACCGAGGCGGCCTTGCGCCTGTCGGCAAAAGCGCTCCATAAATGCGATGTGATCGTCGGCGAGCCCGGCGTCGAAAATATACGGCCGGTACTTTGCCGGGTGCTCCAGCTTGTCGGCGATGCGGCGGTACTGTTGTTTTAGGCGAGCGCACGCCGGTATTTTGCCCGTGAGAACGGCGTCGGCGTACTCCTCGAGCGGCGTCAAGCCGCGCCGCCCCCTCGCCGCTGCCGTTTCTCGGCAAGGAACTCGAGCAACTCGTCGGCCTCGTCTGTACCGCCGGGAACGAGGCGCGAGAGCGTGCCTATGACGCCCGCGAGGTTTTTAATCATGCTGTTGTACGTCTCGACCTCGGGGCTCTTTTTGGTGCCCCATTGATTTGCCCCGTTCTGATACTCGACCGTGACGCCTTTCTCTGCGATCTCGTCTTGTAGGTCGGTGCACATGACGGCCATAAAAGCGGCGTTTTCGATGAGGCTTTTCGCAACCTCGCGCACCTGTTTATCGGCCTCTCGAAAAATCCGATTAAGTCGCCTTTTTTCCGACGCGATTCTCTGTTCTCGCGTTTTCTTTGGTTTTGTTGACACGCCTCTCGCCCCCTTTTTTACCCCGCCGGGGTACTACACCCCCCTCGCGCGCGCCCGCGCGCAAAAATCTGCCCCCCGCCTCGGTCCCCTGTGCCTTGCGGCGCGAGGGTCGAGACGGGGGGGAGTGCGGCTTTTTATTTTTTCTGCGGGCGGCCGTTCTCGTCAAAATAATACGGCCGCTCATGTTGAGCGCGTGCCACGTTGCCGGCATGGTGCTCGCGGTTATGGCACGTTTGGCAAAGCGCCTCGAGGTTATCCCACCCGAGAGCGATCGCCGGGTCGTTTATGTTGCGGCGGGTCAGGTACTTGCGATGGTGTACGACTGTCGCCGCCGTCGTCTCGCCGGGCTCGGCGTGCCGCTCGACGAGGCGGTCGCCGACTATGATAAACAGGCGGCCGGCGGCGGCGCACCGCTCGCACATACCCGCGCGTGAGGCGAGGTATGCGTCGCGCGTTGTCTGCCACGCTGCCGACTTGTAAAAGCCCTTGGCCCATTCTTGCAATATGCCCGCCCCCTCGTATACAAAGCGAAAGCACCCCCGCGCCTCGCGGCGTGAGAGTGCTATCGGATAGGAGGAGGCAAGCATCGCGGCGGTTGCGGGGCGCCGGAGATGGCGAGCGCCCCTCGGTGCGTACCTCCGCAATAGCATTATAACACATAAAGGCCGGACAAAACGGACAACTTTTAGAGCCCTTGCCGCCCTCTACTTGACGCCCCTCGCCTTGAGGTAACGGGCCGCGACCTTGCGCACGCTGTCGGCCGTGTTGCCGCCCCCGACCGAGGCGGCGACCTGTTGCCACGATAGCCCGTTGACGTACCGCAAAACGATGATCTCGCGGGTCTGTGCGTCCTCGATGCTGTCGACCCATTTCAAGAGCCGGCGGTATTCTCGGGCCGCCTGCCGCTTGAGCACGCCGACGAGTGCCCGCGCCTTTTCGAGCTCGCGCATGACGGCCCGCGCCTCGGCCGTGCTCTCGGTTCCCTCGATCTTGAAAATGCGCTCGGTAAACGGGTACTCGGTCGCCGAGCCGCGCACGGTATCGGTCGTGCGGTGCCGGTTCTCGAGTAGGTCTTTGAGCTCGGCGATGTGCTTTGTGTGCGTCTCGATCTCGCGGTTGAGATGGTATAGCGTCTTTAACTCTTGCCGTGTCATAGTGTCATACCCCCCCCGATTTAGGCTTTAATATATTCTGTGAATTTCCACCCGCCGGGCCGGCAATATTTCTCGATAAAGAGCCGGCGCCGGTATATGTACGAGCCCTGTGCGCGGCGCACAAACTTGCTTTTCGTCTCGACGACCTCGACCTCGCCGCTTGTGTACCATATCACAAAATCGGGCGTATAGTTCGCGGCCGGCAATTTGATGCCGCAATACTCGTCGGCCGGCATGAGCTCGAAAGACAGGTGCAAATCATACGCCCGAATTTGCCCCGTCAGAATGAGCGGCCAAATGTAACGAGTGAAATACTCGCGCTCGAGATCGCTCTCGAACACGTCGGCGGCGGCGCGCCGCCGGGCGGCCTCGTCTTTTTTGCGCTTGTTCTCGGCGAGCGCCTTTGCGATTTGTGCCTGCGCCGCCGGGCCGAGCCTTGTTATGTCGATGTTCACGTTTTGCCCCCTCGCATTTTGACAGTTTACTCTCAACAAGTGTAAAGCTACTCTCTAATTTTGCCGCGGCCTGCAGGCGCCCGCGCTGCCGCGGCCGCTTTTCGCGGTTCTCACTTTTTGACCCCCTTTCCCTTTTGGGCTTTGAGCTCGGCCCGCCGCTTTTCGACCCACTCGGCGAGCTCGCCGACGCTCATTTTGTACGGGTCGGCCTTTTCGGCGGCCTTGCGCGCCGGCGGCGGCTCTTTGTAGAGCCGCAAGTAAATCGACCAACCGACGAGATCGTTATAAACCGGCCGCGCCTCGGCGACGCTCCACCCTTTGTACTTTTTGGCCCAAAATGAGGGGTCAAAGATCGCGCCGCTTTTGCAAATGTCCTCGACTTGCCGATTTGTGTATTTTTCATCGTTTGGCGCGCGGTGCCTCGGCTGTTTGAGGCCGAGCGATTGTGTCCAGCGCCGGCGCCGCTTGGGATATTTCAAGAGATACTCGACGAGGGCCTCACAATTCCCCTTGTCGAACTGCAGGCGGTCAGCGTTGACCCGGCCGAGCCGCCGGCGCGCCTTGCCTTGCCCGATGGCCCATAAAGCCTCGATCTCGTCGCGGCCGAGCTCGCAATCGAGTATTATGTGATGATGGAAACGCACCGCCTTGCGGCCCTGTTTCGGGTCGGCCTCTTGGTACTCGGTGACGGCGATAAATTTCGGATTTTTGAGCCCCTTGTTTTGACACGCTCTTTTTATGCGCCGCAAGTAGTTTGCGCGATCGGCGAGCGCCTCAGCCTCGGTGCCGGGCAAATACTCGTCGGCATAGGTCGCCGTCACGTGCAAGCCCGTGCCGGGGGTAAAATTGAGGGGTATCAGCTGTAACAAGTGCCGGCGCGCGTTTTTGTCGTTGAGATTCTTTTGCGCGAGGGTGCTTTCGTGCCTCTCGAGGGCCCGCGTCTGTTCGCGCTGCTCGGCGCTCGCGGTTTGGCCGACGAAACGGGGGTAAATATCAATCTCTTTATACCGGGGGCCGCAATCGTGTGCCCGTTCCCGTATGTATTTCGTTTTCACGGTCGCCGCCTCCCGCCTTTTGGTTTTTTGAAAAAATGGGAAAAACAAAAAAGAGAAAAAAGAGAAACTCGCGTGGGGTAGTAAAAACTCGACCCCTGTTATTTGATGGTCGAGTTTTTACTACCCCATACAAGGCCCCTCGCGGCCCGCCCTCGAGCCGCGTTTTTGCCTCGACCTCTTTATAAAGGAAAGAGCCGGCGGCCCCATGCGGGGCCGCGCTTGCTCATTGCTCGGCGTCTTTGAGCGCCCATAACGCCTCGGGCTCTTGCCCGTAAAAGGCGCGGGCCATATAGAGCCCGCCGGTCAACAGGGCGACGCCGAGCGCCCCGATGATGCCGACCGCCGCGACCGGCAAGCCCGCGTCGGCCCACCCGGCCGCGAGCATCGCCGCGGCAAAGCCGAGCCCGGCCAAAACGCCGCCGACGCGCTCCTCCCACTTTTGACGGGCCCGCCGGGCCGCGTCATACTTCGCCCAAATGCGGGCCGAGAGCGCCGAGGCGGCGAGATCGCCGACCGCTGCCCATTGCTCGGGCGTGAACGTCTCGACGACGTTGCCCGCCGGGGTCTTTGTGATAATGGCATACCGCACAAACATTTTGTACCTCCTCACTCGGCCGGGCCGTCACTCTCGACCGGCGCGTAAAATATCGTATCTTTCTCGGCGACCGTGCGTTTCTCTTTGCATATCGGGCACATATACGCAAACCCGCCGTCGTCGAGTTTTTCGAGCTCGTCCTCGGCCGCGTCCAGCGCGTAAAGGCATTTACGGCACGTGAAGCGTCGGCGCGTCTCGACACCTTTGCCAACTATAAACACTCGTCGGCGCCCCCTCTCGCCGCCTCGGCGGCCGCCGGGCCGTTCTCGGCCTCGGTGCTGCCGCCGGCGGCCGGCTCGTTCTCGGGGCTCTCGGCCGGCGTCTCGGCGTCGGGCTCGAGCTCATGCCGGTATACCTCGGGCATATCCTCGGGGCTCCACTCGGTAACGCTCAATTTATCGCCGGGCCGCAAGTCGATGCCAAACCAACCGGCGCAACACTTGACGCCGAAAAGAAAGCCGGCGATCGGGCCGATGCAAAGCATCGCGGCGGCCGCGATATAAAAAGCCTGTTCCATGTCTGCCACCTCCTCACCGGCAAAACTTTCTTAAAACCGCGCGGGCGGCCCTCGTCAGCGGGCCCGGCGCCGGCGGCAATGCCGGCGGCCGCTCCTCGCGGCCTGCCGCCTGCCGTGCCTCGGCGCACTGTGCGCACGCCCAAACGGCCTCGCCCGGCACGTAATCGAGCACAAGCCGCGCCGCCGGGCGACGGCCGCAAATTACGCACCTCACGCGCCGCCGCCCCCTCTGTACGCCGGCAACTCGAGAGCGCCGGCGCGGTAAAGCTGGTATATCGTCTGTTTGCCGTCGGTGAGATACGGAAAAAATGCCTCGTCGACCTGTGCCATACCGCTTTCAATGAGAGCGAGCTGCGCGAGCACCCAATCGCGCAAATTGCGCCACGCGGTACGCTGCGCTTGCTCGTCGGTGCTCTTGACGTGCTGCCGCTCGAGCACCTTTTGAACGCCGGCCACGTTCGCCGGCAACATAAAGCCGAGGGCCCGCTCGCCGGTCTTGACCGCAAACCGCAAGCCCGCGGGCTCGCCGGCGTCGTCGTACTCGACCATGATTTGACGCGCGCCCGCCCTTGCGAGCGCCCCTTGAATTTCGCCGAGAGATTGATACGCCTCAACCTCGGAGCGGTAATTTTTCATTGCCATTTTGCCGCCTCCTATCTGTAAACGATGATCGCCGAGGGGAACGGCGCGGCCGCCTGTGCGGGCGTGCCGTCCTCGTCGGTGAACTTGAGCCGGCCGCGCAAAAAGCGTACCTCGGCCGCCTTTCCGTAAAGGATAAAGTCTTGAAAATATGCGGTGTCGGTGCGGGCCGGTATGAGGAGCACGACGACAACGCCGAGCCGCTTGTGCTCCTCGTATGCCTTGCGCACCCAATCGACGAGCCCCCGCCCGTATGGCGGGTTGCACCAAACTGCCCCCCCCCGCCGTCGTCCAGCTTTGCGCGAGCCCGTCGATCTCGGGCGTAAAGTACCGGGCGCACTTTGCCGAGCGGGCCGTCGCCGCCGCGTCGAGCTCAAAGTGAAACTCGGCGTCGAGCTCGTTAAAAAGCTCTTGCGGCGTACACCAATCGGCATTTTTTGAGCTAAAGAGGGCCGGGCTCATTTCCCCGCCCCCTCGCCGCCGGCGGCCGGCGTCTGCCGGTCGGCGACCGCCGGGGCCTCTTTCTGTTTGTCGAGCTCGCCGGCCTGTTTCCGGGCATAGCACGCCGGGCAATACCGCTCGATCTCGCCGGTCTTGATGCTCGTTACCTCATACCCGCCGGCGTACTTTTTGCCGCAAACGTCGCAAGTGCTCATTGTTTGCCCTCCTGTATGACCTCTTGCTGCGTGCTCGTCGTCGTGCGCGTGACGACGAGAATACCTTTATCGTTACGACGGATTTTGCACCGCACGCCGGGCAAGGGCTTGATCGTCGCCTCCTCGAGCTCGTCGCGCCGGATAGCCGCCGCGACCGCCCTCAACGTATCGACGGCCGCCTCGCCGCAATCCTTGAAAAGCTCGCCGAGCCTCTTAAAAGCGCGGCGCACGTCACGATCGCACGCGGCCTCGTCACAATCGCAATTTTCCGTCGCCCACCTGTTCGCGGCCTCTTGATCTTTGAGCTCCACGTCGAGCGGCGCGACGGCCGCCTGCCCGCAATAGTAACAGTACCCCGTCGGCCGGGTGCCGTCGCCGGCCGGGGCGCCCGCGTCGTCGTACTCGCCCTCGTCGTCGAGGTCGCCCTCGTCAGCGAGCCCGGCGCCCTCGGTGTCGTCGTCAGCATCAGCACCGCCGGGGCCGGCCGGCTTGCCATAGTACCCATGTAACGCGCCGACAGCGGCGACCGCCTCGCCGACGGTGAGCCCGTCGCCCTCAATCTTTGCGACGACCTCCTCCAGTATGTACGACGGCACCACGCCCGCCGCCTCGGCGATAGCCGCGATCTCGGCGTTACCGGCGCTGTCGAGCTCGAGGGCACGGCCCGCGCCGGTCGCCTCGGCGTTTTTGTTTTGCACCGCCTCGGCCGTCGGGCCGCCGGCGATCTCGGAAAGATCGACAATTTTGCGCTTGCTCATTTTTTGGCCTCCAATTCCTGTACGTATTTGCCATACGAGAGCGTCGGCAAGCCGAGCCGCCGGCGCCTCTTATTTTCGTCCTCGAGGCCCGCGAGCACGTCCTCGAGGCTCGAGCCGGCCGTTACCGGCTTTTGCTTTTCCTTGGGCTTGCGGCGCTTGTACGCGCCTTTCGGCGGGTCGCCCGCCGGGCCGCTCTTGTTCGCGTTCACTGTTCCCGGCGCCTCGCTCTCGTCGCCTGCGACGCGAGGCGGCTCAAATGGGCCGCCCGCTCGCGGTTGAAATCGGCGCGGGCCATATCCCGCCACGGGGCGCCCTCGGGCTTGTGCGTGCGGAGCGCGCCGCGGGCGTGTTTGCCGCCCTCGTCGGCGGTCGAGCTCTTGAGCTGCCGGTTGATTTTCGGATAGCCCCGCCACGCGGCGACGAGGCGCGCCCGGTTGCGGGCGATCTTTCTTGTGTGCGTCATTGTTTGCCTCCTCAAATGGTTATTTTTTCTTGCCGTTGTACAAGAGCGCGGCGATAAAGAGCCCGCCAAACTCGACGAGCAACGTGCAGCCGACGCCCGCCCAAAACGGATTTACGTACACGACAAACCCTCCTTTCTCGACCGGGCGGCCCCGAGCCCCTCGGTGTACTCGCGGAATTTTTGAGCGAACGCCGCGGCGATCTCGTCGACCGGCGCGGGCAACTCGGCCGCCGCCGGGTCGGTAAATGCCTTTGCCGCGTCCTCGCTCTTGATGTAGAGCGGCACCGCCGGCAAATACTCGCCCGCCGGGCCGCGCAAGGCGGTGACGCCGACCTGTACGTACTTGCTCAAGCCTCGCCGCCCCCTCTCGCGTGCCTGTGCCTCATTCTCACGATCTCGAGCGCGTCGGGCCCGTCTGCCATATCGGCGGCGTAGATATAAGCGGCAACCTCGGCGAGCTCGTCGACGGCCGCCTGCTTTGCTCTCGGCGTCCACACAAGGCGGCCGGCGAGATTCGTCTCGATCTCGACGTAATCGCAAACTGTTGCGAGCGGTGTGCCGTCGTCGTATGCCGTCTCTGTTTCCGCGTGACACTGTTTAACGACGCCCCATTTCTCGAGGCGCTCGAGAAACCTCAAGAGCGCCGGCCCGCCGTTGCCGGCGTACTTGGCCGCCTGGGCGTTGGCGCCGATGGTGCGGAACTCGAAGCCCACCCGCATCCGGTCAAAGAGGAACTTCACCGCGAAGACGGCGATCAGGGCCAGGATGACCCCCAGGGGGATGTCCATTTTCAGCCCGCCC
>CANQYV010000034.1 GCA_947628165.1 uncultured Clostridia bacterium | reverse complement strand
CTGTGTTAGCGGCACCTGTGTTTCATCCCCTTTGGTGCCTTGTAGCGCAGCGGAAAGGAATGGTCATAAAAATGAAAAACAAAGAAAAAAACGCCCGCGCGGAAATAAGTCCCGCCGCGGACATAACCGCCGCCCCCGCGCTGAAGACCGCCGCGCTCACAAAGCGTTTTCGCGGCTTCTGCCTTGACGGCGTCTCGCTCACGCTCCCGCGCGGCTGCACGCTCGGCCTCATCGGCGAAAACGGAGCCGGAAAAACGACGTTTATAAAAACCGTGCTCGGCATCATAAACGCCGACGGCGGCACGGTAAAGCTGTTCGGGCGCGACACAAAGGACGATTTTGAGCTGGCAAAGCAGGACGTCGGCGTCGTGCTCGACACGGTCGGGCTCCCGGGCGGCATCAACGCAAAGCAGTTCGGCAGCATAATGGCAGACTCGTACAGAAACTGGGACGGCGAGCTCTTCTCTGCATATCTCGAACGGTTCTCCCTGCCCCCGAAAAAGAAATACTCCGCATATTCGCGCGGAATGAAGATGAAGCTCGGCATCGCCGCGGCCCTTTCTCACGACGCGAAGCTCCTGATACTCGACGAGGCGACGAGCGGGCTCGACCCCGTCGCGAGGGACGAGGTGACGGACATCCTGTTCGATTTCACAAAGGACGGCGAGCGCTCCGTTCTCATCTCGTCTCACATAGTATCGGACCTCGAAAAGGTCTGCGACTACATCGCGTTCCTCCACGGCGGCAGGCTCCTGCTCTCGGACGAAAAAGACCGCCTGCTCGAACGGTTCGCAGCGCTTCACTGTGACGACAAGACGCTCGCCTCCCTGCCCGAAGGCTGCGTCATATCGAAAAGGCGCACCGATTACGGCGTCACCGCCCTTGTCGAAAGGGAGCTGCTGCCCGCCGGATGCGAGGTCTCGGCGTGCTCCGTTGAGGACATATTCGTCGGAATGATAAAGGGCGAAAGAAAGGAGATATCGAATTGAAAACAAAGGGTCTTGTCAAAAATCACATCTGCGTCGCATTTACGACGTGCCGCGCCTTTTTCCTTATCGTGCTCGTGTGGGCGGCGGTGCTCGTTTCCTCCGAGCTGTCTTCGTCCATTGCCGTATTTATCGGGCTTTTTTGCGGCGTCGTGTCGATATCGGTGTTTTCCGTAAGCGACTCCTCGGGATTTATCGTATACGCGCTGACGCTGCCGTATTCGAGGCGGCAGATAGTCTCAGCGCAGTATATCTTCTCTTTCCTCACGGCGCTTTCGGCGTTTGCGATCGTTTTCGCCTCGATGATGGCGAGGGGCGCCGTGTCGGGGGAGCTTTCGCTTGAAACCGCCGCCGTCGGCGCGTCGGTCTCGTTCCTCGCGGCGCTTTTGCCGTCGGTGATCGCATTGCCGTTCATAATGCGCCTCGGACCGGAAAAGGGTCGCCTCGCGTATATCGTCGTCGTCGGAGGCATCAGCGCGCTCGCCGCCACGTCGTTCACCATCACCCCGGAAGACCTCCCTCTCATCTCCCGTATCATCGGCGCGGTAAGCTCGAACGCGTTCCTGCTCTCGGCGGCTGTCGTCGCGGGCGCGTGCGTCCTGCTCCTCATTTCATATTTTGCCGCCGCCGCGCTCTTTTCGGGGCGCGACATGTAAGACACGAACGCCGCAAAATCAAAAAATCCCCCTCGGCGCAGCCTTTTTTCCGCGCCGAGGGGCGTTTTTTTATTCTCCCGCTTCTTTATTCTTCCGCTTCTTTCATCACGCTGAGGTATGCCGGGCGGATTATCTTGTCGGCGCAGATGAGCTCCTCTATCCTGTGCGCGCTCCAGCCGACGATACGCGCCATCGCGAACATCGCGGTATAAAGGCCGGTCGGTATGCCGAGCATATCGTAAACGAAGCCGGAGTAAAAATCGACGTTCGGGCTGACGCCCTTGTAGATGCGGCGGTTTTTCGCTATCAGGCGCGGAGCCGCCTCCTCGACCGCCTCGTAAAGCGCGAGATCGTCCTCCCTGTGCTTTTCCTTCGCGAGACCGCGGACGTAGTGCTTGAACACGCGCTCGCGCGGGTCGGAGAGAGAATACACGGCGTGTCCCATGCCGTATATAAGACCTTTTTTGTCAAACGTCTCGCCGGCGAGTATTTTTCCGACGTAGCGTTCGACCTCCTCGCGGTCGGACGTGTCGCGGACGTTTGCCCTTATGTCCGCCATCATCTCCATGACCTTGATGTTCGCGCCGCCGTGCTTCGGTCCTTTGAGCGACGACATCGCCGCCGCCATCGTCGAATATGTATCCGAGCCCGACGAGGTGATGACGCGCGTCGTGAACGTGGAATTGTTGCCGCCGCCGTGCTCCATATGAAGTATCAGCGCGGTGTCGAGCACCTTTGCCTCGGTCTTCGTGTACGATTTGTCGGCGCGCAGAAGCATGAGGAAATTTTCCGCCGTCGAGAGCGTCGGGTCCGGACGGTGGATTATCATGCTGTCGAAGTTGTCGTAATAGTTGTGCGCGTGATACGCGTAGACGGCGAGCATCGGGAACTCCGCGATAAGGCGGATGCACTGGGAGAGCGAGCCCGCAACGCTCGTGTCCGAGGCGTTTTCGTCATACGACGCGAGCGTCAGAATGCTGCGCGTCATCGAATTCATTATGTCGCCGCTCGGCGCTTTCATGATAACGTCGCGGGTGAAATTCGTCGGCAGCGTGCGGCACTCGCCGAGCAGGGACGAAAACTCCGCCTCCTCCGCCTCCGTCGGCAGCGAGCCGAAGAGCAAAAGATACGCTATTTTTTCGTATCCGAGCGCGTATTCCCCGCCGCTTTTCCCTTCACCGACACGCGCCAGCAGGTCCTCGATTTTGTACCCGCGATACCAAAGCTCGCCGTCGCACGGCGTCTTCACGCCGTCGACGTTCCGGAAGGACGTTATCTTTGAGATATTCGTCAGTCCGGCGAGCACGCCGTTTCCGTTCTTGTCGCGCAGGCCGCGCTTTACTCCGAGCTCGTCGAAAAGCTCGGGGTCGATGCGGTCCCGGTCGCGACATCTGCCTTCCATCTTTTCCGCATATGCCTTAAGTATCTTTTCTTCCACGGTGTCGGTCCTCCGTTTTCTAAAATTAAAGTGCCGCCGCGCAATTCTGACGGTGCTGATGCGCTATCAAAAGTTGCGCGGCGACGACTTGACATCTACAATTATATAATATCATTTCCGTTTTGTCAACCCCGCCTCTCGTGGCGAGCGGGACTTGACATAACGGGTCGGCAGAGATATAATATCAGTGCCTGAAACACTGCCGCGCTGCCGCGCGCCCATATCATATCGGGCGTGAGGAAAGTCCGGGCTTCAAAGGGCAGGATAACGGATAACGTCCGCCGGAGGCGACTCCCGGGAAAGTGCAACAGAGATATACCGCCGCGCGCACGCGCGGTAAGGGTGGAAAGGCGAGGTAAGAGCTCACCGGCACGGCAGGCAACTGCCGCGCCCTGTAAACCCTATCCGAAGCAACGCTCCGCAATGCCGAGTCACCGGCCCGGTGCATGGCGCGGAGCGGCAGCGGGTCAAACCCGCGAGCCGTGAGGCAACGAGCGGCACAGATAGATGGCAGCGTAAGACAGAACCCGGCTTACAGACAGTGTTTCACGGCAAAAAACGGCAGCCGCCCGCGCGGCTGCGTTTTCTTTTTTCAGGTCCTCCGAGCCCTTGTCATTTCGTGCAAATGACGGCTTTTTGCGCACGCCGCGTTTTTTGACCTCCCGCTTAAATTTTATCAGCCAATAACGAAAAATCGGCTTGCTTTTGCCGCCGCATTCGTGTAAAATGTATATGCACACATCAGTCCGCGCAATAAAGCAAAGACAACTGTCACTCGGAGGTCACGAATGAAGCTCTCCATCAAAACTGCGGCGGCGCTGCTCGCTGCCGCGGCGGCAGCGGTGCTGTTTACCGTTATGGCGTCCGCCGCGTCCGCAGAAGACACATATGCCCCGGGCGGGCACGATATCGCCGACAGGTACGAAGGTTTGATCGGCAGCTACGGACCGGATGAGAACGGCTTCTTCCTTGAGATCGCACAGGACAAAAGGGAGTACGAGCCGAAAGATGAGATAAAGCTGTCGCTTCTCGCCGCGAACCGGGGCACGGGCACGCTCGGCAACGTCACGGTGAGCTTCCGCCTTCCCGACGGCATCTCCTATGCCGACGAAAGCGACGCCGCGCTCGATATCGGCAGACTTTCTTCGGGTGAGGAGCACAGCGAGGAAATAAGTCTTTTCGCCGACGATGGAGACGGCGGCATCCCCTGGTACATAATCGCGCCGATAGCCGGCGTCCTCGCCGCCGCGGCGATAGGCGCAGGCGCCGTGATAATAATAAAAAAGAAGAAAGGAAAAGGTGCTGCCGCGGCGCTTCTTCTCGCGCTCTGCCTCGCCCCGATGCTCTCGGGTATCGTCGTCAAGGCTGCCGAGGAAAAGCCCGAAGCCCCGCACCTGACGCTTAACGTGAACATCAACGGTAACAAAAAAGAATTGACGGCGTATTTTTCATACGCGCCCGCCTCCCCCTCGGGCGCGGAGCTGACGACGCCCGACGGCTTTGTCCTCACCCATTTCGGGAACAACGAGGTCAGGATGGAGGACGAATACTGCGAAAACGCGTTTGAGCTCGAGGTCGACTATCTGCTCTCGCTCGACACCGACAGGCTGCTCGCCGGCTTCCGCGAGACGGCGGGACTTGATACGAAGGGCGCAAAACGCTACGACGGCTGGGAAAATTCCCTTATCGGCGGGCATACGCTCGGTCACTACCTCTCCGCCTGCGCGCACGCGTTCTCGAACGCCGGCATCTCCGAGGACGACAGAGACGCGATCTCCGAAAAAATTAACGCCATCGTCGACGGGCTTTACGAATGCCAAAAGAACTCGAAGGGCAAGCCGGGCTTCATATTCGGCGCAAAGCTCGCGAACAGGGCGAACGTTGAGGCGCAGTTTGACAACATAGAGCACGGAAAAACGAATATTTCCTCCGAGGCGTGGGTGCCGTGGTACACGATGCACAAGATCATTGCGGGACTTCTCGACGTCTCGGAATTCACCGGCAGCGAAAAGGCGCTCGAGGTTGCCGAGGGGCTCGGCGACTGGACGTATGAGCGCGTCTCGGGCTGGAGCGACGCCGTGCACAATACCGTGCTTTCGATAGAATACGGCGGCATGAACGACTGCCTCTATGAGCTTTACAAAGAGACCGGCGAGGAACGCTACGCGATAGCCGCGCACGCGTTTGACGAGGACGCCCTCTTCCGCCGCGTCGCCTCGGGCAAAGCCGACGTGCTCAACGACCTGCACGCCAACACGACGATACCGAAGTTTCTCGGCGCGCTCAACCGCTATATGACCGCCGACGGGAAAACGATAGGCGGCGAGAAGGTCGACGCCTCCGCGTACCTCAAATACGCCGAGACATTCTGGGACATGGTCGTCGAGCATCACACATACGTCACCGGCGGCAATAGCGAGTGGGAGCACTTCGGACGCGACGACGTCCTCGACGCCGAGCGCACGAACTGCAACTGCGAGACGTGCAACGTCTATAATATGCTGAAGCTCTCCCGCGCCCTGTTTGAGATAACGGGCGAGCGGAAATATGCCGACTATTACGAGAACGCGTTCTACAACGCAATCCTCTCCTCTCAGAACCCCGAAACGGGCATGACCATGTACTTCCAGCCGATGGCGACAGGCTACTTTAAGGTCTACGGCGAGCCGTTCACGAAATTCTGGTGCTGCACGGGCTCCGGCATGGAGAACTTCTCAAAGCTCAACGACAGCATCTATTTCCACGACGGGGACACGATATACGTCAACATGTATTTCTCCTCGACCCTGACGCTGAAGGACGGCACGCTGACGCTCGTCCAGCGCTCGGACATCCCCGCAGGCGACACCTCTAAGTTCACGCTTTCAACTGGCGGACGCACGGTCTCGCTCGCGTTCCGCATACCCGACTGGGCGGCGGGCGAGCTCACCGTCAAGGTCGGGGGCGATGTGGCGGAGTACAAAAAGACCGAAAACGGATTTGCCGTAGTCGAGGGACTGTCGGGAGACGACGTTGAGCTTTCGGTGAGCATACCGATGAGCGTCACCGCCCATACCCTTCCCGACAACGACACGGCGCTCGCGCTGAAGTACGGCCCCGTCGTTTTGAGCGCGGGTCTCGGCAAGCAGAATATGAACAAGACGACGACGGGCGTCGACGTGACGATACCGACGGCAAAGCTCGTCGACGACGAGGACATAGTCCTGCCGGACGGCGTCTCCCGCGAGGAATTCATAAAGAACACGGACAAATACGTCACCCGCAGCGGCGACGGGCTCTCGTTCAAAGTAAACGGCTCGGAGCTTTTGTTCACTCCGCACTATGAAAAGTACGACGAGAGATACGGCATATACTGGTACTTCCTCACGCCCGAGGAGAAAAACATAAAGGACAACGGCCCCGTCCGCACCGATGAGGAGACCGTGGACACGGTACAGCCCGGATACGGCCAGTATGAAAACGACGAGCTGCACGCGATGCGCGAGGAGAACACCGTCGGCGTTACGAACGACGGCACCTACCGCATGGCGAACGCGGGCGGCAGCTTCACATACCGGATGGCGGTGTCAAAGGCGGACGGCGTCGAAAACTACCTTGTCATACGCCTGCGCCGCGAGGACAACGGAAAAACGCTCACCGTAAAGCTCGGCGATACAGCCGTATTCTCCGACACGCTCGACTATCTCGGGAAAGAGGGCACCTACGAGGTGCGCATAAGGATACCCGACAGCATAGTCACGGCTGCGGAGCGGATAACGGCGAACGGAGACGAGCACGACGTGATAAGCGTGACGTTCTCGGGCAAGGACGGCAAAGAGTCCGCCCGCGTATGCGAGTTCATCTACATAAAGGCGGTAAAGAAGCTATACGACATCGACGAAAAGGTCGCCTACTTCGTCGACTGCGGTGACCACAACACCTCCACCCTCTCCGACGGCGACCGCTTCGGCACATACAACAGCGTGACCGAGCAGCTCTACGGCTACGACCCCGTGACGGGCAAAAAATGGGGTCTTATCGACGACCCGACCGACGTCTATAACGGCAGTCCTATAAGCGGCGCGATATACACCGCGAACACATGGGCTTACGAAACGGACCCGCGCGACGGCAAGCCGAAGGAGGATACGAACCGCTACACGAAGAACCAGTACGAAAACGGCAGGGAACGCGCGCTCGACTACGCGTTTGAGCTTCCCGACGGGACATACGAGGTCGAAATAGGCTTCTCCGACCCGTGGGGCTGCTCGAATATGCACCGCGTTTACGCAAATCTCGGCACGGGCGGGGAATCGGTGCTCGCGGACGGATATAACGTCAGAAGCGGCGCGCTGCACGCGACCGTCACGGTGAGCGGCGGACGGCTGACCCTCAGTTTCCGCAACAATTCTGACAGCGGACGGGCGATAAACGTCACCTACATCAAAATATATTTTGCCGGATAAAAACGGTTTCGGCGGGGTCCCGTAAATTGCGGGCCCCCGCCTTTTTCTTTCCCGACGGAGGCGACGGATATTTTCGGGACATAATTTATCAAAGAAAAATCCATTGACAAAACCGCGCCTTTGCTGTATTATTGTATTAGTACGATTTATCGCATACGGGCGGGGCTGCCTCGCCGTCTGCGTCACAAGCAAAGGCAGCGCAAAGAGTCAGGATTTTAAAATGGAGTTCGTATGGCACATAGACGGGACGGCGCCGCTTTATATCCAGCTTGCCGATGATATAAGGCTCGCCATAATACAGGGTCGTCTTATGCCCGGCGCACGCATAGCAAGCGTGCGCGACCTCGCGTTTGACGCGAAGGTCAATCCGAACACCATGCAGCGCGCGCTGACGGAGCTCGAACGCGAAGGGCTCATAGAAACGCACGGTACGGCGGGCAGGTTCGTCGCGGTGAACGAAGAGGTCCTAAAAAGCATAAAGGACCGCGTCATCGACGACCTCGTGTCCGATTTTATAAAAAGAATGGAAGCTCTCGACTGTGACCGCGAGGAAGCGGTACGCCGCATCAATGAAAGGAAAGGCGAAGAATGAGCGACGCAGTACTTGAGACGAGGGGGCTATACAAGGCATACGGCCCCCGTACTGTCATTTCAGACATGAACATTTCCCTGCCGGCAGGAAAAATAATCGGTCTTTTAGGCCCCAACGGATGCGGCAAAACTACGCTCATCAAGTTGGCAGCCGGCATTCTCACCCCGACGGACGGCGAGATTCTCGTCTGCGGCAGGCAGCCGGACGAGGTGACGCGGTCCTTTGTTTCTTATCTTCCCGAGCGCACATACCTTTCGGGAAGGATGACCGCCCGCTCTGCGGTTGATTATTTCTCTGATTTTTACGCCGATTTCGACAGCTCGCGCGCGCACTCGATGATGGCTCATCTCGGCGTCGACCCGGATGCAAAGCTGAAAACGCTTTCCAAAGGCACAAAGGAAAAATTGCAGCTGATACTCGTTATGTCGCGCGCGGCGCGGCTCTACCTGCTCGACGAGCCTATCGGAGGCGTTGACCCGGCGGCGCGAGAATATATCCTGCGCACGATAATCTCAAATTACGCCGAAAACTCGACCGTTCTTATCTCGACTCATCTTATTTCCGACATAGAAACGGTCCTTGACGACTTTCTCTTCATGCGCAGCGGCGGGATTGTGATGCAGTCCTCCGTTGACGGTGCAAGGGAAAAATACGGCAAGAGCATCGATGAGCTTTTCCGCGAGGTGTACAGATGTTAGGCAAACTTTTGAAATACGATATGCGCTCTATGCGGCGCTACGTTCTGCCGCTCGTGCTCGCGACGCCCGTAGTCGCGATCCTCGGCTCGCTGGCGCTCAGGTTCACTCTCGCCGTCCTCATCTCAGAGCCGAACAGCCCTCTGTCAAATGTCATCACCATGACGGCATCGGTCTTCATAGCCGTAAGCGTGATAGCCGTCGCCGCCTCCCCCGTCATCGCCGTAATATGCATCATGATGCATTTTTACCGCTCGCTTTATACGGATGAAGGGTATCTTACGTTCACGCTTCCGCTCAAAACGCACCAAATACTCGATTCCAAGATAATATCGGGCTTTTTCTGGGGCATTATATCTTCTCTTTCCTTTTTGGTGTCGGGACTTATATTCATTATTTTCGGCACGACAACCGACACGCTTGTAAACAAAGAAATAATAGATACGCTTTTCAGCAATTCGCCGGGGGCGGTGTTCGGCATACCCACTCCGATATACGGTACCGCTCTGTGCTTCAACGCCATATCTTCGGAGTTATTCCTTATCGTGACGCTGTCGCTGTCTGTAACGATAGGCTCGATAGTGTCGAGAAAGCATAAAATCCTGTCGAGCGTTGCGGTATACTATATCCTGAACACCGTATCATCGCTTCTCAGCGGCATTGTGAGCTTTATTCTCGTACTCACGGCATCGAACGGCAGCGACGGGGCAACGCTCGCATATATGACTATGGCAACGCCGATGGTGAGCATAATTTTCAATTTAGGTTTTTCCGCCGCCGCATATACGGCTTGCTGCTACCTGATGAAAAACCGTCTCAACCTCGATTGAGGCATCCCCCTCATAAAAAACGGACCGAAACGGAGGTGACTTTGGCTTGAACGGGAACGGTCTGCGTAAGAAAAAGAACGGTCGTCAGACGATAATGCCGTTTGTATGCGTCATTCTCGTCTGGCTGTTCATAATCGGCGCGGTCTGTATCGTTGCCGAGGCAAGAAAGCATGCGCCGGATCCGGTCGGGGGTGAAACGGGCAGCGGTCGGTCCGATGAATCGGCGACAGACGAACACCCAGGCGCCGATGAAACGACGGAGCCTGCGACTGAGCCGGAAACCGAACCCGAGACAGAGCCCCCGCCGGTAACTTATGTGGACGCGACGATCGTCTCCGCCGGCGACATTCTCGCGCACATGCCGCAGATAAATTACGCGAAGGCAGCGGGCGGCGGCAGCAGCTACGACTTCACAAATTCCTTTAAATATATCAAAAGCATCGTCACGGCGGCGGACTACGCGGTCGTGAATCTTGAAACGACGCTCGCCGGCGAGGACGTCGGATACAGCGGATACCCCAACTTCAACGCGCCGGACTCCCTGCTCGACGCCGTCAAGGACGCGGGATTTGACATGATGCTTTTTGCCAACAACCACTGCTACGACAAGAAGATCACGGGCTTTCTCCGCACACAGGAGCAGTTTGACGCGCACGGGCTTGCATACATAGGAGCAAGGAAGGCGCCCGAGGACAGGGCGTGCCGCGTCGTCGACATAAACGGGATAAAGGTCGGGATGCTCAACTACGCTGACGACCTCTCGGGCGGAAAAACCGACAGGCGCACCATAAACGGCAAGTCGATAAAGGACGCCGACCTTCCTTATCTCAACATATACAATCTGAGCCTGCTCGACGAGTTTTACGCTGACGTCGAGTCGGACATTTCCTATATGAAGGGCGAGGGCGCCGACATAATCATCGCCTATATCCACTGGGGCAACGAATACAGCATAAAGCACAACAGCAAGCAGGAGGAGGTCGCGCAGGCGCTTTGCGACCGCGGCGTCGACGTCATAATAGGCGGCCATCCGCACGTCATACAGGACGTAAGCGTGCTCACCTCCCAAAGCACGGGCAAACAAACTCTCTGCTTTTATTCGCTCGGCAATTTCGTCTCCAACCAGAACAGAAGGACGCTTCCCGACACGCGCAACAACACATACACCGAGGGCGGCCTCATAGTGACGCTCACGCTGCGGAAGTATTCGACGGGCGAGGCGCTCGTCATAAGCGCGTCGCAGACGCCGACGTTCGTACACAGGCACAAATCCTCGAACGGTTACTACGCGCACGAGATAGTGCCGCTCTCACTCGCGCTCGAGGACCCGTCGGGATACGGGCTCACTTCTTCGAGCTTCGGAAAGAAGAATGCTGAAGAGGTGTTCGGCCTTGAAAACGACGTTCTCGGAGGCGTCGTCGAGGCGTTCAACGCCTCAGTCGTGCTCCCCGTTGCGGACGCGATACCCGCCGCGGAGCTTTCCGCACCCGAAGGCGCGGGCACCGACGGCGGAGAATAAAAAAAGCCCGGCGGCGTGCCAAAAACGGCACGCCGCCGAATTTTTATATTCTTTATATTTCAAGATATTTCAAGCGCGCAGGCGCAGCCGACGCCTATTGCGCCCGGTCCCGTATGGCACGCGACCTGGAGCGTCAGCTCATCCATTTTTACCTCGCCGAACTCGGGGAATCTCTCCTCTATATCCCGCTTCCACAAAAGCGCCTCCTCGCGCGAGCATGTGTACGCCGCGCCGAGGCGTATCTTTTTTCCGTGAAAACAGCTCTTTCCCTTTATGTCCGCCTCGATGGAGTCGAGCATCTCTTTTTTCGCCGCCTTCATTCCGCGCACCGTCGCGTGCGCGTCGAGCTTTCCGTTCACGATGCCGAGCACGGGCTTTATGCCTAGGATAGTGCCGAGCGCGGCTGCCGCCGGTGTCAGCCTGCCGCCTTTTTTCAGGTATGTCAGCGTTTCGGGCGTCAGATAGACGGCGGCATTGTCTCCGTCGTTCTTAAGTATCTCCGCGATCCTGTCGGCGGGCATTCCCGCCTCCGCCATCATGACGGCGTCCTCGATCGAAAAGCGGAGCGGCACCGATATTCTGTGATTGTCGACAACGTGTACGCGCCCGCCGTAATCCCTTGCGAGCGCCGTCGCCGCCTCGCACGAGCCGGAAAGCCCGCTCGACATCGGGATATGGACGACCTCGTCGCAATCGCCGAGCGCGCGGTCCCACATATCCTCAAGGTCGGCGGGAGACGGCTGCGTCGTTTCTATTTCGGCTCCGGCAGCCTGCTGCGCGAAAAAGTCTTCCCTGTCAAGGTCAACACCTTCGTGAAACATCTTCCCGTTTATGTAAAATGTCATCGGCAGAACGAAGATGCCGAGCTTTTCGGCTTCCTCTTGCGTTATGCCGCTGTTGCTGTCGGTAGTTATGACTGTTTTTGCCATGGTTCAGACGTGTCGGGGGTCCCTTTTCAGAGCTCCGGTTTCCTGCTGCACGCTATCGCGACGGCTCCCCTGCCTATGTGGCAGGCGACGGAGAGCGACAGCGGGTCCATGTGTATCTCAAATCCCGGGAAATGAGACTCTATCTCTTCCTTCCACGCGAGCGCCTCATCCTTCGTGCAGGTGTGCGCCGCGGCGACGTACATTTTATGACCCGCAAAGCGCTCTCTGAGGTCGGCGCTCATGGCGTCGAGCATCGTGCGCTTTGCCGCTTTCATTCCGCGCACCTTCGCGAACGCGTCGAGCTTTCCGCCCTGTATCTGGAGCACGGGCTTTATTCCGAGCACGGTGCCGAGCGCGGCGCCCGCCGCGGTGACGCGTCCGCCCTTCTTCAGGTATTTGAGCGTATCTACCGTAATGTATATCGAGGACTCGAGCTTTTCTCTCATAAGCACCTCGACGGCGGCATCCGCCGTCATCCCGGCGTTCACCATTTCAAGCGCGTCGAGCACGGACTGCCGCTGCGTTATCGATATGCGCTGATTGTCGACGACATGGACCCTTCCGCCGTAATCGCGGGCGAGCATCTCCGCCGCCTCGCATGAGCCGGAAAGCCCGCTCGACATCGGGATATGGATAAGCTCGTCGGCGTCTCTCAGCACCTCGTCCCAAAGGTCCGTGACGGTGCCCGGAGACGGCTGCGACGTCGATATGTCCGCGTCAAGGTCGAGCTTTTCGTAAAACTCATCCTGCGTCAGCGATATATCCTCGTAGAAGAGCTCACCGTTTATATAAAACGGCATCGGGAGCACTCTTACTCCGAGCCTTTCTCCCTCCGCCTGCGTTATCCCGCTGTTGCTGTCGGTAACAACCGCCGTTCTTCCCATTTCGTTATTCTCCGGATGAAATAATGTTTGCTTTTTCGGTATTGTACCACATTTTTATGCCCTATGCAATACTCGAAAGTTGATAAATCAATATTCGTGAAAAGTGCACCGTTTTTTTGCGTTTTTCGACGGTGTCGTTTGTACGCGCACGCGCGCTGCGCGTCAAAAAAAAGAGGGGAGGACATCGCGTTTCGGAAATGTCCTCCCCATTTTGTCCGCGTCAGGTTGCAAATCCCGCGAACTGGGTCTGATAAAGCTTATAATACTCTCCCTTGACGGCGAGCAGCTCGTCGTGATTTCCCGCCTCGACGACGTGTCCGTCCGAGATGACGACGATGACGTCTGCGTCCCTTATCGTCGAGAGCCTGTGCGCTATGATGAGCGAGGTCCTGCCCTCCATAAGGTTATACATCGCCCCCTGGATGCGCATCTCCGTCCGCGTGTCGACGGAGGAGGTCGCCTCGTCGAGAATGAGTATCTTCGGGTCGGCGAGCACCGCCCTTGCGATCGAAAGGAGCTGGCGCTGCCCCTGGCTTATGTTGGAGCCGGATTCGGCAAGCATCGTATCGTATCCTTCGGGCAGCCGCGAGACAAAGCGGTCCGCGTTCGCAGTCGCGGCGGCGGTCCTGACCTCCTCATCCGTTGCGTCGAGCCGTCCGTATCTGATGTTCGCTCCGATCGTGTCCGAGAAGAGGACCGTATCCTGAAGAACTATCGCTATGGCGGAGCGCAGCGTCTTTTTCGGGATGTCGTTTATTTCAACGCCGTCAATAGTTATTGAGCCGCTGTCGATATCGTAAAAGCGCGTGATGAGGTTGACAATAGTTGTTTTGCCCGAGCCCGTCGCGCCGACTATCGCTATCTTCTGCCCCTGCTTCACCGAAAGGTTGAGGTTTTTGAGCACGCGCTCGCCCTCGACATATGAGAAGTTGACGTCACGGAGCTCTATATTGCCCTTGATATCGTCGACGGTTATCGGGCTCTTGCCCTCGTCGACCTCGCCGTCCGATTCGAGTATCGCAAATATGCGCTCGGCGCCGGCGACGGCCGTCAGTATAGTCGCGAACTGGTTCGCGATCTGCGATATCGGGAACGAGAACTGCTGCGAATATTTGAGAATCGCGTTGATATCGCCGACCGAAATCATGCCGTGCAGGCAGAAGTAGCCGCCGAACGCCGCGACGAGCAGATAATTGAGGTTCGAGATGACGTTCATCACAGGCCCCATGACGCCGCCCCAGACGTTGGCCTTTATGGAGCACTTGCGGAAGTCCTCGCTGACCTCGACGAACGCGTCTATCGCCATATCCTCCTTGCCGTAGGCCGCGACCGTCTTGTGTCCCGTCACCATCTCCTCTATCTGGCTGTTCATGCTGCCGAGCAGCACCTGCCGCTCTACGAAGTATTTGCGCATGAACTTAGACAGCATCGCGGACAAAAAGAACGTCAGCGGTATCGTGCAGACGGCGATCAGTATCATAACGGGCGCCTTTAAGCACGAGTATATTATCATTGTGAACGCGCCGATAAGCGTTAGCACGCTCGAAATGAGAGACGTTATCGACTGCGATATCGCATTTGACACGTTGTCGACGTCGTTTGTCATGCGGCTCATCAGGTCGCCGTGCGGATGCGTGTCCGTATACCTTATCGGCAGATACTCTATCTTGCGGAAAAGGTCAGAGCGCAGGCGGTACACCGTCCACTGCGAGAGCCTTGCCGAAACGAGCGTCTGTATCAGCGACAGCACGCAGTTCAGGACGTATATCACCGCCATGACGCCGAGCCAGAACATGACCCCGTCAAAATCGACCGTGAGACGCACGGTCCCGTCCTCGAGCTCGCCGAGCGTCATACAGTCTATGAGGAAGCCCTCTACCTTCGGCGTGATGAGCGTCGTCGCCGTCGTGAACAGCATTATGACTAACAGCACGATGATGAAGGCGCCGCCGCTCTTTCCTATATAGCGCGCGAGCTTTATTATCGTGCCCTTCGTGTCCTTCGGCTTCTCCCTTATCATGCCTCCCCTGCCGCGGGGACCGCCGCCTCCGGGACCGCGCCCCTGATTGTTCTGCGCGGCGGCGCGCAGCTCGTCCATGCTCATCTCGCGGCGCTCGGCGTGATAGAGATTTTTCTTTTTCTGTTCGCCCGCCGTATTTTCTTCGGGAACGGGCGCGTTCTTTTCCTTCTTTTCGGGCATATCAGCCATCACGCCTCACCTCCGTCCGAATTTTTTATCTGCGAGCTGTATATGTCACGGTAGGTCTCGCTCGTCTTCATCAGCTCGTCGTGCGGAGCGAACGCCGTGATCTCTCCGTGCTCTATGACCGCTATCCTGTCCGCGTTTTTGACAGACGCTATTCTCTGCGCGATCATTATTATCGTCGAGCCGTGCAGCTCCTCGCGCAGCGCGCGCTGGAGCTTCGCCTCTGTCGCGAGGTCGAGCGCGGAGGTGCTGTCGTCAAACACGAGTATTTCGGGATGGCGCACTATCGCCCTCGCTATCGAAACCCTCTGCTTCTGTCCGCCGGAAAGAGACGTGCCCTTTTCGGTGACGTATGTGTTGTAGCCCTCGCCGAAGCCGGTGATAAAGTCGTCCGCCTGCGCGATCTTCGCCGCCGCCGTGACCTCCTCGTCGGTCGCGTCGTCGTTGCCCCAGCGGATGTTGTCCGCTATGGAGCCCGAGAACAGCTCCGCCTTTTGGAGCACAAATCCGAACTTCTTGCGCAGCGCGTCAAGGTCGTAATTCCTGACGTTGACGCCGTCTATCAAAACCTCGCCCTCGTCCGCGTCGTAGAAGCGCGGGAGAAGCGACACGAGCGTCGACTTTCCCGAGCCCGTCGCGCCTATTATGGCTACAATCTCGCCCGGGTTGACCTTTAAGTTGATATCGTGCAGCACATAGTCGCCTGACGCGCCGGGATACCGGAACGATACGCCGCGAAGCTCTACCGTGCCGCCGAGGCTCGCCTCTTCCTCGCCCTTTTGATCACCGCCTTCGATGACGGGCGCCGAGAGCAGGACCTCGCGCACGCGGTCGGCAGACGCCTTGCCGCGCGCGATCTGCTGGAACATCATACTGACCATCATGATGGAGGAAAGTATCCTTGTTATATATGACGCCGCCTTCATCACGTTGCCCGCCTTGAACGACGCGAGCGTCAGGTCCGCGGCGACCATCGCCGCCTCGTTTACGAGGTTCGAGCCGATATAGTATATCGCTATCGTCGCCGCATACATGACAAGGCTCATCAGCGGCATAAGCGACGCCATAACCTTGAACACTCGGAACGACGTGTCGCGGAAATCGCGGTTCGCGGTGTCAAATCTGCCTATCTCGTGTTCCTCGCGCGTGTACGCCTTGACGACGCGCGCGCCGCTGACGTTCTCCTGAACTATCGCGTTCACGCGGTCGAGCTTCGTCTGCACCTTCGAGAACATCGGGTTGACGAGCTTCAGCATCACGACTACCGATATCGCGAGCACCGGCAGCGCCGCGAAAACGACGTATCCGAAGCGGACGTTGATCTGAAGCGTAAATATGATGCCGCCGATGAAAAATATCGGCGCGCGGACGAACATCCTCAGGATCATGTTTACCATGTCCTGAAGTACCGTCACGTCGTTCGTCAGCCTCGTGACGAGCGAACCCGTCGTGAATTTGTCCGTCTGCTGCTCGGATAAGTACATGACGCGCTTGAAGATATCGACGCGCAGATCGTTGCCGAATCCCTGTGCCGCGACGCTCGCGGTCCACGCGCATGAAATGCCCATAAATCCGCCGAGCGCGGCGACAAGCAGCATCAGAAGGCCGTTATTTATTATGACATCCTGATTTCTTGCGAGGACGCCGTCGTCGACGATTGTGCCCATCAGATTCACAAGCTGAAGATCGCATATGACCTCACCGAACATAAAGAGCGGCGAAATAATGGCCGTCAGCCAGTAGGGCTTTAAGTATCCTTTTAATGTCTTATGTCTCACAGTGTATAAACTCCGTAACTTCGGTTTTTATCTGTTTTCGGCCTTTTTTCTGAGATTCTCCCTCATTCTCGAGAGCATGCCCATGAGCATCTCCTTTTCCTCTTCGGAAAATCCCTCGACGGCGGCATCGTCGATATCTCTGATGCGCTCGAATATCTGATCGTTTATCGCCGTTCCCGTATCGGTGAGGTAAACGCGCGTCGCTCTTCCGTCCATGCCGTCTATGATGCGCGTCACGAGCTTCTCCTTCTCCATTTTCGAGAGCGCGACGCTTATCGTCGGAGGCTTCAGCCCCGTCTCGCGGGCGAGGTCGAGCTGGCATATGCCGCCGTTGTGCGCGAGCACGCGGAGGATGAGACGGCTGCTGTTCTGCATGAACTGCGTCGGCGCCCCTTCCTCGACAAGACCGCTTGCAGTGCGCGCAACATCGCTGAGCACCATCATCGGCGTCAGCCTGCATTTCGTCTTCTTTTCTCCCGACTCCATCGTGCGTCTGATGAGCTCCTCATGCTCCGAACCCGTATAGTTGCTTCTTCTTTCCGCCATTTTCGTTCCCTTTTTCCTTTCCGCGTCTGTCGGCGCGAGCAATAGTTTGCCATTAAACTATTGCGATTATATCAGAATAAATTCGGAAAATCAATGGAAAAACACTTTATTCATAAATTGTTTACATACGGTCAAATTATGAATTTTGATTGAATGAATCGGGGCCGCCCTGCTTTTTGGAATAAGCTGATGTGACTATCGGAGGCTGGCCCGAAGCCGACGTTATCTGCGATATGAGAAGCGAAGCCCTTGCGGCGAGCATATTCAGCACGGGGCCGCCCCCCTCCCTGAATTCTCCCGCGATGTCGGCGGAACGCCAGTCTATTTCGTCGTGCGCCTCGGGACGGAAGTGAAGAAAGCATGAGAAGGTGACCGAGAGATAAAAATTTCCCTCGGGCTCAAACGAGAGCGCGCGGTTGAACGTTATCTTTATCCCGACAGGCTCCGAAAGGCGCGCTACGATCGTGTCCCTGCAGTTCATCTTCCGTCTGCCGCGGACAGGCTTCAGCGTTTCAAAATTCACATTTTCGAGAAACACCTGATGCTCGGGCAGAAAATACCGTGTGAAGTCTATCATTTAGAATATACCCCCTTTGTGTTCCGTGCGCGTTTTTTCCGATGTTGATATTGTATCATAAAAAAGCGCTCCGTGTGCAAAAAAATGACGTTTCGGCGAAAAAATCATCAGGCGCTTGCTTTTCATACCCCGTTGTGATATCATATGTGCGGCAATTACGACTTCATGTAAAAATACGGAGAAAACATTTATGTCAAGACAGGTCATAAACCTTTATGATTGGCGCTTTCACCTCGGCCGCGCCGACGACGGATGGTATCGCGGCGGCGATGAAACAGGTTGGGAGCACGTCCGCGTTCCCCACGACTGGAGCATCAAGCGCGGCTTCTCGCCCGATAATCCGAGCGGCACGGGCTACGTCGTCGGAGGCGAGGGCTGGTACCGCACGCGGTTCTTCCTCGAGCCGAAGGCGGGACAGCGCGTCCGCATCACGTTTGAGGGCGTCTACAAAAACTCGAAGGTGTGGTGCAACTCCAACTACCTCGGCAAGCGCCCGTTCGGTTACAGCACGTTCACATACGATATCACGGAGTTTCTCTCCCCCGACGGAGAAAACGAGATCAGCGTCCACGTCGACTGCACGAAAACCGCCGATTCCCGCTGGTTCACGGGCGCGGGCATCGTCCGCCCCGTATATGTCACCGTCACAGGCGAGCCGTACATAAACGATTTCGGCATATGCATAACCACAAGCGATGTTTCTTCTGCATCTGCCAAAGTTAATGTGTCGGCGGATGTCACAGGCGACGGCGATGTGCTCCACAAGATATTCGCCCCCGACGGGAGCGAGGTCGGCGAATGGTCGGGCGCGTCGGGGACTATTGAGGTTGCCTCCCCCGCGCTCTGGTCCGACGTCTCCCCCGCCCTCTACACGCTTCGCACCGACGTGTACGGCAATGACGGCGAGCTGACCGACAGCGTTGACACGCGCTTCGGCATCCGCGACATCAGGTTTGACCCCGACCACGGCTTCTTCCTCAACGGTGTATCGACGAAGCTGCGCGGCGTCTGCCTGCATCATGACGGCGGCACGCTCGGCGCCGCCGTGCCGAAGGAGGTTTGGCGCCGCCGCCTTTCCAAGCTGAAGGCGTGCGGCTGCAACGCCGTCCGCACCTCGCACAATCCGCCCGACCCGGCGCTTCTCGACCTCTGCGACGAGATGGGATTTATCGCCATGGACGAGGCGTTCGACGAATGGGAAGCGCCCAAAAACAAGTGGTGGCAGGGTCACAACGTCCGCCCGCCGAAGCTCAACGGCTACTATGAAGACTTCGTCGAGTGGGGCAAAAAGGACCTTCAGACGATGGTCCTCCGCGACCGCAATCACCCCTCCGTCATAATGTGGTCCGTCGGCAACGAGGTCGACTACCCGAACGACCCCTACGTCTACCCCGAGTTCGGCATGATGACGGGAAACAACGACGCGGGCAAGAGCGAGGAGGAGCGCCGCTACGACCCGAATCGCCCGCACGCAAGGCGGCTCGCGGAGATAGCGAAGCGACTTTCCGGCTGGGTCAAGGAGATAGACACGACGCGCCCCGTCACGGCGGCGCTCGCCTTCCCCGAAATGTCGGTCCGCATCGGCTATATGCAGGCGCTCGACGTTGCGGGATACAATTACAAGGAGATGTTCTACGAGGAGCATCACCGCGAATTCCCGAACGCCTTCATCTACGGCAGCGAGAACGGACACGGTCCGCGCGAATGGGAATACGTCCGCGACAACGATTACATATGCGGTCAGTTCCTCTGGACGGGCGTCGACTACCTCGGCGAGGCGCAGGGCTGGCCGATCCGCTGCTTCGGTCAGGGACTTTTAGACCTTGCGGGATTTGAGACCGACAGATATATGCAGAGAGCGGTGATGTGGCTGCCCGAGCTTTCCGGCGTCCTCCACACTGTCAGCGAGTCACACCGCGACCGCAGAGGCGAGATGCACACGCCCGCCGCGTTCCTCTTCACGAACGGCGTTGAGGCGGAGCTCTTTGCAGACGGCGTATCGCTCGGCAAACGCACCCCCGAGCATTACGCCTGCTCGTGGGATATATCCGAATGCAAGCTCGACTCCGTCTACACCGTCACGGTCAAGGCCGCCGACGGGACTGCCGTCGAGGTGCACGAGCCCGAAAGCGGACCCGCGTCAAAGCTCGAAACGTATGTCTGGGACGGCGAGCTTTCGGACGGCACATGGGAAGTCTCCGACGAGGTCGCACAGATCGAGCTCTCGCTCACGGACGAGAACGGAAATCTCGCGATGCACGGCGGCGACGCGCATCCCGATATCCGCGTCAACGTGACGGGCGGTGAGCTGCTCGGCATCGAGAACGGCGACATCGCCGACCTTCTGAGCTACGGAGAGGCGCACAGAAAGATGTATCGCGGGCACATGATAGTCTACATCCGCGGCGAACGCGGAGGCGAAGCGGAGGTCACGCTCCACTGCCGCCACAACCGCGAACTCGACCGCGTCGTGAAGGTGAGATTTAAGTAATAAAGACAATGCGAGAGAGAACTTTTCGGGAAAAGTTCTCTCTCGCGCTCTTTTTCAAAAGCTTTTAGGGCATCACCGCACAAATCCGACAGCAAAAAAGCGAGCGCGCCGCCGGCGCGCTCGTTTTTTGCTTTTTCGCTTGGCTTATTCCCCGAAGTATCTCTTGAGAAGGCCTGCGAAAGCCTTGCCGTGTCGAGCCTCGTCACGCGCCATTTCATGAACGGTGTCATGGATAGCGTCGAGGTTGAGCTGCTTTGCCTTCTTTGCGAGCTCGAACTTGCCCGCCGTCGCGCCGTTCTCTGCCTCGACTCTCATTTCGAGGTTCTTCTTTGTGGAATCCGTCACGACCTCGCCGAGAAGCTCCGCGAACTTCGCCGCGTGCTCGGCCTCCTCGTAGGCGGCCTTCTCCCAGTAAAGACCTATCTCGGGATAGCCCTCTCTGTGAGCGACTCTCGCCATTGCGAGGTACATTCCGACCTCTGTGCACTCGCCGTTGAAGTTGGCGCGCAGACCCTCTATGATATCATCGGGAACGTCCTTCTTGCCGACGCCGACAACGTGCTCGGCAGCCCAAGTCATCTCGTCCTCGACGACCTCAACGAATTTCTCGCCCGGAGCCTTGCAGAGCGGGCACTTGTCCGGCCTTACGTCGGACTCGACGATCTCACCGCAAACGGTGCATCTCCACTTTTTCATGATATAAACTTCCTTTCGTATGTAAAACTCTTTGGCATCTTTTTCATGCCGACACGGATATTATATCACTCAAAACCCGCCGTGTCAATCGCTCCCCGTTCCGTTTTTTGTCTTTATAAAGGCAGCGAATCTTTTGCAGACAGAAATTTTGCAAAACTTTGCGGAGCTTTCAAAAAATTAATTACAAAATTGACTTTTCAGCAGCCTGTTGTTATAATGGAAATGCGCGTTTTATCATAAATACGGACGGAGGACCCCGCCATGACAGATGTTTCAAAATCGATAGATTTTCTTCTCGAAAACGCAGGGCCTGTGATACGATACAGGCTGAGGCGCGAGATCTTGCACGATATCACCGAAAGCGAAGAGGAAAAGCTTTTGGAGCAGATATATGAGCTGCCCTTGTTTCGGCTCCTTGCGACTTATGTAAAGCCGGACGGCTACATCGGCAGCGGTATGCACAGCTGGGACAACTGGCGTGGGCAGGTCCTGCACGAGACGCCGCTTCAGGACGGGGAGTGCGCCGCAAGGCTCCTTTCCTATTACCGCATACCCAAGACGCACCCGTTTGTTGCGGGATTTGTGTCCGCCATGCGCGACGAGGAGACGCTGCGAAAGGAATTTTCCTATATCCCGCCGGAGATACCGAGATATGAAAACAGATTCGTCGGGCTGAACAACGGGAACAGCCTGATGGCGATGATATACACGATGCAGGCGCTCCTCGGATACGGCGACGACTATGACGACGTTCGGAATTTTCAAAAGATATGCACGCTCGGTTTCCGCCGCGTGAACTCGATATCCTCGCTTGACGAGATAACGAAGTTCGATCCAAACTCAAGGCGCCGCGGCAACTGCCCTTACATCGAAGAAGACGATTTCTTCCCTGACTACTACACCCTCTCAATGCTGTCATATACCCGCAGCTGGCGCACGGCGGAGAATGTCCGTATGCTTGCTGACGCCTTCAACCATATAAATGATATCATGAAGCCCGAAAACGCAATGGCGGTGCGTTTGGGGGGGCAAATATTACGGTCCCTGCTTCGCGTTTGTGAACCCCGTCAAGGTATTCCGCACGGACCTCATCGATACGGTAGCATACCGGCGTATGCTGACCGAGATCGCCATGCTCGGCGTCGGCAAAAAGGTCGGCGTCCTGCGCGAGTCGGCGGCAAATATCGAAGAGGCGATTTTTAAAGACGGGATACTGCGGATGAATTTCGAGCAGTCCGCCGGCAGGCGCCCCGCTTCCATGAAAATTCCCTACCCCACAGCATATACGGACACACGGCTTGAGGCTGACTACAAAAACAAAAACGCGCTCAACTGCGACCTCACGTTCTGGGCGGTCGAGCTTTTGTATCTCTTGGATAACGCCGAAATCTGAAGCTGTGAGCAAAGCGCGATAAAGCCAAATAAGCTATCCCCTCGCTCTCCGGGGCTTGTTCATAAACCGTTAGTTTGAGCTTGTCTGCGACTGTCGGGGACGAAGGCGGACAGAGTATAGGAACGCTCCGGACGAGGACAAACTCGCCGGAGCGCTTTCATTGCAATGCAGATTGTTACATGTCCTATTGACAAAAGCGAAAATATATGATATTCTATACATGCTCCAATTAGAGCATAATAAATGAGGGGGTATATTCATGGAAACAAGCGAAAAGGTGTCCGTCAACATGAACATCGCAACACTATCTCAAATTGACCTCTTGGTCGATAAAGGATATTATTCCAACCGAAGCGATTTTATCAATCAGTCTGTGAGGCAAGCGCTTAATGAGAAAAAATCTGTCATCGAAGAGATGAGCAAACGGCAGAACGATTTGGATTTCAGATGGTTTATCGGTGTGATGTCTCTTGAAAAAGAAGAACTGCTGAAAGCAAAAGAAGACCGGACCAAGATAAAAATCAAGGGCTATGGACTGTTGGGTATCGACAGCGCTCTTGATGACATTGTGATTGAAAATGTTGAAAGCATCGCCGTTAAAGGCAAGGTTATATGCTCTGACAGGATCAAGAAGCATTTTAAGATAGGGTAAAAAACCATTTAGGAATTAAAGGGGTACTTAAATTGACCGCCCGCACACCGGCACCCCGGTGAAAAAGCAGGCGGTCTTTTTATCGGATACACTGTTTTACGGCGGGCTGTCTTTTCCGGGGCTCATTTTTTCACCGCGCGTAAAGTTTTATTACCCTATTATCCCAAAAAGCACAAGTCCCACCGTATTTATCCCGAGGTTTGCGAAGATATGAACTATCCACGACGGATATATGCTCCCCTCGCCTCTCTCGCCGTCGCGGTCGAGCAGCTCAAACACAAGGCCCGCCGCAAAAAGCGCCGCGATTATCAGCGTGACGACGGCGGGATTGAACCACCCCGACATTATCGCCACATGGTACAGCGCGAACATCAGCGCAGAGAACGTGTACGCGACGGCGCGCGGTGTCCTCCCCTCGAGCGCACCGAACGCGAACGCGCGGAACATCAGCTCCTCGCAAAACGAGTTCACAAACGATATATAAATAGCGACAAAGACAAAATTGTCCTTCGTCACCCCCTCGCCTCCGGCAAGCGACACGGTCACGGCGGAAAAATCTATAACGCCGCGCAGGAGGAAATACCCGCCGACGATGAGAGCATAAACGACGACTCCCAAAACAAGCGAAAGCCCGAGGCGCTTCTTTTTCGGGACGAGGCGGCGCGTCACCTCCCTGTCGCGGGTCAGAAACGCATAAAGCAGCGGGACGGCGGCGAATACGACGAGCTTTACCGCGGATTTTACCGCATACGGCGGCTTTATCGCCCCGTCGACGACCGCCATTATCACACAGGCGGCAAGCGCCGTCACCGCCACGGACACGGCGCGCAGCTTTTTCTTATCTATGTCCAAAGCAGCATCCTCCTTTTTTTAAAGTATATCACCGTCCGTCCTCCCCGTCAACGGCACTTTTGCACTTGACCACGGCAATCGCTTACGAAAAAGGATCAAGAAGAAGCAAAAACTTTAAGCAAATACTCATGAGAAAGAGCGC
>CANQYV010000033.1 GCA_947628165.1 uncultured Clostridia bacterium | reverse complement strand
GTTCGACACCGCCCCGTCGGGGGACGCGCCGCTGCTCCTCGGCGGAGGTCTCGGCACGGCCCCCATGTATATGCTCGCAAAAAAGCTCGTTTGCGAGGGGAAGCATCCGCGCGCCGTGCTCGGATTTGCGTCCGCTGACGACGTTTTCGGCGCGGACGAGCTTTCATCTTTAGGGGTAGACGTCGCGGTCACGACCGTCGACGGCTCGCGCGGAGTAAAGGGCTTTGTGACGGACGCGCTGCCGGAGAAATTTTCATACGTTTACGCCTGCGGTCCCTTGCCCATGATGAGGGCGGTATACGATAAGACGGACGGGGTCGGCGGGCAGTACAGCTTTGAGGCGCGGATGGGGTGCGGATTTGGCGCGTGCCTCGGATGCAGCATTAAAACGACGGGCGGAAGCCGACGCGTCTGCCGCGACGGCCCCGTTTTCAGGCGGGAGGAAATAATATGGGAAACGCGGGAAGGCTGACGACGGAGCTCTGCGGCATAACGCTCGACAACCCGATAATACCTGCGTCGGGCACGTTCGGCTTTGGGTACGAGTTCGCGGAGTATTACGACATAAACCTCCTCGGCACGTTCTCCTTCAAGGGGACGACGAGGGAGCCGCGCTTCGGCAATCCGACGCCCCGCATCGCGGAGTGCCCGGCGGGCATGATAAATTCGGTCGGGCTGCAAAACCCGGGCGTTCACGCCGTCGTCGAGCATGAGCTGCCGCGCCTGCGCGAGTGCTTTCACAAGCCCGTGATGGCGAACGTCGGCGGATTTTCGCCCGGGGAATACGCGTACACGGTGGAGGCGCTCGACGGCGAGGAGTGCATCGGCTGGTACGAGATAAACGTGAGCTGCCCGAACGTACACGCGGGCGGCGCCGTCACGGGCTCTGACTGCCGCGCAACGGCGGAGGTGACGCGCGCGGTGCGCCGCGTCACGAAAAAGCCCGTCATAGTCAAGCTCTCGCCGAACGTTACCGATATCGCCGAGATCGCGAAGGCGGCGGAGGCGGAGGGCGCGGACGGCATAAGCCTCATAAACACTCTTCTCGGCATGAGGATAGACCTGCGGTCGAAAAAGCCCGTGATCGCCAACAAAATGGGCGGATTTTCGGGTCCCGCGGTGCTGCCCGTCGCGCTGAGGTGCGTATATCAGGTGTATGAAGCGGTTAAGGTGCCGATCGTAGGCATGGGGGGCGTTTCGTCCGCAGAGGACGTTATCGAAATGATGCTCGCGGGGGCAACCGCCGTCGGCGTCGGCGCCGCGAACCTCTTCGACCCGTACGCGTGCCGCGACATAATCGAGGCGCTGCCCGGCGCGCTCGACAAATACAGGATAGGGAACATAAGAGACATAATAGGAGGTGCTCACTGATGGGACGCGACGTTATTGTGGCGTGCGATTTTTCCTCTATGGAGGACACGCTTTCGTTCCTCGGAAAATTCACGGGGAGAAAGCCTTTCGTCAAAATAGGAATGGAGCTTTATTACGCGGAGGGGCCCGCCGTCGTGCGCGAGCTCAAGGCGAGGGGGCATAAGATATTCCTCGACCTCAAGCTGCACGACATACCGAACACGGTAAAGAAAGCGATGGCGGTGCTCTCCCGCCTCGACGTCGACATATGCAACCTGCACGCTGCGGGTACGACGGCGATGATGAAGGCGGCGCTCGAGGGACTGACGAGACCGGACGGCAGCCGTCCGCTCCTTATAGCGGTGACGCAACTCACCTCGACCGACCAGGAGGCGATGGAGCGCGACCTCTTGATAAAAGAGCCGATAAAGGACGTCGTCATGCACTACGCAAAAACGGCGAAGGCGGCGGGGCTCGACGGCGTTGTCTGCTCGCCGCTCGAGGCGGAGGCGGTCCACGGCGCGTGCGGACGCGAGTTTCTGACTGTGACGCCCGGCGTCCGCTTTTCGGACGGAGACGTCGGCGACCAGAAGCGCGTTATGACGCCGGCGGAGGCTAAGCGCATAGGCTCAGACTACATCGTCGTCGGCAGACCGATAACGGCGGCTGACGACCCTGTTGCCGCGTACGAAAGATGCGTGCGCGAATTTGTTGACTGACGGGGGTGCAGAATGGAAAACTACAAAAGAGAATTCATTAAATTCCTCGAGGGCGCGGGAGTGCTCAAATTCGGGGATTTCACGGCGAAGAGCGGGCGCAAGATCCCGTACTTCATAAACGCGGGCGACATAAAGACGGGAGAGCTCATATCAAAGCTCGGCGCGTTCTACGCCGACAGCTACACGGAAAAGCTCGGCTCCCGCCGCGCGTATCTCTACGGCCCCGCGTACAAGGGCATACCGATAGCCGTCTCGGCGTCGATCGCGCTCGCAGAGCGCGGGCTCGATCTGCCGTTCTTCTTCAACCGCAAGGAGGCGAAGGACCACGGCGAGGGCGGCGTATTCGTCGGCAGCGTCCCCGGGGCGGGGGACGAGGTCGTCATCGTCGAGGACGTCATAACGGCGGGCACCGCGATACGCGAGAGCATGGAGAACCTTTCGGGGCTCGGCGTCAGGGTCGCGGCGGCGTTCGTCATGGTAGACAGAAAGGAAAAGGGACGCGGGGAAAAATCCGCGATGGCGGAGACGGAGGAGGAATTCGGCTTCCCGGTCTATTCCGTCGTCGACGTCTACGACATAATAGAGTATCTCGAGGAAAAGCCCGAAAACGCCGAGAACGTCGCAAGGATCAGGGCGTACCTCGCCGTCAACGGCGCCGCCGAATAAAGAAAATCGGAGGGAAATATGAGAAGCCTAATTGACATTCTCGACCTTGATACAGGCGAGATAGACGCGCTCGTAAAAACGGCGCTCGACATAATATCGCACCCCGACACATACGCCGACGTATGCAGAAGGAAGAAGCTCGCAACGCTGTTCTTCGAGCCGTCGACGCGCACGCGCATGAGCTTTGAGGCGGCGATGTACGAGCTCGGCGGTCACGTCATCTCGATGACGGACGGCGCGTCGTCCTCCGCCTCGAAGGGGGAGAGCGTCGCCGACACGGCAAAGATCGTGTCGTGCTACGCGGACATTATAGCGATGCGCCACCCGAAGGAGGGCGCGGCGCTCGTCGCGGCGAAGAACGCGACGGTCCCCGTCGTCAACGCGGGCGACGGCGGACACTGCCACCCGACGCAGACGCTCGCCGACCTTCTGACGATATGGCGCGGGTTCGGGCGGTTTTCAAACCTGACGGTCGGTCTCTGCGGCGACCTCAAGTTTGGGCGGACCGTGCATTCCCTCATCGGCGCGCTCTCGAGGTATCAGGGGATAAAATTCATCCTCATCTCGCCCGAGGAGCTGCGCCTGCCGGGATACGTCAGGGGTGACGTGCTCGACAAATGCGGCATACCGTACACGGAGACAAAGAGCCTTGAGGACGCGCTGCCCGAGCTCGACATACTGTATATGACGCGCGTTCAGCGCGAGCGCTTCTTCAACGAGGAAGATTACGTCCGCCTGAAGGACAGCTATGTGCTGACGCCCGAGAAGCTCGCGGGCGCGAAGGGGGATATGGCGGTGCTCCATCCGCTGCCCCGCGTCAACGAGATATCGGTATCCGTCGACCGCGACCCGAGGGCAAAGTATTTCGAGCAGGCGGCGAACGGAAAATATATGCGGATGGCGCTCATAATGATGCTCTTGGGGCTCACAGTGTAAATATAAGGAGGACGGCATGAACGTTGATTCTATAAGGAACGGCATCGTCATAGACCATATAACGAGCGGGCGCGGGATGCGGCTCTTCGAGCTGCTCGGTCTCGGCGGCGAGACGGCGCCCGTCGCGATAATGCTCGGCGTCGCGAGCCGAAAGATGGGGAAGAAGGACATAATCAAAATAGACGCCGACATCTCCGTCGACGTCGACGTCATCGGATTTGTCGACCCGGGCGCGACCGTCAACGTCATAAAGGACGGCAAGCTCATCGAGAAAAAGACGATAGGCAAGCCCGAGCGTCTCACGAACGTGATAAAGTGCAAAAATCCGCGCTGCATCACGTCCTGCGAGCAGGAGCTCGACCACGTTTTCAGGCTGACGGAGCGCGGCGAATACCGCTGCGTCTACTGCGACACGAAGGCGTCGCCGAACTGAAAAAAAGACGCGGGAACGCCGCAAAAACGGCGCGATAATTCGTCATTCCCGCTTGACACGCGTATGCGGAAAATGATATAATAAATCGTAAAAAGGGAATAGCGCGGCGCGACTGACGGGAATTATCGGTGGGTCACCACGGGGGAGCGCACGGCGCATAAAAACTCTTTAAAATCGCCGACCGTCTGGGCACACTTGAACTTGATACAGTCCGAGTGCGCCCTTTTATGTTCTCGGGACGTCGGCGCGGACTTTTGCGTCAAATATCACGGAGGAAAAAATGAAAAAAGTCGGTATAGTGATGGGCAGCGACAGCGACCTGCCGATAGTGAAGAAAGCGTCGGATACGCTCTCCTCGCTCGGCGTGCCCTTTGAGGCGCACGTCTATTCGGCGCACAGGACGCCGGAGGAGGCGCGCGCGTTTGCGGCGGGAGCCGAGGCCGCGGGCTTCGGCGTCATTATAGCCGCGGCGGGGATGGCGGCGCATCTCGCCGGCGCGATAGCGGCGAACACGACGCTGCCGGTAATAGGAATACCTTGCAGCTCAAGCGTTCTCGACGGCATTGACGCCCTTTTGTCTACGGTCGAAATGCCTTCCGGGATACCGGTGGCGACCGTCGCGATAAACGGGGGAGTCAATGCCGCTTTGCTTGCCGCACAGATACTCGCCGTCGGCGACGCCGAGCTTTCGGCAAAGCTCAAAGCCCGCCGCAGGACGGAGGCTGAGGCGGTCCTTTCAAAGGACGCGTCGGTCACGGAAAGGCTCATGAGCTGAAAAGACGGCATAGACGGCATAAAGGAATAAACAGAGGCACAAAAGAAAGGAACAGCGCACAAAATGGGAGGCTTTTTCGGGATCGCGGGCAAGAGGGACGCCGTTTCGGACGTATTTTTCGGGACGGACTACCATTCGCATTTGGGGACGCGGCGCGCCGGCATGGCGGCTTATGACCCCGAGTTCGGGCTTCAGAGGGACATACACAACATAGAAAATTCGCCGTTCCGCACGAAGTTCGAGCGGATAACGGATGAGATGAGAGGGCGTTCCGCGATCGGCGTCATCAGCGACTACGACCCGCAGCCGCTGCTCATCAGATCAAAGATAGGGACATACGCCATCGCGATGATAGGCATTATCACGAATCAGGACGACCTGACGCGCAGATATCTGCAGCTGACGGGCGGACATTTCGACGCGATGACGGGCGGCGGCGTCAACTCGACGGAGCTGCTCGCGGGGCTCATAAACCAGCGCCCGACGTTCGTCGAGGGGATAAAGTTCGCGCAGGACAGGATAGAGGGGACGGCATCCATACTCATCCTCTGCGACGACGGCTCGATAATAGCGGCGCGCGACAAGGTCGGCAGGCTGCCGATATTCGTGGGCAGGAGCGAGGACGGATACGCGATTTCGTTTGAGTCGTTCGCGTATCAGAAGCTCGGGTTCGAGGACGAGCGCGAGCTCGGTCCCGGCGAGATAGTGAAGATAACGGCCGACGGGATAGAGCAGCTCTCGCCTCCCGGCGAGAAGATGCGCATCTGCGCGTTCCTCTGGAGCTACTACGGCTATCCGACCTCCACATACGAGGGCGTGAACGTCGAGATGATGAGATACAGAAACGGCAGGATAATGGCGCAGCACGACAGGGAAGCCGGCATCGCAAACGACATCGACTACGTCGGCGGCGTCCCCGACTCCGGCACGCCGCACGCGATCGGATACGCAAACGAGAGCGGCGTCCCGTTCGCGCGCGCGTTCATCAAATACACTCCGACCTGGTCGAGGAGCTTCACGCCGACCGACCAGCGCGAGCGGAACCGCGTCGCGAAGATGAAGCAGATACCGGTGCACGAGCTGATACAGGGCAAGAAGCTGCTCTTCGTCGACGACTCGATAGTCCGCGGCACGCAGCTGCGCGAAACGGTCGAGTTCCTCTACGACCACGGAGCCGAAGCGGTGCATATGCGGTCCGCGTGCCCGCCGCTCATGTTCGGCTGCAAGTACCTCAATTTCTCGCGTTCGAGGAGCGAGATGGAGCTTATCGCGCGCCGCGTCATCGTCGAGCTCGAGGGCGAAGAAGGTCTTTCTCATATGGACGAATACAGCGACTCGTCGACGGACCGCGGCAAAAAGCTCCGTCAGCTCATCTGCCGCGAGCTGCATCTGGCGTCGCTCGAGTTCCAGTCGCTCGAGGGGATAACGGAGGCTATAGGCATCGAGCCGTGCAAGCTCTGCACATACTGCTGGAGCGGGAAAGAATAAGTTTTCATCCTTTTCATTTATTTTCGGGGGAATAATATCGATATGACAAATTCAAGATCCGACGCATACGCGGCGGCGGGCGTCGACATAACGGCGGGATACCGCGCGGTCGAGCTGATGAAGAGCCACATAAAAAGAACTGTCACGAGCGGCGTCGTCTCCGACGTCGGAGGCTTCGGGGGACTTTATAGACCCGAGCTTTCGGGGATGGAGGAGCCCGTGTTCGTCTCGGGGACGGACGGCGTCGGCACGAAGCTGAAGCTGGCGTTTCTGCTCGATAAGCACGACACGATAGGCATCGACTGCGTCGCGATGTGCGTCAACGACATCATCTGCGTCGGCGCCGTGCCGCTCTTCTTCCTTGACTATATCGCGTGCGGGAAAAACGTGCCCGAGAAGATAGAGAAGATAGTCGCCGGCGTCGCCGAGGGCTGCGTTCAGTCGGGAGCCGCGCTCATAGGCGGCGAGACCGCCGAGCACCCCGGTCTTATGCCGGAGGACGAATACGACATCGCGGGCTTTGCCGTCGGCGTCGTCGACAAAAAGAAGATAATAGACACTGCGAAAATGGAGGCGGGGGACGTCGTTTTAGCGCTGCCGTCCTCGGGCGTACATTCAAACGGGTTCTCGCTCGTGCGCCGCGTTTTCGGGATCGACACGGCTGACAGGGCGGAGCTTGAGGCTCCGGTCGCGGAGCTCGGCGGAAAATCGATTGGAGAAGTCCTGCTCGCGCCGACGAGGATATATGTAAAGCCCGTTCTCTCGCTGCTCAAATGCGCGGATGTCAATGTCAGGGGAATATCTCATATCACGGGCGGCGGCTTTTACGAAAACATCCCGCGCTCGATACCGGACGGGCTCTGCGCCGTCATAGACAAGCAGTCGATCAAAACTCCGCCGATATTCGGCATGCTCGCGCACCTCGGCGGCATTTCGGAGCATGATATGTTCAACACCTACAACATGGGCGTCGGCATGAGCGTCATTGTCGCGGAAAAGGACGCCGATAAGGCGCTCGACTGCCTCCGCAAAAACGGCGAGGAAGCATACGTCATCGGAAGAATAGAGCGCGCCGCGGAAGACGAAAAGATAAGGATATGCTGAAAAATCTGCGGCTCGGCACAGCTGCCGGAATAATGATATCGATAGGCGGCGCGGTTTACCTCTCGTGCGACTCAAAGTACATAGGCGCAGCTCTTTTCACCGTCGCGCTCCTCTCGATCTGCATCAGGGGCTACGCGCTTTTCACGGGGAAAGTGGGATTTATAGTCGAGAGCCATAAGAAGGACGATTTTTCCTCGCTCTTTCTTGCCCTTTTCGGTAACCTTATCGGGACGGTCGTCTGCGGCATCGTTCTGCGCTATGCGATCCCCGCGATGGGGGAGACGGCGAGGGTGCTCTGCGACGGCAAGCTGACGCAGGCGTGGGCGTCGACGTTCGTCCGCGCGCTCTTCTGCGGCGTGCTCATGTATATAGCCGTAAGCATATACCGCGAGAAAAAGAGCATAGTGGGCATACTTTTCGCGATACCGGTATTTATCCTTTCGGGATTTGAGCACTCGATAGCGGATATGTTCTATTTCGCCGCGTCGGGCATAATTTCGCTTCGCGCCGCGGGCTTTATATGGGTCGTCATCGCGGGCAACGCCGTCGGTGCGATGATACTTCCCGCGCTCTCATACGAGAGAAAGGCTGAAAACAAATGACAGGCAATGAGAAAAACAACACCGCCAAAATCGCAAACGTCGTCGTCCTCGTATCGGGCGGAGGCACGAACCTCCAGGCGATACTCGACGCCGAGCGGGACGGGAAGATAAAGAGCGGGCGCGTGCGCCTCGTGATATCGAACAAGGAGGGCGCATACGCGCTCGAGCGGGCGCGCGCCGCGGGTGTCCCGACGGCTGTCGTGACGAAAAAGGCGTGCGGCTCGCCGGAGGCGTTCGAGGACGCGCTGATGGAGAAGATAGACGGGGTGGGAGCGGATCTCATCGTGCTTGCGGGATTCATGAGCATTCTGTCCTCCCGCTTTACGAAAAAATACGAGCGCATGATAATAAACGTGCACCCGTCGCTCATCCCCTCGTTCTGCGGAGAGGGCTTTTACGGTCTGCGCGTCCACGAGGCGGCGCTTAAAAAGGGCGTCAAGGTCACGGGCGCGACGGTCCACTATGTCAACGAGATCCCCGACGGCGGCGAGATAATATGTCAGCGCGCCGTCAGCGTCAGAGAGGGCGACACGCCGGAGACGCTCCAGCGCCGCGTTATGGAGGAGGCGGAATGGATAATTCTGCCCTCAGCGGTCGAGGAAGTGTGCGCCGAGAAAATGAAGATAAAGAAAAACAGGGAGGCAAAGAGGGACATGGACATCTATAAGGTACATAATATCGGGGAGCTCATCAAGGGCAACTCCTACGTCGGGCGCGGCATCGTCGCGGGCCTTTCGGCTGACGGAAAGCACGCCGCCGCCGCGTACTTCATCATGGGCAGGAGCAGCAACAGCCGCAACCGCGTCTTCGCGGTGCGCGACGGCGCCGTCTTTACGGAGCCCTACGACGCGTCGAAGGTCGAGGACCCGAGCCTCATCATATACGCCGCCGTGCGCGAGCTCGACGATAAGCTCATCGTCACGAACGGAGACCAGACCGACACGATATACGACGGTATGAGGGCGGGCGAGACGTTCCCGCAGGCGCTCATGTCGCGCCGATTTGAGCCGGACGCCCCGAACCTCACGCCCCGCATCAGCGCGGTGCTCGATTTCGACGGCGGATATTCGTATGAGATGAGCATCCTCAAGAGCGCGGACGCGGCGGGCACGGCGTGCAACAGATACACGTTCTCATATGAGCCGCTTCCCGGCGTCGGTCATTTCATCCACACATACGTCTGCGACGGCGACCCGATACCGACGTTTCAGGGCGAGCCCGAGCGCGTCGCCGTTCCCGACAGCATAGACGAGTTCACGGACACGCTGTGGGATGCGCTCGACGCCGACAACAAAATTTCGCTCTACGTCCGCTATGTTGATATCGCGACGGGAGAAAAAGAGGAACGCACAATAAACAAGAACAAATAAAAAGAAAGAGAGTTTTGCCATGAAGGAATTTGAACTGAAATACGGCTGCAACCCCAATCAGAAGTCGGCGAAGATATTCATGCACGACGGAGGCGAGCTTCCGATAGAGATACTGTCGGGCAGACCCGGATATATCAATTTTCTTGACGCGTTCAACTCGTGGCAGCTCGTGCACGAGCTGAAGGCCGCCCTCGGCATGCCCGCCGTGACGTCCTTCAAGCACGTCAGCCCCACGTCCGCCGCCGTCGGCATCCCGCTTTCGGAAGAACTCAAAAAGGCGTGCTTCGTCGACGATATCGACGGGCTTGACTCATCTTCCCTCGCCTGCGCCTACGCCCGCGCGAGAGGGACAGACAGAATGTGCTCGTTCGGCGACTGGGTCGCACTTTCCGACGTCTGCGACGTCACGACGGCAAAGATGCTGAAGCGCGAGGTCTCGGACGGCATCATAGCTCCGGGATACGAGCCCGAGGCGCTCGAGATACTGAAAACGAAGAAAAAGGGCGCGTACAACATCGTGAAGATAGATCCCGATTACGTCCCCGACCCCGTCGAGCACAAGCAGGTGTTCGGCATCACGTTCGAGCAGGGGAGGAACAATTTCGAGATAAACCGCGCGCTGCTTTCAAACGTCGTGACGAAGAACAAGGAGCTGCCGGAGTCTGCGGTGCGCGACCTCATAGTCTCGCTGATCACGCTGAAGTACACGCAGTCGAACTCCGTCTGCTTCGCCGTCGACGGGCAGGCGATAGGCGTCGGCGCGGGGCAGCAGTCCCGCATACACTGCACGCGCCTCGCGGGCACAAAGGCGGACACATGGTTTCTGCGTCAGTGCGAAAAGGTGCTCTCGCTGCCGTTTCTCGACACGCTCGGCCGTCCCGACCGCGACAACGTCATAGACGGCTACATCAACCACAACGAAGAGGACGTCACCGCCGACGGCGTCTGGCAGAGGTACTTCACCTCGCGCCCCGAGCCGCTGACGGACGAGGAGAAGCGCGCGTATCTTGACGGCATAAAGGGAGTTTCCCTCGGCTCGGACGCGTTCTTCCCGTTCTCCGACAACATCGAGCGCGCGAAGCAGAGCGGCGTTTCCTATATCGCGGAGCCCGGCGGCTCGATACGCGACGACGCCGTGATAGAATGCTGCGACAAGTACGGCATCGCAATGGCGTTCACGGGCATGAGGCTGTTCCATCACTGATAAGACGGGGTAAAAAAGATGAAGATACTCGTTGTCGGCGGCGGCGGAAGAGAGCACGCCATAATAAAGAAGCTGAAAGAGAACAGTAAGGTAGAAAAAATATACGCCCTGCCGGGCAACGGCGGCATCGCGGACGACGCCGAGTGCGTCCCGATAGGGGCAAAGGACATAGACGGGATCGTCGGCTTCGCCGTCGAAAAAAAGGTCGACTACGCGGTCGTCGCGCCGGACGACCCGCTCGTGCTCGGCTGTGTCGACAGGCTCGAGGAGCGCGGCATCCCCTGCTTCGGTCCGCGGAAAAACGCGGCGATAATCGAGGGGAGCAAGGCGTTCTCGAAGGATCTGATGAAAAAATACGGCATCCCGACGGCGGCGTATGAGACGTTTTCCGATATGGACGCGGCGCTTGAGTATTTAAAGACCGCGAAGATACCGATAGTTGTCAAGGCGGACGGGCTTGCACTCGGCAAGGGCGCCATCGTGTGCATGACAAGGGATGAGGCAAATGAAGCCGTCGTCTCTATGATGAGAGACGGAAAATTCGGCAAGAGCGGGGAGCGGGTCGTCATCGAGGAATTCATGACCGGACCCGAGGTCTCCGTCCTCTCGTTCACGGACGGGAAGACCGTCGTGCCGATGGTGTCCTCCATGGACCACAAGCGCGCGCACGACGGCGACACGGGACCGAACACTGGCGGCATGGGTACTGTCGCGCCGAACCCGTATTATACCGAGGATATCGCGCGCGAGTGCATGGAGAAGATATTCCTGCCCACGGTGAACGCGATGAACGCCGAGGGAAGGACCTTCCGCGGGTGCCTTTATTTCGGGCTGATGCTTACGCCCGAGGGGCCGCGCGTCGTCGAATACAACTGCCGCTTCGGAGACCCGGAGACGCAGGTCGTCCTCCCGCTGCTCAAAACGGATCTTCTCACCGTCATGGAGGCGGTGACCGAGGGCAGGCTCTCGGAAGTTGAGGTCGAGTGGGAGCGTGGCTGCGCCGCGTGCGTTATCGCGGCGTCCGACGGATACCCGCAGTCGTACAAAAGCGGGTACGAGCTGAAAATTCCCGACGACGTGAAGCCGCACACATACGTCGCCGGAGCCGTGCTTGAGGACGGCGTACTCAAAACGCACGGCGGGCGCGTGCTCGGCGTGACCGCGGTCGCGGACACGCTCTCCGAGGCGATAGACGCGTCTTATGCGATGGCGGACAGGATAGAGTTTGAGAACAAGTACTGCCGGCGCGACATAGGCCGCCGCGCGCTCGCGGCGAAGAACCTTTGAGGTGAATGATGGTATACAGAGTTTACGTTGAAAAAAAGCCGGGGCTTGACAATGAGGCAAGAGCGCTGGCGTCGGACATAAGGCATTTTCTCGGGATAGAGGCGCTCGAGGGCGTCCGCGTCATCAACAGATACGACGCCGAGAACATCACGCCCGAGCTGTTCGCCTCCGCCGTCGGAACCGTCTTTTCGGAGCCGCCGCTCGACCGTGTGACGGAGGAGCTCGACGTTAGGGTCAAAGATGGGACGACAGTATTTGCCGTTGAATATCTGCCCGGTCAGTTCGACCAAAGGGCGGACTCGGCGGCGCAGTGCATACAGATAATCTCGCAGGGAGAGCGCCCGACCGTGCGCTCCGCAAAGGTGTACATCCTCGAGGGGAAGCTCTCGGAGGCGGAGATCGCGGAGATAAAAAAATACGTCATCAACCCGGTCGAGGCGAGGGAGGCGGCGCTCGAAAAGCCCGGGACGCTCGCCGCCGCGTTCGATATGCCGACGACGGTAAAGACGCTCGAGGGCTTCACATCCCTTGACAGGGCGGGGCTCGAAAAGCTCGTCTCGGATTTCGGTCTTGCGATGGACGTCGACGACGCCGAGTTCTGCCGGAAGTATTTCGAGAGCGAGCACCGCGACCCGACGATAACCGAGCTCCGCATGATAGACACATACTGGTCCGACCACTGCCGCCACACGACGTTTCTCACCGTGATAGACGACGTGAAGTTCGAGGACGAGACGCTTGCGCGCGCGTTCGAGCATTATATGGATGTAAGGCGTGAGCTCGGCAGGAAAAAGCCCGTTTGCCTCATGGATATAGCGACCGTCGCCGTGTCGTATCTGAAGCGGACGGGAAAGCTCGACAGGCTCGACGAGTCCGAGGAGATAAACGCCTGCACGGTGAAGATAGACGTCGACGTCGACGGCGTGCGCGAGCCTTGGCTTCTGCTCTTCAAAAACGAGACGCACAATCACCCGACGGAGATAGAGCCGTTCGGAGGCGCGGCAACGTGCATCGGCGGCGCCATCCGCGACCCGCTTTCGGGACGCTCATACGTCTACGGCGCGATGAGAGTGACCGGAGCCGCCGACCCGACGGTGCCTGTGTCGGAGACGATACCCGGCAAGCTGCCGCAGCGCAAGATAGTGACGACGGCGGCGGCGGGATACTCGTCATACGGAAACCAGATAGGACTTGCGACGGGCATCGTCGACGAGATATATCACCCGGGATATGCCGCGAAGCGCATGGAGATAGGCGCCGTTATCGCCGCCGCCCCGGCGGAGAACGTCCGCCGCGAGCGCCCGGAGGCGGGCGACGTCGTGATACTGCTCGGCGGTGCTACGGGGCGCGACGGGATAGGAGGCGCGACCGGCTCGTCAAAGGCGCACAACGCGCACTCGGTCGAGACGTGCGGCGCCGAGGTGCAAAAAGGGAACGCGCCCGAGGAAAGAAAGCTCCAGCGCCTCTTCCGCAGGGGAGACGCCAGCCGCCTTATCAAGCGCTGCAACGACTTCGGCGCGGGCGGAGTTTCCGTCGCCATAGGCGAGCTTGCGGACGGGCTCGACATCGACCTTGACGCCGTTCCTAAAAAGTACGAGGGCCTCGACGGCACCGAGCTCGCGATAAGCGAATCTCAGGAGAGGATGGCGGTTGTCGTAAATTCGACAGATGTCGATAAATTTTTGGCGATTGCAGAAGAAGAAAATCTGAACGCCACGCCCGTCGCCGTCGTAAAGGCGGAGCCGAGGCTGACGATGAGATGGAAAGGAAACGTCATCGTCGACGTGTCGCGCGAATTTTTGAATTCAAACGGCGCGGAGAAGCACATCACAGTAACGCCCGCGGCGTCAAAAGTTCCCGAAAAATCGGTCACCGGAGATTTCCGCGAGAATATGCTCCGCACCGCGAAGGACTTGAACGTATGCTCGAAGCGCGGTCTTTCCGAAATGTTTGATTCAACCATAGGCGCGGGCACCGTGCTCATGCCGTTCGGAGGGAAATTACAGAGAACGCCGATACAGGCGATGGCGCAGAAGATACCGGTCCTTGACGGACACACCGACGACTGCTCGCTCATGGCGTGGGGCTACGACCCGTATGTCACGGAGCAGAGCCCGTATCACGGCGCGTACCGCGCCGTCGTCGAATCCGTTTCAAAGCTCATAGCGACTGGCGCGGAATTCCGCGACGTGTATTTAACGTTCCAGGAATATTTCGAGCATCCGGGACGCGACGGGGCGCGCTGGGGCAAGCCCGCGGCGGCGCTGCTCGGCGCGTTCGAGGCGCAGCTCGCGCTCGGCATCGGAGCGATAGGAGGTAAGGACTCGATGAGCGGCAGCTTCGAGGATCTCGACGTGCCGCCGACGCTCGTTTCCTTCGCCGTAACGATGGAAAAGACCGGCAGCGTGAGGTCGCCGGAGTTCAAGCGCGCGGGCGACGCCGTCGTCCTCATCTCCCCCGAGTACAAAGAGGACGGAATACCGGATACCGACTCCCTTTTAAAGACATTTGCCGAAGTAACGCGGCTGCTTCGCTCGGGCGACGCCGTCTCGGCGTACACGCCCGGCATGGGAGGCATTGCCGCCGCCGTCATGAAGATGGCGATGGGCAACGGCTTCGTTTTTGAGTTTGACCGCAGCTTTGACGTTGAGCGCCTCTTTGGTCTCTCCTGCGGCGAGTTCGTCGTCGAGATGAAGGACGGCGACGCAAGAGGGCACAGGCTGCTCGGCAGAGTTACCGATAAAAAGGAATTTTCGCTCGGAGATAAGACCGTTTCGGTCGAAGCCGTGACCGACGCATACGAAGGCAGGCTCGAGGGCGTATACAGATGCAACATAAATAATTCGTGCGAAAACAAAGGCGACTTCTCGTATGAGGCGAAATCATATCCTTCGCCGGCGGTAAAGTGCGCGAAGCCGAAGGTGCTTATCCCCGCGTTCCCCGGCACGAACTGCGAGTTCGACTCGGCGCGCGCCGTGACCGATGCCGGAGCAGAGGCTGAGATATTCGTCATCAACAACCTTTCGGCGGACGGAATAAAGCGGAGCGTCGAGGGCTTTGCGAAAAAGCTCGCAGAGTCGCAGATAGTGTTCATCCCCGGCGGATTTTCCGGCGGCGACGAGCCTGACGGAAGCGGCAAATTCATCACCGCGTTCTTCCGCTCGGCGGCGGTTAAGGCGGGTGTCTCCGACCTTCTCGACAGGCGCGACGGTCTCATGTGCGGCATCTGCAACGGGTTCCAGGCGCTCATCAAATTGGGGCTCGTCCCGTTCGGAAAGATCGTAGGCGAGGACGGCGCTTATGAGCCGTGGCGCGTTCCGGCGGCGGAAATGCCGACGCTCACGTTCAATACGATCGCGCGCCACCAGTCAAAGATAGTGCGCACGCGCATCGCGTCGAACAAGTCGCCGTGGCTCTCGCTCATGAACGTGGGAGACATCGTCTCGGTGCCGATCTCGCACGGCGAGGGCAAATTCTTCGCGTCGCCCGAGCTCATCGCCCGCCTTGCGGAAAACGGTCAGATCGCGACGCAGTATGTTGACGCGGACGGTCACGCGACAAACGATGTCGCATACAACCCGAACGATTCCGCCTGCGCTGTCGAGGGCATCACGTCTCCCGACGGCAGGGTCTTCGGCAAGATGGGACATTCCGAGCGCGTCGGCGGCGGACTTTACAAAAACGTGCCCGGCCTATACGACATAAGGATGTTCGAGGCGGCGGTGAAATATTATAGATGACGCAAAAACGCGGTCGCATAAGGCTTAAGCTGCATATCATTTCATAAATACCATATAAGGAAGGGTCAGGCATATGAATTTTTTTGAGGAACTGAAAAATTTCGACCCCGAGGTCGCCGGCGCCTGCGAGCTTGAGCTCTCGCGCCAGCGGCACAATATCGAGCTCATCGCGAGCGAGAACATCGTCTCGCGCGCCGTCCTGCTCGCCGCCGGCGGCATCCTCACGAACAAATACGCGGAGGGGCTGCCCGGCAAGCGGTATTACGGCGGCTGCTCATACGTCGATATTGTTGAGGATATCGCGCGCGAGCGCGCGTGCCGCCTGTTCGGCGCGGAGCATGCGAACGTCCAGCCGCACAGCGGCGCGAACGCGAATCTCGCCGTGTTCTTCGCGCTCTGCACTCCAGGCGACACCGTCATGGGCATGAACCTCTCGGAGGGCGGTCACCTTTCGCACGGCTCGCCCGTCAATATCTCGGGCAAATACTTCAACATCGTGCCTTACGGCGTCGACCCCGAAACGGGATATATCGACTACGACAAGATGGAAGCAATAGCAAAGGAGTGCCGCCCCAGGATGATAATCGCGGGCGCGAGCGCGTACTCCCGCATCATAGATTTCGCGCGCTGCCGCGAAATTGCAGACAAGGTCGGCGCGTACCTGATGGTTGACATGGCGCACATCGCGGGTCTTGTCGCCGGAGGCGTCCATCCGTCGCCTGTGCCGTATGCGGACGTCGTCACGACGACGACGCACAAGACGCTGCGCGGTCCGCGCGGAGGTCTAATCCTCTGCCGCGAGGAGCTCGCGAAGGCGATCGACAAGGCGGTATTCCCGGGAACGCAGGGCGGACCTCTCATGCACATAATCGCCGCAAAGGCGGTGGCGCTCGGCGAGGCTCTGACCGACGACTTCAGGGTCTACGCGAAAAACGTCGTCGAAAACGCATCCGCGCTCGCGGCGGGGCTTACCTCGCGCGGGATAAAGCTCGTTTCAGGCGGCACCGACAACCACCTGATGACGCTCGACCTGCGCGGCACGGGCATCACGGGCAAGGAGCTCGAGCACAGGCTCGACGAGGTGCACATCACGGCGAACAAGAACACGATACCGAGCGACCCCGAGAGCCCGTTCGTCACAAGCGGACTTCGCATCGGCACGCCCGCCGTCACGACGCGCGGCTTTGGAAAAGATGAGATGGAAAAGGTCGCGGGCTTCATCGCGGACGTGATAGGGGACTTTGACGGATGCCGCGAACGCGTCTCCGAGGAGGCGCAGGCGCTCTGCGCAAGATTCCCGATATATTGAAGCTATTGGCAGGGATAAAAAAGGATGCGGGAAGCTGCTTTTCGGGCAGCTCCCCGCGTTTTTTATGATGTTTTTCAATCGGCGCCGGTTTTTTTCCTGTTTTCCTCGAAGAGATTTTCGAGCGAACCGTAGTATTCGTCAAATCCCAAGTCCCTGAAAGCCGTGTCAATGTCGGTGCCGTTCATTTTGAAATAATCCGATATCGTATATAGGTTTTCTCTTTCAAGCTCGAATTCGCCGTTTTTGACAGAAACGCGCCCGTCCTCGCCGTAGTAGTCGTCTCTGCCCGTGATGACGTAAAACGCGTCGCCTCCCATCGTCTGGTCGAGGATATCAAAGCCCGTTTTGATCGCCCGATATCGAAGCTCATTTTTGTCGTCGAGATAAAACGATACCGTGCGGTCATATATGCCATGCAGCTCTATTGCGGACGGCGTCGATGCCGTCACATAATAAATGTCGGCGGCGTTGTAAAAGCAGTTCGTCTCAAAGACGAGCTCGCCGCGGGCCGATTCAAGGATCCGTGTGCCGTTCATTTCTTTCCCGAACGGAACGGGCTCGTCAAAGCTCACGGTTCTGCCGTCATACGTTATCGAGCGGCAGTAGAAGGTGAAGTTCTCGTCTCCCTCGGGCGTTTTGCCGGGATAGAAGATATCGAGCACCGCGTTCCCGCAGACAAACGTCACCTCCGCGCCGTCATTCATGTAGAAATCGGGCAGAACGTCGTAGAGCTTATCGGATATCAGGCCCTCGGGGGAGATGTAGAATATTATTTTCTCGTCGATCCCGTAGAGCACGGATGAGGTCTCGTCGAGCTTTTCCGACCTGTACGAGGGATTGTCCGCGTCAATTTCGACGCTTTCGAGCGAGGGAAGACCGAAGAACGCCTTCGTGTCGATATGGTCTGTGTCTTTGCCGAGCGTTATTTTAACGATTTTGTCCGCCTCCTGTGCCTCCGCGAATGCGTTCGGTCCTATTTTAAGCAGCTCCTGCGGCACAACGGGATTTCTTGCGCTGCCTTTGTATCTGACAAGACACATATTGCCGGGGAAAAATTCATATGCTTCGGTCGGGTCCGTACCGAACAAAATCTTCGTTTCTTCAGGCGGATAAGTGTCGTCTGGCGTATTTGTGTCCGTCGGCTCGGGCGTGTCGGAGACGTCCTTCATGCTGCCGTCCCTAAGGTCGATCTCATACGCGCACTCGACGCCGCCGTCTTTGAATTTTACGACAACGACAAACCTTTTTTCGGTGTATTCGAGCTTGTATTCGGAATCGAGTATTCGGGGAAGAAGCTCCGTTGCCTCGACGGCTGCAAAATCGTAAATATCTCGGATATCATCTGCGTCCGTCTCGCCGACGGAATCATCCCAGAGCACCGCGAACATGCCGCCGTCGCCGGAGCTCAGGGCAAAGGAGCCGTTTTTAGGGAAAAGGCTGAGATTTGAGCCGAAGTAGCTTTTGCCTCGGGTGTCTTTCAGCTCGCAGCCGAAAATACTGCCGCTGCCGCGGGGCTTGCGCGGGTCAAACGCCCAGAGCGCGTAAACCCTCATGCCGTTTTTTCCCGAGTCGGGCGCGTCCTTCGCGGCGGCGATAAACGTGACGCCCGTTTTGTCATATCTCCATGTGACGGCCCCGACGCCGTCATCCGTGAGCGTGTCCCACGAATAGGCGACGTTTGAAGAGAAATCCCTGTATTCCGCCTCGCGCATAAAGTCGTTGACATTGCCGCTTCTGATATCGCAGACGACGCAGAAGCGCTCGCCGCCGTGCGTGACCTCGAGCAGCATGCTTTCAAAGCACTGCCCCTGCGTGTCTGAAAACTTCGCCTCATATCCTTCGGGGGCAGAAACCGAGACGGAGGTTATCGTCCCGTCGCTGTCGGGGGCGAGCCCGTCAAGAGTATATGTTATCGGAAATTCGAGCCCGTCTATGACGGCGACCGACGACCGCTCGCCCTCGCCGGGAACGTCGCCCGGCGTGACCGTGTTCCCGCCGTCCGGGCGCAGCTTCAGCGCGGCGAATATTACGGCGGTGAAAACGAGCGCTGCCGCCGCCGCGCGCACGGCGTAAACCCACGCGCGACGCTCGCGGAGCTCAGGGCTGTCGGGAGCGGCCTCTGTTATGAGCCTTGCAGAAATGCCGCTCATCGCTTCGTTCAGCGTTTCTTTTGTGAGCTTCATCCTTCGATTCCCTCCTTCTTTAGAAATTTTTTGAATTTCGCGCGCAGTCGCATGAGCTTCATCCTGACCGCCGCGTCTGTCATATGCATGAGCTTTGCAATCTCGCGCGTCGTGTCCATGTAGAAGTAGCGCCGCACGAAGATGATGCGCCTGTCGGGCGGCTCCGACGAAAGGAAGCGGTTCAACGCCGTCGAGAGCGCCGTCACGTCGGCAAAATCGGGCGCGTCCTGCGGGATGCAGTCGAAAAGCTCGTCCGAAACTGCCTCTGAATGGGCGCGCTTTTCGGCATTTTCGGCACGGACGCGGTTGAGCGCCGTGTTCCGCGCGATGCGGCAGCCGAACGCGCCGAGGTTCTCGGGCTCGTTCGGCGGGATCGAGCCCCACAGCTTCACATATGTGTCGTTGACGCATTCCTCCGCGTCCTCGTTCGAGCGCAGGATGCCGAAGGCGGTCGAATAAAACAGTCTGCCGTATTTGTCTTCTGTTGCGCTGATGGCAGACTCGCTGCGCTGTCTGTAGAGCTCGAGTATCTGCGCGTCTGTCACGTTTGCCTTGCTTGCCATACCGCACCCGCACCTCCTTTTCGTTTTTTCGGTCGGAACTGTCCCCTGTCACCTATATAGACACCGAACGCACGCCGTTTGTAACGGATGCGAAAAAATATTTCAAAAAAATTTACCGAAAGAGCTTTTCGGGGAGAGGGCGCAAACGAAAAGCCCTCTCCCCGCATTTTTGTTTTATTTTATCCCCCCGCCGAGAGCGCCGCCGCCTTCATCTCGCGGACGTACTCGCGGACGTGCCCGGGCGCGTCCGCACCGTATTTTTCGAGCAGCTTTATTACCGCCGAGCCGACGATGACGCCATCTGCGTATGATGCCATGCGGCGCGCCTGCTCCGGCGTCGCGATGCCGAAGCCGACGGCGCAGGGGACTTTTGTGTTCTGCCTGATGACGGAGACGATCGCGCCGATGTCGGTCGTGATCTCATGCCTGACGCCCGTGACGCCGAGGCTCGAAACGATGTAGATAAAGCCCTCCGCCTCGCGCGCTATCATCGCTATCCTCCCCTCGGACGTCGGCGCGACGAGCGAGACGAGGGCGACGCCGTATTTTCGGCACAGAGGCAGAAATTCTTCCTTCTCCTCAAACGGCAGGTCGGGCAGGATCAGCCCGTCTATCCCGACGTCGCGGCACCTGCTTATAAACGCGTCGGCGCCGTAGGAAAAGACGACGTTTGAATACGTCATGAAAACGAACGGAGTCGTGATGTCCTGCCGCAGCGTGCCGACGAGGGAGAATATTTTGTCGGTCGTAACTCCGCCCGCAAGCGCGCGGATGTTTGCGCCCTGTATGACGGGACCCTCCGCCGTCGGGTCGGAGAAGGGGATGCCGAGCTCGATTATGTCTGCGCCCGCCTCAGCCGCCGCCCTGACCGAGGCGGCGGTCGTTTCGAGGTCGGGAAACCCGCAGGTGAAAAAAGGGATAAATGCGCGCCCGCCGCAAAACGCCTCTGAGAGCCGTTTTGCGCCGCGTCCGTTAAAGTTACTCATCCGTACCTATGTCCTCCCCTCTGTACCTTGCGACGGAGGCGCAGTCCTTGTCGCCCCGTCCCGATATCGTTATGACTATTATCTTGTCCCGCCCCATTTTCGGCGCGAGCGTTTTTGCGTATGCGACGGCGTGCGCCGACTCTATCGCGGGTATTATCCCCTCGGTGCGCGAGAGGTATTCGAACGCGTCGACGGCCTCCGCGTCCGTAACGGGGACGTACTCGGCGCGCCCGATATCGTGAAGATGCGCGTGCTCGGGTCCGATGCCGGGATAATCGAGCCCGGCGGAGATCGAGTAAACGGGCGCTATCTGCCCGTACTTGTCCTGGCAGAAATATGACTTCATGCCGTGGAAGATGCCGAGGCGGCCCGTGTTGACTGTCGCCGCCGTCTCGGGTGTGTCGATGCCGCGCCCCGCCGCCTCGCAGCCGATAAGGCGGACCGACGGCTCGCCGATAAAGTGATAGAAGCTGCCGATGGCGTTCGAGCCGCCGCCGACGCAGGCGACGACGGCGTCGGGCAGACGACCTTCGCGCTCTTTTAGCTGCTCCTTTATCTCGCGGGAGATGACGGACTGAAAGTCGCGGACTATCGTCGGGAACGGGTGAGGTCCCATGACGGAGCCGAGGCAGTAGTGGGTGTCGGAGATACGCGACGTCCACTCGCGCATCGCCTCGGAGACGGCGTCCTTCAGCGTCGCCGTGCCCGTCTTTACGGGGACAACGTCCGCCCCGAGCAGGCGCATGCGGTAGACGTTGAGCGCCTGCCGCTTCGTGTCCTCCTCGCCCATGAATACGACGCACTCCATCCCGAAGAGCGCCGCCGCCGTCGCCGTTGCGACGCCGTGCTGACCCGCGCCTGTCTCGGCGATAAGGCGCGTTTTGCCCATCTTCTTCGCGAGCAGCGCCTGACCTAAGACGTTGTTTATCTTGTGCGCGCCCGTGTGGTTCAGGTCCTCGCGCTTGAGGTATATCTTCGCCCCGCCGAGGTCATGTGTCATCTTTTCGGCAAAGTAAAGGCGGGACGGTCTGCCCGCGTATTCGTTGAAAAGGCGGGAGAGCTCGCTTGTGAACTCCGGGTCGTTTTTGTATTTTTCGTATGCGGCTTCAAGCTCTATGACGGCGTTCATCAAAGTCTCCGGTATGTACTGCCCGCCGTGTATGCCGAAGCGACCTTTTTTGTTTGTCATGCTTGCCTTTTTCCTTTCATTTGCATTCACGCACGGCGCGCACGAATGCGCGCATTTTTGAGGCGTCCTTTCGCCCGTCCGTCTCGATGCCGGAGCTTACGTCGACGGCGTAGGGGCGGGGGGATGTGCCCGATATCGCGCGCGCGACGTTTTCGGGGTCGAGCCCGCCGGCGAGAAAATAAGGGCGGGGAAAGCCTTTTATCAGCGACCAGTCAAACGTCCTGCCGCCGCCCGTTCCGGCGTCGAGCAGCACCGCGTCCGCGGTCGATCGGGCGGCGGACGCCGCGTCAGACGACGACCTTATGCGAAACGCCTTTATTATAGGCGCGTCAGTCAGCGCGCGAAGGCGGGAGATATAGTCTTCATCCTCGCTGCCGTGGAGCTGCGCTGAGTCTATTATCCCCTCGCGGCATAGCTCGGCTACCGCCTCCGGCGCCTCGTCTATGAACACGCCGACGGCGTGTATGCGCGGGTCGAGGATCCGCCGCATGTCTGCCGCAGCCTCCTTCGTGACGTATCTTTTCCTGTATGAAACGAAGATGAAGCCGACGTAATCGGGCAAAAGCTCGTTTGCGGTTATGATATCGTCCCGGCACATCATGCCGCAGAGCTTTATTTTGACGATGCCGCTTTCTGCCATTATGTCCTCACCCCCCGCAGCTCGTATAGCTTTTGCCGCCTGTCCGGCGCGCGCATCAGCGCCTCGCCGACGAGCACGGCGTCAACGCCGCACGCCTCGAGCGCCTCGATGTCGGCGCGGGAGGATACCCCGCTCTCGGAGACGAAAACGACGTCCGGCGGGCAGAGAGAGCGCAGGCGGCGGCTGTTCTCCGTGTCGACGGAGAAGTCGCGTAGGTTTCTGTTGTTCACGCCGATAACGCGCGCCCCGCATTCTATTGCCGAGGCAAGCTCCCGCTCGTCGTGCGCCTCGACGAGAGAGGACATCCCGAGCGAGTCTGCGACTGCGATATATTCGCGCAGCCGGCTTGTGTCGAGAAGCGAGCAGATGAGGAGCACGGCGGAGGCGCCGAGCGCCTTTGCCTCGTAGATCATGTATTCGTCGACGGTGAAGTCCTTTCTGAGGCAGGGAACGGACACATTCGCCGCGATCCTTTCAAGGTATTCGTCGGAGCCCAGAAACCGGGACGGCTCCGTCAGGACGGATATTGCGTCGGCTCCCGCCGCCTCGTAGTCGCGGGCGATATCAAGATACGGGAACTCGGGCGCGATCAGCCCTTTTGAAGGGGAGGCGCGCTTGCATTCGCAGATGAAGGATACGCAGGGGCGGGAAAGCGCGCGCTCAAACGCGAAGCCACGGCGGGGAGATGCCTCCGCGCGCCGCCGCAGCTCGGCTATGGGCAGGCGCTTTTTGCTTTCCGCTACCCTCTCCCGCGCGCGGTCGGCAAGTTCGTCGAGTATCGTCATAATTTATGAATTGCTCGCCTCGATTAGCGCGTCGAGCGTCTTTTTTGCTTTGCCGGAGTCTATTATGTCGCCTGCGAGCTTTACGCCGTCGGCGATAGTGTCAGCCATGCCGCCGATATAGAGCGCCGCGCCGGCGTTTATGAGGACGGCGTCACGCTTCGCGCCGCGCTCGCCCGAGAGTATGGCGCGCGTTATCGCGGCGTTTTCGGCAGGGGTGCCGCCGACAAGCTCGGATTTTTCGTGCCGCGTGAGCCCGAGATCCTCGGGCTTTAAGGTGAACGACCTGTACCATCCGTCGCGGAACTCGCAGACCGACGTCGGCGCGCTGACGGATATCTCGTCGAGCCTGTCCTGCCCGTAGACTACCATCCCGCGGCGGACGCCGAGGCTGAGCAGCACCTCCGCCAGCGCCTCAACGAGATTTTCGTCATAGACGCCGAGGAGCTGGAGCTTCGGGGAGGCGGGGTTCGTGAGCGGACCTAATATATTGAAGACGGTGCGGAAGCCGAGCTCCTTGCGGATAGGACCGACGTACTTCATCGATTTGTGGTAGCTCTGCGCGAAGAAGAAGCACATGCCGACCTCGTCGAGCAGGCGCAGGCAGAGCTCGGGAGACTCGTCTATATTGACGCCGAGCGCCTCAAGGCAGTCTGCGGTGCCGCACTTCGACGAGGCGGCGCGGTTCCCGTGCTTCGCTATCTTCATCCCTCCCGCGGCGGCGACGAGGGATGCCGTCGTCGAAATGTTGAAGCTGTGCGCCCCGTCGCCTCCCGTGCCGACTATGTCGCAGACGACGCGGTCGCCGACGTCGACGCGGGTCGCGTGGTCCCTCATCGCGGCGGCGCAGCCGTATATTTCCTCGATGGTCTCCGCCCTTGTGCTCTTCGTCGAAAGCGCGGCGAGGAACGCGGCGTTCTGCGTCGGCGTCGTCTCCCCGCTCATTATCTCGTTTATCACCGAGTACGCCTCGTCGTAGGTGAGGTCCTCCTTTGAGACTATCTTCGCTATCGCTTCCTTGATCATGACGTTTTCTCCTTTATCTTATATTTTGAATTTTATGAAGTTCTCGATCATTTTTTCCCCGTCCGGCGTGAGGATCGATTCCGGGTGGAACTGTACGCCGAATATGGGATATTCGCGGTGCTCGACCGCCATTATCTCGCCCTCGTCCGTCACTGCGGTGACGCGCAGGCATTCGGGCATCGTCCCGGGGTCTGCGGCGAGCGAATGATACCTTGCCACAGGCACGCGGCGCCCGAGCCCGCAAAAGAGCGGGGAGCCTGTGTCGAGCGTCGCCGTCGACTGCTTGCCGTGCATGAGGCGCGAGGCGTATGTGACGACCGCGCCGAACGCTGTACAGATCGCCTGATGCCCGAGGCAGACGCCGAGCAGCGGTATCGTTTTGCCGAGCGTCCGCGCCGCCTCGACTATGATCCCCGCGTCCTCGGGTCTGCCGGGTCCGGGGGAGAGCACAATGCGGTCGGGGCGAAGCTCCGCCGCCTCACCTACCGTCAGCGCGTCGTTTCTTACGACCTTGATGTCGGGGTCGAAGTTCCCGATATATTGGTAAAGGTTGTAGGCGAAGCTGTCGTAATTGTCGATCAGAAGCGTCATAAAAGCACCCCCTTTCAGTCCGCGTCTTCCGCGAGCTCGAGCGCGCGGACAACGGCCTTTGCCTTGTTGACGCATTCCTCATACTCGCGCTCGGGGACGGAGTCCGCGACGATGCCCGCGCCCGAGCGGACGAAAACGCGCCCGTTTTTCTTATACGCGAGGCGTATCGCGATCGACGTGTCCATGTTGCCCGTGAAGTCTATATAT
>CANQYV010000032.1 GCA_947628165.1 uncultured Clostridia bacterium | reverse complement strand
CTCGTATCAGACGCGGAAAAACAAAGGGCTCCCGCTCGACGGCATATACGATACGCCGATGATCCCGGAGTGGAAGCTGCAAATGATGGCAAACATCATCTTCCGCGACTTTCTGAACGACAAGGAGCACGTGCTGGAGATCGCAAACTCCCTGCTCCGGGATCATATCGCCGACGACAGCAAGGAACAGGACGACGGACGTTTTCTGGAAGAAAAAAAAGCGGAATTGGAGCGGCTCCGGCGCAAGCGTGAAAACCTCGTTGATATGCGAACGGACGACCTGATCTCCAAAGAAGAATTTCAAAGGCGCGTTGCACCGATTGACAAAGACATCGGACAGGCGTATAATTTTATCAGGGAATCGGAAAGCGCTCAGAACGACGACAAAGAGGTCGTCAACTACGAAGAAAAACTGACGGTTTTGCAGTACGCTCTGGAGAGATACACCGACTTTGACAAGCAGGAAGACGTGCCGCCGGAGGTCATAGAGGCGTTCGTGGAGAAAATCGTTGCCTCGAAAGACGGCTTCGAGTGGTATCTGCGATTCGACGGCGACCCGGACAGCCCGCTGAAATGCTCTTTTGACGGCAAGCGCAAGGAAAGAGCGACGCTCAATATCGAAGGGAATATTTTACCTCCGCTGAATGGACGCGACGCAGGCAGCTATTAAGACGCAGGGGAAATAAGAACCCGACCCACTTGCGAAATCAAAGATTTCGAGTGGGTACCCCGGAACCTTGTTGCTTACGCAATAATAACCCGACCCACTTGCGAAATCAAAGATTTCGAGTGGGTTCCCCGGAACCTTGTTGCTTACGCAATAATCCCGGCAAGCACCTAAAAATCGCCGAGTTGACCGTCGATGAAGCGTATGCCGCGAGTTTATCAAAACCGCTCCGAGCGTACACCACTTCAAGACGAGCCGGTGGAAGGATATCCGAATCGATATCTTGATCTGAGTCTTAAGGCCCGACTCTTTCGGAGAGATCCGATCGAGTCGGGCTTTTTGTAGTTTATGCAAAAACGCACATTTTTCAAAATGCCTCCTTTGCGGTACAATGAGATCGCAAAGGAGGTATTGCACTATGAAAGATAATTTGAACGGTATAGGAATCTGGGGGTGCGGGTCTCCGGGGGAGACCTCTGCCGTAGGCAGAAGCACCGACCGAGCCGGTAGGCGAGACCAACGACACTACAAATTTCTGAAAGAAACCTCACCGAGCGTGATCGGCGTCATGCGGATGAGAGGCTCTCTCTTTCCCTATCTGCAAAGCGTCGACGAGCAGGCGAATGAGATGTTTTCTCAGCTTGTGAAGCAGTTTGCCGAACAAGAGGGCGTCACCGAAGAACTGAAGTGCCGCGATCAAATGGCTTGGGTCTGCGCCATGAACAACATCCGCGACCGAGTCAATGAAATCATCCTGAACGAGGTGATTTTCGTATGACGGTAATGGAAGAACTATGGTACGGCAACATCTACCCGCAAGGAACAATTCTGAATGACAACATACGCTTCACACACTTGCTCTCACTCATGGGCAGAAACCGCGATAAGCTCGCCAGTACATTGACCGAACAGCAAAAAGAACTGCTTGAGAAATACGATGATGTAATCAATGAAATGCACGCTCTCGCCGAGCAAGCGGCGTTCCAATATGGCGTTTCTTTTGGGATTTGTTTGATGATGGAGTGCTTGGAGATTCGGATCACAAAAGAAGATTAGACTAACCGGTGGAGCTTCGGCTCCGCCGGTCTTTTTACATATATCAGGACCTTACACTTGTCAATACGGATAAGACTAAATCCTGCTCGATAAATTATGTTCAAATTTGAAATGTCATAAAAATCACGGTTAAATTCTATTGAAATGTCATGATTTTAACGGCTGAAACCCATTGAAAAGTCAGACTGATGAATATTATGTTCTTCCAAGCCGCCGCAGAGGATGCAAAAAAGTTGCAATTCTGAAAATCGCACATTTGACAAACGCAAGCCTCTTTTGTACAATAACGGTACAGAGAGGCTTGCGTTTTATTATCAACATGCAAATTTGAAAAACTGTATGATGAAAGTGAGAACACGCTTAAATACATCCTGTCCATCCAAGGAGGCATACTCAGCATGAAAATATACATTACCGGCGATACACACGCCGACTTCGTTCGATTCGGCTCGCAATACTTTGATGACAAAGAATGTTACGTCATCATATGCGGCGACTTCGGCGGCATATGGGACGGGAGCAATCAGGAAAAATACTGGCTCGACTGGCTCGAAAAGAAAAAGTTCACGGTCCTCTTTGTTGACGGCAACCACGAAAACTTCGATATGTTGAACTCCTTCCCCGCTACAGAATGGAACGGCGGACGAGTCCATATGATCCGCAAAAACATCATCCACCTGATGCGCGGTCAGGTCTTCACTATCGAAGGGACACGCTTTTTCACGTTCGGCGGCGGACGATCGCACGATATAGACGCGGGCATTCTTGAACGTAACGATCCCGATTTTGTCGTTAAGAAAAGGAAGTTAGACCGTGAAAGGGCGCTCTACCGGATAAATCACGAATCGTGGTGGAAAGAAGAATTACCGTCTGAGGATAAAATGGCGGAGGGCTTGGAGAATCTTCAAAATGTCGGCAATCAGGTCGACTTCGTGATCTCACACAGCGCGCCGTCATCCGTCGTCGATATTTTCAGCCGTGGGTTCTATGAACACGATATTTTGACCGATTACCTTGAAAAAATCAAAGAACGGATTTCTTTCAGGACATGGTTTTTCGGGCACTATCATGAAACGCAGATGATCGGGCAGCGCTTTGTAATGCTGTATGAATCTGTAGTTGATCTTGATCAGTTTAAATAAACGCGCACATATCGGGACACGCCGCTGCAAAAAGGCAGTCGATTAAATGGGCTTTTTATGCATGGTTCAAACTGTTCATCAACTTTTCCAAGGGAGTTTTTAGGAAACTGTCAACTTTTTCAAACGACTTTTCATATCAAGTCTAAACTTTTCCGATATCGCAACGGCATATGTCAGCCATTGAAATTTCATTCCCCTCGAATTCAAAGGGCAAATGAAACCGGGGTGTGGCTTTTTTCCATGCAATTACGCGAATATTTCTTGGCAGTACCCGCACATCAATTTTATCCCTTCACATAAAAAGAAGCCTCGAGCCTGACATAGTCTGCCTTGCTCGGGGCTCTTTAATAAATCGGTATATCCCAACCGTCGGTTATCTTTTTATCCGTATCACGGTGACGGAGTATTTTTGCAGCTTTAGATTGAACCGATTACTGAAGCCGCCGATGTTCCAGAAATAGTTGTTGTCCTCAAAGAATATGCCGAACAAAAGCTCGCTGATATCGTGTACCTCGTCTTTTGCATCGACCGAAAGCCGAAAATCGCTCCCGTCCGGATCGTATGCCGACAGCATGTCCCATGCAGGAAGAGGCACGGTCGGATCGTTTTCCCCGGTCGCCGCGTCCGTCTCGCTGTTCTTCCCGCCGGTGCATGCAGTTGCCATGAGCATCGCGGCGCACAAAAGCAGACTGACAAGTGCGAGTAACCTTTTCTTCATTTTTCTAGGTCCCTTTCTTAATTTTTCATATGATCAGATTGACAAGCAAACCCGTCACAAGCGAAAACGCCATGACAAAGGCGAGATAAAGTAAAAACCGTTTCATTCCTAATACAATTTTCAGCGCGCCGAGGTTTGTGATCTTGGTCGCGGGGCCGGTTATCATGAACGCCGAGGCGCTGCCCATGCTCATACCCATTGTGAGCCACTCCCGAATCAGCGGGATCGTCCCGCCGCCGCAGGCATAGAGCGGAACGCCGATCGTCGCCGCCATCAAAACGCCGAAGCCCTCATTTGCCTCACCGAACAGCGCGGCGAATTTGTCCGCAGGGACATACCTCTGAAATAACGCCGACAGAAGCACGCCGACGAGAAACCAAAGCCCCGTCGCCCTGATGTTTCTGCCGAGGTTAAATAGAAACCGCAGAAACAGGTTCGGGTGTGTGTCGTGGCTCGCCCTCGGCTCAAAGCCCCCGAAATTGAAGAATGGCTTGTCCTTATAAAAGATATGCACCACAATTCCCGCGACAATTCCGCAGACCGCGCAGGACACGATGCGGATGACCAGCGCCGTTACGCCCAGGGCGGTTGAATACATGATGAGCTGAGGATTCAAAAGGACGCTGGACATCATGAACGCTGCCAGCCAGTCGTGGCGCATCCCGTGCTTTGAAAACGACGCCGCGATGGGAATTGTGCCGTACATACAAAGCGGAGAGGCGATTCCGAGCAGGCTTGCCGGGACGACGCCCCAAAGCCCCCACTTTTTATCCCTGATACGGTCGAAGGCTCCGTGGATCGTGTCCTTTGCGAACACCGAAACGAGAGAGCCGACGACCATGCCGAGGATCCAGTATCCGGCGATCTGCCGGAGTTGTAAAATAAAGTAGTACCACACATAGACGAACTCACGATGCAGGACTTCAACCGCCTCATTCATCAATGCTCACCAGACTGTAATACCGACTGCCGAGACCGATCTTTTCCGCATGTTCGAGAGTATGAAGACCGTTGCGGGATTCAATACGTTTCACGAGTGACGCGCCGTCTCCGTCCTTCTGCGCGTATATGAGATCGATGCAAGCCTGATCGAGCGCGACCGGATCGGTGGACGCTAAGATGCCGATATCGTGTATATCCGGCTCGGCAGGATTGCCGTCGCAGTCGCAGTCGACTGACAGGCGGTTCATGACGTTGATATATACGATCCGCTCGCCTCCTCCGAGATAATCGGAAACGGATTTGCCCGCCTCCGCCATCGCCTCAAGAAATGCGTCCTGCTCGCCGCCCCACATGCTGCCGCCCGTGCCGCCGCTGTGAATCCACGCCTTTCCCTCGCTTGATGCAAGCCCTATCGAGATATTCTTGATCGCGCCGCCGTAGCCCGCCATCGAATGTCCCTTGAAATGAGAGAGGACAAGGTAGAAATCGTAGTCGGCAAATGCCGCGCCGACATAGTTTTCCTTCAGGACGGAGCCGCCGTTTACCGTGAGCGTCATGGAGCCGTTCTCATCGAGAATTTGAAAATCCGCGATTTCGGTGAAACCGTGATCCTTAGCCACCTGATAGTGCATCGCCGTCCCGGAGCGTGAGCCGCCGTATGCGGTGTTGCACTCAACAATCGTGCCGCCTATCGACTGCACTAAATCTTTTATAAGCTCGGGACGCAGATAATTGCTCGCGGGCGGCTCGCCGGTAGACAGCTTGACGGCGACTTTGCCGGTCGGCTCCCATCCGAGCGCTTTGTATATCGCCATGAGTCCTTCCGGCGAAATATCTGTCGTCATGTAAACTATCGGGGTGTCCTGTTCTTGACCCGGCTGTGCTCCCGGTGCATCGCTGTTTTCGCCGCTGCCGGTTGAACCGTCGTTCTTTTCGGCAGTTGTGCCGGACGGATTTACGTTGTACGATGTGTGCTCCTTGCTTCCGCCGCTGCCAGACGGTTCGCTTTGTATGCCGCAGCCCGCGAAAATCATTTGCAGGATAAACAGTGCCGCAAACAGAACAATATACGTTCTTTTCATTGTCAAGTATTCTCCTTACAATTGTTTGCCGCAAGCAGCTTTGCAGCATTTTCTTTGTAAATTTCGTCTACAAGTCCCCGATATTTTTCGCCCGTTTCAAGGTGCTTTTTCTTTGCAGTTACGACCTTTGCCGGCGAGTGGGGAAAATCGCTTCCGTAAACGATGTGACTGTCGTCTGCTGCCATGCGAAGCATATCGAGCGCCACCGGCTCGGGGTCGCCTGCGATATCGAAATAAAGATGCCGAAACTCTTCCGCCGCGTCCACGGTCTCCATCATGCCCATTGATGCGAGTATGCCGGAAACGCCGGTAAATCTCCCGAGCATATATGGCAAAAACGAACCGTTATGCGGCACCACGAACCGTATTTTCGGGAACCGCGTCATAATGCGGTGCGCGATCATATTGAGGACGGCTCTTGTTGTATCAGCCGGATATTCGTACAGCGCCGCGACCTTGCCTGTAATGACATTTTCGGGGCGTTGCCTTGCCCGACAAGGGTGAATGCTGCGGCTTTCATGATCTGTCCGCCCGACCGCTCCTTTCCGTCTTTCTTTCCGGCACGGCGGAGCAGCTTATTTATGTAATGCGCCGCCGCGAACAGGCACATAACGGCGACCGTTTCCGCAAAATATACGGCGGCGGATTTCGTCTCGTCGAACATCATGAAATGCGCCTTCAGGAACAGATAATCCGCCATATGCTGCGCGATAAACGCGTAGATGCCGTAAAGAGACGCGGCAGCGGCGACAATACGCAGGCTCCATGTAACGGCGGCGTTCTTTTCCTTTATGCGGAACAGCTTTCTGAAAAGCGGGAAGAACTGCTCCGCATGCATTCCGAGATGAGTCGACATGAGGATAAGTCCCCAAAAGGACGCAAAGAGATGGAGTCTGCGAGATATTATCATCCCGCCGCCAATGTGCAGAAAGCGGAAGACAAATCCCGACATCATGATGCCGCTGACGGAGAGCGCAAGCATATCAAGCAGCAGAAGCAGATCGATAGTTGTGCCGAATGCGCGGGACGGGGTGTATTTTCCTTTATAAAAGCTCCCCCACCAGCCGGGATTCAGAAGATGATGCAGTAAAAACAGCACCGTCATGACTGTGCCGAGCCATTCGTGGAGCTCCTGCCCGATGAGAATTTCCGCCATCAAAAGCGGCAGAAGAACGATCATTGCAAGATTAAGCGTTCTTTTTATGATTTGTTTTGTATGCTTCATATCCGGTCTCCTTCCCGCCCCGCGGCATCTTTATGGGGAAATGTCCTGCGAGGGCGGGGCCGTCACAGGACATATTTTTTTATTTTATTCCAAGCCCGTTTGCCCACGCCGTCACATCCTCGGCGGATGCTCCGGCGGAAAAGCGCTGTCCTTTGAGCCATGTGGCATTGCTTGCGGCCGAGCGCAGCGCATTATCGCTGCTGCCGAAGCCGCTGCTTGCGGAGGTGCAGAACGCAACGAGCGTCTTGCCGGAGAAATCATAGCTTTCGATAAACGTGCTCATGATACGCGGAGCTTCGCCCCACCAAATCGGGTAGCCGATGAAAATGACGTCGTACTGCTCCATGTTCTCAACGGAGCCGGAAATCGCGGGGCGGGCGGACGGGTCGTCCATCTCCACGGAAGAACGGCTCTTTGAGTTGCCGTAATCGAGGTCTTCAGACGTATAAGGCACCTCCGGCGTGATTTCGTAAATGTCTGCGCCGAGACCTTCCGCCAATTTTTTCGCTATGCCCTCGGTGTTGTTCGTGGCGGAGAAATACGCAACGAGAATTTTGCTGTCTGTCGTGTCACCGTTTGTTTCGGGAACGGAGCCGTCGGAATTTGAACCCGACGTATTTTCTGGGCGCTTGCTCTCGTTTCCCGCATCGGAAGACGTGCCTTGCGCAGAGCCCGTATTCCCGCCGTTTTCCGCAGGTTCGTTTCCGCCCACACAAGCGGCGAGGGAAAGCACCATTGCAAACGCCAATATGAATGTCACGATTCTTTTCATTTTCATCTCAAGCCTCCATACTCTTTATCGTCCACTGGCTCCAGCCATTCGTTCGAGCCACCCTCTCCGGGCACCTCTATCGCTAAATGCGAGAACCAGCTGTCCGGCGCGGCTCCGTGCCAGTGCTTGACGCCCGCGGGAATGTTGACGCAGTCGCCTGGCTTCATTTCAACCGCTTCCTTCCCCCACTCTTGGTAATATCCGCGGCCGCCGACGCAGATGAGGATCTGCCCGCCGCCTTTTTCGGCATGGTGAATGTGCCAGTTGTTGCGGCAGCCCGGCTCAAACGTCACGTTGAAAATGCCGACCTGCTCCTTTGATACGGGTGCGAGATAACTCTGCCCGGAAAAATACTGCTTGAAGCCGTCGTTCGGCGCGCCGATGGGGAAAAAGATTGTGTTCTGATATTTGTCCTTCTCCGTCAATTCCGGCTCCGCCTCGTTCCAAACGTCCTTCGCCAGACGGAACACCGCCCACGCCTTCGGCCAGCCGACGTAGAAACCGACGTGCGTCACGATCGCGGCGATCTCCGCCCTCGTCACTCCGTGAGATTTCGCATTTTCGAGATGATACGTCAGCGAAGAATCCGTGATGCCCGATGACATCAGCGCCACGACGGTGATGATGCAGCGCGTTTTCAAATCGATGTCGCGACTATTCCAGTTCTCGCCGAAGAGAACGTCGTCGTTATAGTGCGCGAAATCCGGCGCGAAGGTGCCGAGCTGTGCTCTGCCTGCTGTCTGTGTGATCTTTTCCATTTTGTTTTTCCTCCAGAATTTAAATTTCAGACTACGTTTCCGGCCTTCTGTTTGCCGTTCTGCGCCATCACGCCGACAAGGGCGTGCGGCACATATAATTCTTCAAGATAGTCGATCTCGTCCTGCGTCAGCTCAAGCTCGACCGCCTTTGCCGCGCCGTCAACATGGGAAAACTTTGTCGCGCCGACAACGGGCGAGGTCACTTTCGTGAGCAGCCACGCAAGGGAGATTTCCGTCATAGAGACGCCGCGATTGTCCGCAAGCTCCGCAACGCGGGCGATAATTTTTCCGTCCGCCTCGGCTGTCGCGTCATATTTGAATTTCGCATAGGCGTCCTGTTCCAGCCGCTTTGAGGTCTCGCCGGGGCGCTTCGAGAGCCGCCCGCCCGCAAGCGCGCTGTACGGCGTCATCGCGATGTTCTGGTCACGGCAGAACGGCGCCATCTCGCGTTCCTCCTCGCGCGCAATCAGGTTATAATGCCCCTGAACTGACACGAACTCCGTGAATCCCTGTTCGCGGGCGTAAAAATTCGCCTTCGCAAGCTGCCATGCGAAGCAGTTTGAAATGCCGATGTAACGGGCCTTCCCCGCCTTGACCGCGTTGTGCAGTCCTTCCATAATCTCCTCCATCGGCGTGTGATAGTCCCACATGTGATAGATGTAGAGATCGACATATTCCATGCCGAGATTGCAAAGGCTCTGATCAAGATAGTTTTCGATATGCCTCTGCCCGCTGACGCCCGCGTCAATCTCGTCCTGCGTCCGGGGCGTGAACTTTGTTGCGATAACGTAATCATCCCGCTTTGCGAAATCTCTCAGCGCATGTCCCACATACTGCTCGCTCGTGCCATTCTGATAAACGATGGCGGTGTCAAAAAAATTGATGCCGAGTTCAAGACCGTGTTTTATGATCTCGCGCGTCTCGGCTTCGTCCACCGTCCAGCTGTGCTGACCCGTCGCGGCGTTGCCGAAGCCCATGCACCCCATGCAGATGCTGGAAACGGTCAGCTCTGTTTTGCCTAATTTCGTGTACTTCATTTTCAATCCCCCAAGAGCCTTTTCACGCAGTTATATGTGAGCTCATATATCGACATAAACGCATAGTTGACGCCCGCCTCCTCCATAGCCGCCCGCTGTTTTTCGGTGACGTATGTGTAAGGATAGATGCCGAACATGAACGGAAAGAACGTGTAGATAAAGTCCTGCTTTTCCGAGACCGTCATCTCCGGGAAGTATTTGTCGAGACATTCCCCGACCGTTCGTATGGACTCGCCGTAAGCGGTCTTGAAATCCCTCAGATGCTCCGGACGGCTGCCGGTCTCCATGTCGTAGTGGTTCATCGACATGATTTTGAGAAGCTGCGCGCGCTCTTCGAGCGAGTGCGCGAGCATCGACGCAAATTCGTCCTTCGTCATTTTTTCGACCTGCTCCATCGTCCTTTTGAGCGAGTCGATCCACAGCTCATATTCGCGTTTCAAAAGAGCTAAGAAAATCTCCTCTTTCGTCGCGAAATAGTTGTAGATCGAGGTGCGCGTGAAGCTCGTCGCATTCCCGATGTCCTTTAACGTGATCTCTTTAAAGCTCTTGGTCTGATAGAGTTTCTCGCAGGCGTTGATGATCTCTTCCCTGCGCGCCTCCGTCAGCTCCGGCGATCCTTTCGGCATGGGCGGGTCCCTCGCTTTCTTTTTGCTTCTTAAACGCTGACACCGTGTCAGCATAGTTAGTATATCACTATTCTGACACGGTGTCAATATGTTTTTGAGAAATATTGAAAATTTTTTGACACAACAGATGAATCAGTTGATCTGATTTGTCAGCACACCATGAGAGCTTTTTTGTCGAACCTTTAGTGGAATGTTTGAACGGAAAATTGTCCCTCAAAAGTGCCGCCGTTTTTGCCTCCGTTCTCCGTTTGATCTGTCTATGCCTTAAAATATTTTTTCCGCAATCTGCCATAGTTTCGCAGACTTTGCGGAACCTTGAACACCCGCAGTTTGAAAAGCTGCGCGAGAATGCAGAATTTGTGAATATGCTTTCAAAAATACGCCAAATAAAAAGACGGCGGCATCACTCCGCTTTTCTTTGAAATCCCAAGGATAGCCCGTATACAAAAACAAACCGGGGTGTGAAAGCTTGCTTTTCACACCCTCCGTTTTGTCCTGACGGCGCTCAGGTATCGCGCGGCATCGGCGCTTGACATATGGTCGGGACGCTGATATAATCGGGATATGCCCCGGCCCGATCTCAAAGGTCAAAGGCAAAAGAAAGAGGCACATATGCTTGAAAAAATGGGCGACTTTTTCGACGCGCGTCTCGACGGGTATGAGGAACACCAGCTCACCGCCATCGACGGTGCCGACGGATTCTACGAATACACCGCGTCGCTGCTCCCGCGTGCGGCGGACACGGAGATCCTTGACCTCGGCTGCGGAACGGGGCTGGAGCTTGACCGCTATTTTCCGCTCTGCCCGACCGCGCACATCACCGGCATCGACCTTGCCCCCGGGATGCTGTCCGCGCTGCGGGAAAAGCACAAAGACCGCGCGCTGACGCTTATCTGCGCGTCATATTTTGACGTTCCGCTCGGAGAGGGGCGCTTTGACGCCGCCGTATCGGTTGAATCACTGCACCACTTCACGAAAGCCGAGAAGCTGCCGCTCTATGAAAAGCTCCGCCGTGCGCTGCGGCCGGGCGGGTACTTTATCCTCACCGATTATTTTGCCGACACGGACGGGCAGGAAAAATACTTTCGCCGCGAGCTGTCACGGCTGAAGTCTGAGCAAGGCATCGCGGACGGGGATTTTTATCATTACGACACGCCGCTGACCGTCGCGCACGAAACGGAGGCGCTTATTGAAGCGGGATTTTCCAAGGCGGAAGTCCTGCGCTCATGGGGTGCGACACATACGCTGCGGGCGGTCAGATAACATACCGAGGAGGAACAGCATGACACTTTACGTTGTGCGCCACGGGCGCACCGAGTATAACGAAAAACACCTTTTCTGCGGGAGGACGGACGTGCCGCTCTCCGACATCGGCCGCTCCCAGCTGCCCTCTCTCGCCGAGGCGGCGCGCGGATACAATCTTGACGCGATCTTCTCTTCCCCGCTCAGGCGCGCCGTCGAGACGGCGGAAGCCGTCGCCGCGGTCACGGGGCTGCCCGTGATGACCGACGACCGCCTCGTCGAGCGCGACTTCGGTACATTCGAGGGGCAGCCGTTCGACACTGACGAGGACCGCGACGCGCGGGGCAATTTCGCGTTCCGTTACCCCGGCGGGGAATCGAACTTCGACGTCGCCGCGCGCGTGTATCCGTTTCTCGATTGGCTCCGCGAGAATTACAGAGACAAAACGGTCATGATAGTGTCTCACGGCTTCGTCTGCCGCATCATACGCACATGGTGCCTCGACATGACGGACGAGGAATTCTATTCCCTGCGCCACCCGAACACAGGCGTGCTCCGATACGACGTTTGAGAAACAGACCGTCTGAGAAATGAGCCTTTTTATGTTGCACACTTCGCTTTATTGTGGTATACTTTTGGCGTAAAAAAAACAGGGATCGCTTTTTTTTGACTTCCGAGGTATAAAGAATGAAGATATATTTCACGCGCCACGGCGAGACGACGCGAAACGCCGAGCGGCGCATCAGCGGGCGCGTCGACGTTCCGCTCTCCGAGCTCGGCAGACGGCAGGCGGAGGCGCTCGCCGCGCGCATACATGCCGAAGGGCTCAAAATTGACCTTATAATCTCGTCCCCCATGAAGCGCGCGCGCGACACCGCGGACGCTGCCGCCGCAGTGACGGGTGCTCCCGTCACAGTTGATGCGCGGCTCATCGAGCAGGATTACGGCGAATACGAGGGTGTCTACATGGACGAGCCGCGGTTTTCCGATTTCCTCGAAAACAAACGCCACTTCGCGTACCGCTACCCGGGTGGGGAGTCCATGCTTGACGTCGCGGCGCGCGTCTTCCCCTTCCTCGACGAGCTCATCCGCACACACGCGGACAAAACCGTCCTCATCGTCAGTCACGGCGGCGTCTCACGCCTTTTTAACGCGTACTTTTGCGACATGACAAACGACGGATTCTATAATTATCTGCCCGACAACTGCGAGCTCACATTGTACGAAACGGAGGCTCCCCGATGCTGCGCGCTGTAATATTCGATTTTGACTACACGCTCGGCGACACGACGGACGGCATCGTCGAGGCGTTCAACTACGCGTTCTCCGAGATGGGACTCCCCCATCAGGCGCGGGAGGACATAAAAAAGACGGTCGGGCTGACGCTCCACGAGGCGTTTTACATCCTCACGAAAAACGACAGCCGCGCCGCCGCGGACACCTTTTTCGACAATTTTCAGGTCGCGGCAAAGCGGACTCTCGCGCCGAGCGCGTCCCTCTACGAGAACACGCTGCCGACGCTCGAATATCTTTTGCGGCGCGGATGCAGGCTCGGCATCGTGACCTCGAAACACCGCCATCAGATTGTCGACATCTTCGACAAATTCGGCATCACGGAAAAATTCTCCGTCATCATCGGCGCCGAGGATATAACGAACTTCAAGCCCGACCCGGAAGGGCTGCTGCTCGCTTTGCGTCGGCTCGGCGTCGACAAAAAAGACGCGATATATGTCGGCGACAGCTTTGTCGACGGCGAGGCGGCAAGGTCGGCGGACGTTCCGTTTGCCGCGGTCCTGACGGGGACGACAGCGAAAGAGCGGCTGCTTTCATATTCTCCGATCGTCGTTGCCGACGAGATAGGCGGCGTCAGAAATTACATAGAGCGGTTCGTGATATAAAAACGAAGGGATTGCTGAGCGCAATCCCCTCTTATTTTTCCTCTTCTGGCAGCCTCAGCTGCACTGTCTCGGGCTCGGGCAAGGTTATCACCCCGAGCTTTAAAAATACGGGATAAAGGTAGCTCGCGCCGAACGTGCCGAGCTTTTTCGGCCCGTCTATGACGATGCCGTCCGCCTCGATCTCCCTCGCGCGGCGGAATGTGACGTTCACGGTCGCCCGCGTTATCGACTTTGTCTTTCGGCTGAAAAACACCTCGCTGCCGCGTATCTCGTATGTAAACGTCAGCCCTTTCTGCGTGATGAACTCCTCCGACTGATGGGAAAGCAGCATTTCCCAGAGCGCGTCCTCCTCGGGCGTTGACACTTCCGTGCGCCTCACATCCGTCCTCCCCGATTTTTTCTTTATTTTTTCAAGTATATCATATCCGCCGCCGTTTTTCAATACGGCTTTTTTATATTGACAAAAACGGCGGCAGGGATTAGAATTAAGTCGGGCAAAAACGAGAAAAACGAGGCGGTGATGAAAATGAAGGCGGCTCCCGAAAAAATACTTCTTTTTGTCATACTGTCCGTCGTCGTCATCGCGTTTTCCGCTGCCGCCGCGTATGTTTTTCTTTTCTCGGACGAAGGCGGGAAAACGCCGACGACGACCGAGGGGAGCGCCGAAACCACCGCAGCGGAGGAAACGGAGCCTACAGCGCCGCCGCCCCCCGAGAATTCCGTCGATTTCTCATACCCTGCCGACACCTCGGACGATGACGACGCCGCCGTGCCGGACGCCATTATTTCCTTTTTTTCCTATCTCGACGGCGGCGATTACGACCGACTGCCCCCTCTTTGCGCCGGGACAATGGCAGAGGCTTTAAGGAATGAGCTTGCCGACGAGCGTGCACGGGAGCAGAAAAGCGGCATTTTCTCCGTAAAAAAAGCGCGGCTTTTAAGCGCCGAAAAAGTCTCTTCTTACTGGCGCTGCTGCGTCGACGTCGAGTATTTCGACGGCAACGAAGACGGAGATGACGGAGATGAGGGCAAAGGGGACACGACATATTTTCTCATCGATATGTCGTATACCTTATACTATAAAAACCGTATTTTCCATATCTATAAAGCTTATCAGCCCGATGTCGAGGCCCAATAAATAAAACCGAAAACGCGAATGCACCCCTTGCCGGACGTTAAGTCTGACAAAGGGTGCATTTTTTGATTCGGATCTCTTATTTTTTCGCCGCACGCGCGCCGCAGTTGTACGCGCACGAGGCGCAGTCGCAGCCGCAGGAGGAGACGCCGCGCTTTTTATCCTTCGCCATCTTGACGACGACGAGGACTACTATGGCGAGCACGGCGAGCGCCGCCAGAATCGTTCCGATATTTGCCGCTATCCACGCGATCATACGCCAACCCCGTCCTTTTCCTTAGCCTTCACGGCGCGTTCCGACTCGCGGGAGGTGAGCTTTGTCGCCTCATGATACGGGCGGAAGAGCATGAAGAGCATGAACGCGAGGACGAGCACGGCGGCGATGAAGCCGACGATATTCCCGCTGCCCGTGAACATCGTTCCGAACTGATATATGATGAGCGACACCGCGTATGCGAACACGCACTGATATCCGATGGCGAACCACGTCCACTTCGCGTTGTTCATCTCGCGCCTTATCGCGCCTATCGCGGCGAAGCACGGCGCGCAGAGCAGGTTGAACGCCAAAAACGCGTATCCCGCGAGCGCCGTCATGCCCTCGAAGTCGAGGACGCCGAAGACGCCGACGACCTCTTCCTTTGCGACAAGTCCCATGATCGTGGCGATCGCCGCCTTTATGCTGCTGAAGCCGAGAGGCGCGAAGATCCACATAATGCCGCGTCCTATATAGCCGAGCACGCTGTCCTCAAGCTCGAGCTCGAGCGAGAAACCGAAGTGACCGTCGACATTTCCGAACGAGGAGCCCGCCCAGATTATGATAGAGGAGAGCAGGATTATCGTGCCCGCCTTCTTGATGAACGACCAGCCGCGCTCCCACATCGAGCGCAGGATGTTGCCGACCGTCGGCCAGTGGTACGCGGGCAGCTCCATCACGAACGGAGCGGGGTCTCCCGCGAACATCTTTGTTTTCTTCAAAATGATGCCCGATACTATTATCGACGCGATGCCGAGGAAGTAGGCGGAGGGAGCGACCCACCACGAATTTCCGAACAGCGCCGCCGAAATGAGCCCTATTATCGGGAGCTTTGCGCCGCAGGGGATGAACGTCGTCGTCATTATCGTCATGCGGCGGTCGCGCTCGTTCTCTATCGTTCTCGACGCCATGATGCCGGGGACGCCGCAGCCCGTGCCTATCAGCATCGGAATGAAGGATTTGCCCGACAGACCGAATTTTCTGAAGATCCTGTCCATGACGAACGCGATGCGCGCCATGTATCCGCACGCCTCGAGGAACGCAAGGAAGATGAAGAGCACGAACATCTGCGGGACAAACCCGAGCACGGCGCCGACGCCGCCTATGATGCCGTCAACTATCAAACTCTCGAGCCACGGCGCGCAGTTTATCGCCTCAAGTCCGCTTGCCGCGAGCACGCCGACGCCCGGCACCCATATGCCGTATTCCGACGTGTCGGGTACGCCCTCCGCGTCCTCGCCGACTGCCGCCTCGTAAATTTCGGAGATGTCATACCCTTCGTTTGCGAGCGAGTCGCCGTATGTGCCGTATGCCTCGTCAAAGTCCGCAAAGCTGCCGTCGTCGACGGCGGCTTTTATGTCGTCGGCGCCGATAACGCCCGCCTCGGCGGCAGCGTCGACCTTTTCGCGCAGCTCGTCCGTAAAGAGGTGCTCGGCGGCGTATTCGTCCATAGCCTCCTCGTAATCGGCAGTCCCGATACCGAAGAGGTGCCAGCCGTCGCCGAAAACGCCGTCATTCGTGAAGTCCGTGACGTAAGTTCCGACCGTGACGACCGAGATATAGTAAACGATTATCATCACGACGGCAAATATCGGGAGCGCCGCCCAGCGGTTCGTCACGACGCGGTCGATTTTGTCCGACGTCGTCAGCTTGCCCGCCGACTTCTTCGTGTAGCAGCCGCGCAGCACCTCGGCGATATATATGTACCGCTCGTTCGTGATGATGGACTCGGCGTCGTCGTCCATCTCACTCTCCGCCGCCTTTATGTCCTCCTCGATGTGGGCGAGCGTTTCGGCGTCGAGCTTCAGCTTTTCAAGCACCTTGTCGTCGCGCTCGAATATCTTTATCGCGTACCACCTCTGCTGCTCGGCGGGCATACCGTGCACCGCCGCCTCTTCGATGTGCGCGAGCGCGTGCTCGACGGCGCCCGAAAATGTGTGGTGCGGGACGGGCTTGCCGCCCTTCGCGGCGTCGACCGCCGCCGCTGCCGCTTCTTCAATGCCGGTTCCCTTCATTGCAGATATCTCGACGACCGGGCAGCCGAGCCCGCGCGAGAGCGCCTTTATGTCGATCTTGTCGCCGTTTTTCTTCACGACGTCCATCATGTTGATCGCGACGACGACGGGGATCCCGAGCTCGACGAGCTGCGTCGTCAGATAAAGGTTGCGCTCAAGGTTCGTCCCGTCGACTATGTTCAGGATTGCGTCGGGGCGCTCGCCGATGAGGTAATTTCTCGCCACGACCTCCTCGAGCGTGTACGGGGAGAGCGAGTATATGCCCGGCAGGTCCGTCACAACGACGCCCGCCTGACTTTTCAGCTTTCCCTCTTTCTTTTCGACCGTGACGCCGGGCCAGTTTCCCACGAACTGATTGGAACCTGTCAGCGCGTTGAACAGCGTCGTTTTTCCGCTGTTCGGATTGCCCGCAAGGGCAATTCTTATGTCATTCATGATGCCTGTTCCTCTCTTTCACGCCGCACATCGCGCGGCGACTGTTCATATTGTTTTTTTAGTTTATTCGACCTCTACCATCTCGGCGTCGGCGCGTCGGAGCGAGAGCTCGTATCCGCGGACCGTGACCTCGACGGGGTCGCCGAGCGGCGCGACCTTGCGGACCGTGACCTCGACGCCGCGCGTCAGCCCCATGTCCATTATCCTGCGCTTGACGGCGCCCTCTCCGTGCAGCTTCACGACTTTGACGGTCGAGCCTATCGCTGTATCCTTCAGCGTTTTCATGCCTTTTCCTCCCTAATATTTTATTATGCTTTAGACCATTATTTTAAGCGCCATCTCGCGGCTTATCGCTATCCTCGACTCCTTGACGTTCACGATGATGTTCCCTCCCGTCACGGAAATGACGGACACGCGCCCGCCGACGACAAAGCCGAGATTTTCGAGGTGCTGCTTCACCTCGGGGCTCCCCCCGACCTTCTTTATTATGTTTTCTTCTCCGACAGCGGCGACCGAAAGCGGCAGCATTTTTTCCCCATCCTTTCGTTTTTCATATGGCGTTAGTGAACGCTAACGTTCGTTAGCGGACGATAACATTTGTTAGCACCCGCTAACCGAATATTATTATAGAGACTTTGAGCCCGCGTGTCAAGCGGAAAAGTCGAAAAAACCCGCCTCGTGCATCAATTTCGGCGAATTTCACGTTGCGTTAGCATCTGCTAACTCATATCTTGTGCGTTTTTTCCGCCGCCTTGACAAAACGGCTGCCCGGGGGTATAATTTTTGTAATGGAAATTTGCCTTATTTCGGGAGGGAGAGATGACGAACAGACCGCTTGCCGACAGACTGCGCCCGACCTCTTTTGAAGAGATGGTCGGACAGGCGCACCTTATCTCAAAAAACGGCGCGCTCTTCCGCCTTATCGAGGCGGGAAAATTCTCGAACATGATCTTCTTCGGCCCTCCCGGCACGGGAAAGACGACGGCGGCGGAGATAATAGCGCGCCGCTCCGGTATGCCGCTTTACAGGCTGAACGCGACGACCGCGTCGCTTTCCGACGTCAAGGAGGTCGCGATGGGCACGAACGACATGTTCGGCGCGGGCGGCGTGCTACTTTACCTTGACGAGATACAGTATTTCAACAGAAAACAGCAGCAGTCGCTGCTCGAATATATCGAGGACGGGCGCATAACGCTGATCGCCTCGACGACGGAAAATCCCTATCATTTCATATATTCGGCGCTGCTCTCGCGCTCGAGCGTGTTCGAGTTCCGCCACGTCTCGCCCCCTGAGCTTCTGCCCGCGCTGCGGCGCGCGCACGAATTTCTCGTGCGCGAGGAGGGGCGCGACGTCAGGGTCTCGGACGAGGTGCTCCTGCGGCTCGCGGAATTTGCCGCCGGCGACGTCCGCCACGGGATAACGCTGCTCGAAAACGCATTTTACATCGCCGACGGCGAGATCACCGCCGGGACGTTCGAGGCGCTGTCGTCATCCTCTATCGGCAGATTCGACCGCGACGGCGACGTCCACTACGACCTGCTCTCGGCGCTCCAAAAATCGATACGCGGCTCCGACCCGGACGCCGCCGTGTTCTACGTCGCGCGCCTGCTATCGGGCGGGGACATCCTCTCCGTCTGCCGTCGGCTGCTCGTCATCGCGAGCGAGGACATAGGTCAGGCGTATCCGCTTGCCGCCGCCGTCACATACTCCTGCTGCGAGGCGGCAAAGCAGCTCGGAATGCCCGAGGCGCAGATTCCGCTCGCGAACGCCGCCGTCATGCTTGCGACGGCGCCGAAGTCTAACACCGCGAACACCGCAATCCACGCCGCGATGGCGGACGTCGAAGCCGGGCTCGGTCAGGACGTGCCGCACCACCTGCATTCGCCCCTCTTCGAGGGGTACAAATACCCTCACGACTACCCGAACTCCTACGTCCCGCAGCAGTACCTGCCCGACGACGTAAAGAATAAAAAATACTACGAGTTCGGCGACAACAAGCTCGAGCGCGCCTCCCGCGCGTACTGGGAGGCGATAAAGGGCGCGGGGGACAAAGACTCAAAATGAAGGCGCGCGAACTAATAAAGAAAAAACTGCCGCTGCTCGTCGCCGTCGCCCTCTACGTCGCCGTCTGCTATTCCTTTATCGGCTGCCCGATAAAATTTTTCACCGGCATCCCCTGCCCCGGCTGCGGGATGACGCGCGCGGTCGTCTCGGCGCTGCGCCTCGACTTTGCCTCGGCGTTCTGCTTCCACCCGCTTTTTCCGATAGCGCCGCTTTTTGCTGCCTATATTTTCGCCGAGGATCTGCTTCCGGGCAAGGTATCGCGCGTTTTGGCGGCAATTTTTGCGATTTTATTCTTCTCCGTCTATTTTTTCCGCATTTTTTTCACGTCTGACCCCATAACGGCTATTGACCCCGAGGGCGGTTTTGTGGTAAAATCAATTAAGTACATTATTTCATTTTTCGGAGGACATGGCTCATGATGAAGCAACGCGATTTCGTAAAGTTCATTCTTTTGAACATCATCACCTGCGGTATTTACGGCATTTTCTTCTGGATGGACTTCACGAACGACATCAACCGCGCCTGTGACGGCGACGGAGACAGCACGCCCGAGTATCTGCTCGTTGTCATCCTCGGCATTGTGACGTGCGGGCTCTATTATTTTTACTGGATCTACAAGCTCGGCAACCGCATTCAGAATAACGGTCCGCGCTACGGTCTCAACATTCAGGAAAGCGGCACGACGCTTTTGCTCTGGTACGTCATCGGCGTCTGCGTCTGCGGCATCGGCTCATATGTCGCTCTTTACTACGTCATAAGAAACGGCAACTACATCTTCGACAGCTACAACCGCGCAGTCTACGGAAATCAGCAGCAGCAGATGTAAATGATCGGGACCTGATCAGAAGCAAACAAAAAAGCGCCCGGCGGGATCGGTTCATTCCCGCCGGGTCTTTTGTGTTGTGTGGTCTGTTTGAAATGCTCCGCCGGTGGAAAGGCTCCGCCCGGTGGAAAGGCTCCGCCCACCGGGCGGAGCCTGACCTTTTTTATCAGCCTACCTTGTCGACGGAGACCGCTATCTTGTCGATGTCGGGCGCGTATGCCGCAGAGTTTGAGAAGACTATCGTGTTCTCGCCCGCGGCGAGCTCGACTTCGACCTCCTTCATCGCGGGCCTTGACCAGCTGCCGCTGTTGAGACCCGAAACCGTCACGATGCCGCCGTTTACCGAGAGCGTAAGGCTTCTCGTCTCGGCGCTGCAATACCAGATGCGGAGCTTATGAACGCCCGCGCTCTCAACGTTGACCTTTACCGTCAGCGTGTTGCCGGCGCCCTGTCCGATATAGCCGACGTTCTTCATCTCCGAGCAGAGGGGCGCGTTGCTTATGCGCGCGTCGCCCGAGAGCTTGTTTTTGCTGTCCTCAGCCTCGATGTAAGTGAAGCCGGGGTCGTTCTGTTCCGCCGCCTCGACCTTCGTGTCGACGGTTTTCTTCGTGATGAGCACGGCGACGCCGCCGCGGTCGAGCAGGTCGTGAATTTCGAGCGTGTCGCCCTTCTTCACCTTCTTTTCCGAAATGACGAGGCTGCGCCCGTCCTCGCTGTCCTCATAGATGTAGGCGTTATATTCGCCGTCGCCGAGGAAGTCGAGCGTGACCTTCGGCGCGCGGGACTTCAGCGTCATCGAGCCTATGTACCAGTCCTCGCCGGCGCGGCGCGCCATCGTCACATATTCTCCGGGGACGCCCTCGAGCATTTTGCTCTCGTCCCACTGTACCTTCAGATTATTGAGGAACGAGAGACCCGCGTATGTCTTATACACCGACGCCGCGTGCGCGAGGTGCTGGAGCCCCGATTCGTAAACAACCGGCATCGCAAGCTCAAAGCACGTCGTCGAGTCGTTCGCGGGCATTCTCATCGCTACCGGCGTATAGTCCATAGGACCGCAGACGTTGCGCGTGAACGGATACATGAGGCAGTTTGCGATAGTGGGGACTGCCGACCACTTGTGGTTTTCCTCGCCCTGGACCGCCTCATATGAGACGACGTTAGGATACGTTCTCTGCTCGCCGAACGGGATGACGCAGCCGTGGAAGAGCACCATCAGCTTGTTCTCGGCGGCGCATACCGCCGTATTTTTCATGACCTCGAGAACGTTCTGCGCGTCGGACTCGAAGTAGTCGGTCTTGAGCCCGACGACGCCCGCCTTCGCCCATTTGGAGATGAGCGTCTCCATCGACCGCTCGTTCATGAGGTCGAGATAGTTGACCCAAACGAAGATGCCGACGCCCTTTTCCTTTGCGTACTTGCAGAGATTTGAAAGCCTGCCCTCGAACGCACGCCAGTTCGCGTCAAGGCAAACGTACTCCCAGCCGTTCTCGGCGGCGAAGTCTATGTACTCGACGTGCTTGTCGTAGTTGCCCTGTTCGCCTTCCTCAGCCCACCAGCTCCAGGCAACTCTGCCCGGTTTGATGTAGGAGGTATCGGCGTAAAGCTCGAGGTCGGGATCGGGGTTCAGGTCGGTCACTATCGTCGAGAGCGCGAGCTTTGCCGTATCGTCGGAAATGACGGCGACGCGCCACGGCGTTGAGAAGCCGTTTCTCGTCTTGACGCTCGTTATGTTGAAGTGGCCGGGGCGTCCGAGCTCGCCGAGCGCGCCCTTGTCGTTGTTGTCGCGGTCGACGCCGAAGCTCCAGTTCAGGACCGCCGAGCCCTGCTTGCTCTCAAGCGTGCTCGCGCAGAAGTCGCCGTTGTTGTTGAGGACAGCGGCCTCCGTAAACAGCATCCAGAAGTCGCCGGAGTTGGCGAGCACGGGCGTGCAGAGCCTGCCGGCGAACGACGCGAGCTGCGCCATCGTCCGCTTCGTGAACTCACCCTCGTATGTGCCCGTCGGCTCAAAGCCCCAGGTCGACGACCCGGAGGGGAGCACGACCTCGGTCCTCTCGTCGCTGACCGTGATCTCGTCGTCGTCTCCGATCCTGACGTTTTCATATCTCAGCGCAATTCCGTCGTCGAACGCGCGGATGACGATGTCGCACGAGCCCGAGTCGTTCTTCACCGTGAATCGGCTCTCCATGCAGTGGTCCTCCGCCTCGGCGGCGGGACCCGTCACCATCTTGTATGTCTCGTTTATCTCGCGCTTTGCCGCCGTGCCCTCGACTACCGAGAGGTTGTTCACGAGGCTGCCGCCGCGCGCCGCCATGCCGAGCGAGGAGCACTCGATCACCGTCTTGCCCTTCGCGGTGACGGAATAGTAGAGGGCGCCCTTCTTGCTGATCCAGACGTTTACCTCCGTCTGCCCGTCGGGGGATTTGACCGAGAGCTCGGGGAGCTCCGTCACCTCCGTTTTGCCCTGATACATTGCCGTGGCTCCCTCGCCGCCGGGGTTCTCGGCGCCCGTTTCATCCGGAGCGGCGGTCGACCCGGCGCCTGTTACGTCGCCTGTGCCGGAGGGCTCGCCTCCGTCCTTCGGACCGCAGCCCGCGGCAAACGGCAAAAGCATCGCCGACGCGAGAAGCGCCGACAGGAGCTTTGTGACTAACCTTGCAGACTTCATTTTTTGCACCTCTTTATATTTTAGTTTGTGGGTATAACTTTTTCCATGAGGCCCGTCCGACAGTCGAACGTCAGCCTGTCTATGCACGTCTCGCGGTGGAAGCCGAGCCCCTCGCGGTACCGTCCGAGCGGCGTTGCGAAGCGGTGGTAGCATATGTAGTATTCGTCTGTCTCGGGAATATGGAGTATCGAATGATGTCCCGTGCCGAGGATATTTTCCTCGGGCCGCTTTTCGAGCAGCGTGCCGACGTATTCTATCCTCCCGTAAAGCGTGTCCGACGTGCCGTAGTTTATGTGATAATTCTCGCTCCCCGTGTCGTCGCACGACCAGGTAAAGTGGTATTTTCCGCCGTGCTTCACGGCAATTATAGACTCGCGAAGGTCGTATGTGCCGTCATAACGGTGCATCGTGCCGGGCAGGACCGACGTCATGTCGTCCGCGAGCCCGACGATCGCGCCGTATCCGTTGCCGAACAAAAGATAGAACCTGCCGCCGTCCTCAAAGACGGACGGGTCGATAGTCTGCCCGCCGTGTATCCCCGCCATGTCGCGGCAGAGCTCGGGCGTTATGAGCGGCTCGGGGCACGCGGTGAACGGTCCCGTCGGCGAGTCGGCGCATGCGGCGCCGATGCAGGACGTGCCGTCGGGCCGCTTGGCGCAGAAGTAGAAGTAATACTTCCCGTCCCGCTCGCCTATCGTCGGCGCCCACGCGGAGCCGACCGCCCACGGCACGCCGGGGATGCCGTTTTCGTTCTTTTCTCCGTCCGTCTCGCTGTTTTTAACGTCGAGTATCACGCCCTCGTCGCGCCACGACCTCATGTCGTCCGACGAGAAGCAGTGAAACTGCCATCCGCTCCAGCCGGGATACCCGTCCGTCGTCGGATAAATATAATACCTGCCGCCGAAGCGGTGCAGGTCGGGATCGGCAAATTCGCCGGTCAAAACGGGATTTCTGCGCTCGGTTGTATCCATAGTCGACTGTCCTCTTCCCCTTTTTGCGCGCATGCCGAAGGATCGCGGCATACCGCATTCTAACACAAGAATAATTATACAATATAAAGGAATGTCTTGTCAATATAAAAGACCGTGCCGCCGGCAGGCGGGACATATTTTTCCTTTTCAAAAAAATCGCCGTTTTCTATTGACAGCGGGGCGCGCTGTGTGGTAGAATTGACAAAATACAAAAAACCGTTGATGCGGAGATAACGGTGGCGATGCTTCCACAGAGAGCCCGCGGCGCTGAGAGTCGGGTGAAAAACACGTCATCAAATGGACCGCGGAGGGCGCTCGAGGAAACGCTTTTTTAAGGCGGAGTATTCGGCGACGTTATTGGGGCACACGTCAGCTGCCCGGGATATGACGGTATCCTGTTTACAAGCGCACGGCACTGCCGTGAATTCAAGGTGGCACCGCGGATAGAGTTCTATTCGTCCTTGACAGTGAAGCTTTCACTGCCGGGGCGTTTTTTGTTACCGAAAATAAGGGAAAAGGCGGAAAATCAAATGGAATACAGACCTACGCTCGACGAGATACGGGAGCTGCTTCTCTCATCGGAGGGAAAATACGACGTCGTCCCCGTCTCCTGCGAGCTTCTCGCCGACATATGCACGCCGACGGAGGCGCTGCGGAAGCTGAAGGCCGTCTCGACGCACACGTTTCTTCTCGAGTCTGCCGAGCAGAACGAAAAGTGGGGGCGCTACACGTTTCTCGGCTATGATCCGACGCTCGAGATCACCTGCCTTGACGGCGAGATGAGCGTCGGCGGGCATCGCTTCAAAACCGACGACCCGTCAGCCGAGATAAGGGCGCACCTCGCGCGGCGCAGAAGCCCGCGGTTTGACACGCTGCCGCCGTTCACGGGCGGGTTCGTAGGCTATTTCTCCTACGACTACCTCTTCTACCACGAGCCGACGGCAAAATGCCCCGTCGAGGATGCGGAGCACTTCCGCGACGTCGACATCATGCTCTTCGAGCGTGTCATCGCCTTCGACAACGTGAGGCAGAAGATAACACTTATCGTCAACATCCCGCTCGCGGACGAGGGCGCGCTCCCCGACCTTTACGAAAAAGCAAAGGCGGACCTCTCATCAATGCGGGAGCTGCTCGTCTCGGGCGAGCAGAAAAAGGATGGCGGCAGGCTCTGCGGCGAGCTTGTGCCACTGTTTGACAGGGAGCGCTACTGCGGCATGGTCGAGCGCGCGAAGGCTCACATCCGCGAGGGCGACATCTTCCAGATCGTCCTTTCGAACAGGCTCTCCGCCCCGTTTGAGGGCAGCCTGCTCAACGCGTACCGCGTGCTCCGCACCGTCAACCCGTCGCCTTATATGTTCTACTTTTCCGGCACCGACGTCGAGGTCGCGGGCGCCTCGCCCGAAACTCTCGTCAGGCTCGAGGACGGCGTACTTCACACGTTCCCGCTCGCGGGGACGCGTCCGCGCGGCAGGACGGACGAGGAGGACGCCGCGCTTGAAGACGAGCTTCTGCACGACGAAAAGGAGCTCGCCGAGCACGATATGCTCGTTGACCTCGGGCGCAACGACCTCGGACGGATAAGCCGATTCGGTACTGTGAAGGTCGAAAAGCTCCACTCGATCGAGCGTTTCTCCCACGTCATGCACATCGGCTCGACCGTGCGCGGCGAAGTAAGAGATGACAAGGACGCCCTCGACGCCGTCGAGGCGGTGCTGCCGGCGGGGACGCTCTCGGGCGCGCCGAAGATACGCGCGTGCCGCCTTATCGGCGAGCTCGAGGGGAACAAGCGCGGCATATACGGCGGCGCCGTCGGATATATAGACTTCACGGGCAACATGGACACGTCGATCGCGATACGCCTCGCGTATAAGAAAAACGGGCGC